>DSDU01000220.1 GCA_011056835.1 Deltaproteobacteria bacterium
AAGTCGTTCCTGTTGTAAAAGAGCAGTTTTTCTACAAGAACCGGTCAGAAATGAACCTAATATTTTAAAAAATCACTGGCCGGAGACCAAAATCATCGGTTTACAAATTATGCAAAGGTTTCCATACATGATGCACATGAGGAACTTAGTATGCACATCTCTATAATCGGCACGGAATCGCTCGGGGTTCGCGGCCTGTGTACCGTCGTTACAGTGGCCGGTCGTACAATCGTGATCGATCCCGGTGTTGCCCTTGGGTATAGGCGCCATGGAAAACTGCCGCATCCTTGCCAGGTGTATGTGGGGGCGCAGGTACGCAGACGCATCATCGAGTCGGTTGCAACCGCCACCGATATTGTCATAAGTCACTATCACGGCGATCATGTGCCGCTTGTCAATGCCAATCCGTTCCAGCTTGCTGTACGACAGGTGGCTGAGGCCTGTCGGAATAACCAATTCTGGTGCAAAGCACCCGATTATCCCCTTAATGCAATGTCCGTGCGCTATAACGAACTATCACAGGCACTTGAGCGGAATCTGCCGATCGTCGACGGCACCGGTGATGATTTGATGACATTTTCAACACCCCAGCCTCACGGTGAGCACGGCAACAACCTGGGAACCGTCATGATGACCCGCATTACCGACGGAGGCGAGGTGTTTGTTCATGCATCTGACATTCAGTTGCTTGATGACGGAGCGGTGTCCCAGATTCTTGAATGGGAACCCGGCATCGTGCTCGTTTCGGGTCCGCCCCTCTATCTGAAGCATATTTCCCAGAAACACGCCACAAGGGCACGCCTCAACGCGCTGAATCTTGCACGGAATGTGAGGGTCCTCATCATCGACCATCATATCATGCGATCCGAGTCGGGATGTCGCTGGTTTGACGACCTCGCATCAGAGACGGGGCATAAGGTCATGTGCGGGGCCGATTTCATGGGTCGCGACAGACTGCTGCTGGAATCGTGGCGGGATCGAATGTACCGTGAAATGCCGGTGCCGGAGGGCTGGCATGATGCCTATACCAGAGGTGAAATTGATATCGATGCATATGAACCCGGGCACTTCTTGGCAGATGGATGAGTCATACGTATGCGCAGACCGCAATGACGAAGATTGCGGCATAACGAATATGTCGATGACATCGGCGTAACGATTTGCCGAGAATCAACTTCCCCTCCCCCGGTCCCTCCCATGTGGGGAGGGGAGATAAAGAAAAATTGGGCTAAGGTAATGACATTGTCAAGAAGTTAGACTTTTTACAAAGCCAGCACTATTTGAAATGTAACAGTGACTTGTATCATCGTACAGATGATTACTTGCCAGGAAACAGTCAGGTATTGGTTCCTTCTGCGACCAGCTTGTCATCCTGGTTCTTGATCCGCCATTTGTACGTGATCAGACCGCCCCCGCGTTTTGAATCTTTTTTGGCAAGTGGTTCAACCTCGGCGGAAATACGATCGCCCGGTACTACCGGCGTCTTGAAGGAAATGTCGGTGGCACCTGTCCAGACAGCATCAGCCAGAAAGCCTTGCTTCGCCATCAGGCCCATCATACATCCGATGATATATGGCCCCGGCGTCACCCTGTCTTTGAAGCCCCACCCGCGAGCAAACGCTGCGTCCAAAAATCCGGGGAGGTCCATTCCCGACATCTGGGCAAACAAATCAATCTCCGTTCCGGTGATCGGTTTTGTCGAGATAGATTTATAAACCCTGCCTTCTTCAATCTCTTCATAAAACATAGAAACACCTCCTATCTTTATATGCCGGCGAACTGATTAATAAACCAGGCGTATCCCGAAAATAAAATATCCCGTTCTCTTCACCGAGATACGGGATATAATCATCAATCACGCCACGGCACCCTCCTTTGGACCGAGGTGAATAACAATGAATTTAAATTATAGCTGTTCACTCAAAGATACTTACAAAACGTACAACTTATTCAGATTTTGTCAAGAAAAATTAAGCCGGTAATAATCAATTGTACGGTAAACATAAAGCGGAGCTCGCGCAATTCATGTCATAAAGCGGAACGATGCGGGGGTCGTATGAACGGATAATGATTAATAGGTCTGCGCACGCGATTATCTCTTCATCGGATCTCCGTATTGGCACGCAGACCATTCAATATTACCATTTTCATTCTTTTTCATTTGGAAACGCTTGATTGCTTGACTCCAATAAACCGATATATTAGTTATGAATCTTATCCGGGGGATATGACCTGTCAAGTGAAATCCTTGGTCCCTTATAAATGCCTTCCAGCGATTCGTGAATGTTGATGCACGGAACGGGTACAATAACCGGGGCGATGGAACTTCTTCTATGGATATTCTCAAGACGATAATGACGGTGCTGGCTACTGTTGTCACTGTTGTCAGTGCCGGCCACGCGCTGCTGTCAAAACGTGATCCCAAGGCAGCGATCGGATGGATCGTAGTGTGCTTCCTCATACCCTTTGGCGGTCCTCTTCTGTACTACCTTTTCGGCATCAACCGGGTTCGGACGAGGGCACGGAAACTGCAACGCCGTTCGGAATCACTGCACGCCGTCGAAGCGAAGTCCATGCGAAAGCGGAAGGCCGGCCCATTCGCCGACGCCGGCAGTCAGAGTGAACATCCCGAACTTGTTAACATTTCAGATCGTGTAACCGACAGACCGCTTGTAGGCGGTAACCTGATTGAGGTGCTTCACAACGGAGAGCAGGCATATCCGGCAATGCTTTCCGCAATTGACCATGCCCGGAAAACGGTGTTTCTTGCAACCTATATTTTTGAAACGAACGATACCGGCCGATCCTTTATCAACGCCCTTGACCGGGCGACCCGGCGAGGTGTTGATGTACGGGTCATTGTCGACGGGTTCAGTGACATGCTGCACCTGCCGCGAGCCAGCAGGCTTTTGAAAAAGCGCGGCATTACTTTTGCCAAATTTCTTCCACCGCAACTGATTCCTCCCTCCGTAACGATCAATCTTCGCAATCATCGAAAAATTCTCGTTGCCGACGGGGTGATCGCGTTCACGGGAGGGATGAATATCGGCGACAGCTATCTTGCGGAGCAGCATGAAAATTCGAAACGGGTCGTTGATTTCCATTTCCGGCTGAAAGGGCCGGTGGTCAAACAGATTGAAGAGGTTTTTATCGAGGACTGGGGCTTTCTCACGGGGGTGTACGGAGGATCTGCGCCGGGTGAAGCCGCCCGGCAAGGTCCGGCGGCATGCCGCGTTATTACGGAAGGTCCGAACGAGGACCTTGACAAGCTTGTCATGATACTCACCGGTGCCGTATCGGCAGCTAGAACGTCCGTTATCATCATGACGCCCTACTTTCTTCCGCCTCGGGGACTGCTTGCCGCTCTTCAGGCGGCGGCGTTGCGCGGCCTTCAAATAACTATCATACTGCCGGCAAAAAACGACTCTCTCCTGGCCCACTGGGCAACGCGCAATCTGCTCTGGGAAGTCCTGGAACGGGGTGTTCGTGTCTATTACCAGCCTCCGCCCTTCGTTCACAGCAAACTTGTGATCATTGACAACCATTACCTGCACATCGGTTCGGCCAACATCGATCCCCGAAGCCTGAGACTCAATTTCGAACTGGCGGTTGAGATTTTTGACCGACCGCTCGCACAAACACTGACGGCACACGTCGAATCGGCGATACAACGGTCACAGCCTGTTACCCTGCAAGAGCTGGACAGCCGTTCACTGCCGGTGAGAGTGCGCGACTCGCTGGCATGGCTGCTGTCGCCGTATCTTTAAGAAGTCTGGAGTGATGTAAGATGAGATGGTTTGAATTTTTTTATCGACCTATTCATCATCAAAAAAAGTTGACCTCCCCAAGGTGCCCATCTATATTGAGATGCTCTGAATTTGATAGTGCCACATTGCTGTGCGGTGTTATTGATCGGCATGGAAATGAATTCGTAATCGTATGGCTCGGAGGTCGGAAATGCGTACCTGGAGGAATATCGTCCTTTTCGTCATGTTGTTCGGCATAACGATTCCCGGAGTTGCGTCTGGCCGGGAATCCCCGGCTTTGCGGCTGGGCATTTTACCCGTCATTGATACCCTGCCCCTCATTGTCGCACAGGAGCGGGGTCTGTTTAGAGAGGAAGGTATCAAGGTTGAAATTATCAATTTCAATAGCGCCTTGGAACGGGACGCGGCGATCAGGGGCAACGCCCTCGACGGATATTTCGGGGACCTTCTGAACACGATTCTCCTGAACGCCGGCGGTGACGACCTGCGGGTGATTACGACGGCGTACCGGACCCGAAGCGACCGGCGGATGTTTGCCCTTCTGGCGTCGCCCAGCTCGGGCATCACCGGCGTGCAGCAGATCCGGAGCGTTCCCGTTGCCATCTCGACGGCATCGATTATCGAATACATGCTCGACAGGATCACGGAGAAAGAGGGTGTTCCCCGGGAAGCGGTGAAAAAGATAGAAATCAGGCAGATTCCCATCCGCTATCAGATGCTCATGGCCGACTCGGTCAAACTGGCCCTGATTCCCGAGCCCCTGGCGTCGAAGGCCATGGCCGAAGGTGCGCGGTTGATCGCCGATGACCGGAAGCTCGACATGACGGCCACCGTCATCGCCATGAAGGCCGAGTTCCTGGTCCGGAACCCCGATCTGTGTCAACGTTTCTTGAAGGCATACGCCCGGAGCGTGGCGATGATCAACGATAATCCCCCGGCGTTCATGGAACTGCTGGTAAGCAAAACCCGCTTTCCCCCTTCCCTGGCGGGCACGTACACGCTGCAGACGTTTCCCGCACCAGGGCTCCCGTCAGAGGAAGACGTCATGTCGGTGGTCTACTGGCTGGCGGAACGAAAACTGGTACCCGCCGGAGTCACTTACGGCGATACGGTATGGGAAGGAGCGGGTACAGAGTAACAACAGTGATACACGTAGAATCGTTACATAAGGAATTCGACGGCGGGACCCTTCGGGTGCTAGACGGCATAGACTTTTCCGTTGCCGACGGGGAATCGATGGCGATTATCGGTCCGTCAGGGTGCGGCAAAACGACCCTCCTGTATATTCTTGCGGGCCTCACCGCCTACGGAACGGGTACCGTCACCGTCAACGGCACACCTCTGCAGGGCCCCTCGCGGGATACGGCCTTCATTCTCCAGGATTTCGGCCTCCTCCCGTGGAAGACCATCTGGCAGAACGTCTGTCTCGGCATGAAGCTGCACGGTGTGTCCCGGCCGGAGCAAAATACCGTAGCCACGGAACTCCTGGAAACGCTCGGACTGATGCAGCACCGAAACTATTACCCGGCGCGGTTGAGCGGCGGGGAAAAACAGCGTGTTGCCATTGCGCGCGCCCTGGCGCTGAACCCGGACATCCTGCTGATGGACGAGCCGTTTTCATCGCTCGATACCTTTACCCGGGAAAAACTGCAGGATACGCTGCTGGAAATCCGGCATTCGCACCGGTTGACTATGATCCTCGTGACCCACAGCATCGAGGAGGCGGTGTTCCTCGGCGATAAAATCATGGTGATGAGTCGGCGGCCGGCGCGGATCAGGGCCATTGTCAACAATCCCGGGTCGGGCACACGGGCGTTCCGCCAGGAGGATGCCTTTTTCGCCGCGTGCCGCAGCATCAGGGAAATGGTGGAGGAAACATGAAACCGGCGCGCACCACCGCAGGCTATATACTGTCCGCCGCCATGGCGCTCCTCGTGTGGAAGCTTGCCGCCCTGGCGGTTGCGTCGCCGATTCTTCCTGCGCCGGAAGACGCCGTCCGGGCATTTCTGGCGGCCGCCGGCACGGCCGCGTTCTGGAAGCATTTCGGCATCAGCGCCTACCGCGTGATCGTCAGCATCCTGGCTGCCTGGTGCCTTGCCTTTCCCGCCGGGATTATCATCGGCTACAGCAGGCGTGTGGACAGGATCGTGTCGCCCCTGGTGTTCATGATCTACCCCATCCCCAAAATCGTGCTCCTGCCGGTCATTCTCCTCCTGTTCGGCCTGGGGGATCTTTCCAAGATCATCCTTATTGGAATTATTCTCTTTTTCCAGATTCTCGTTGCCACCCGGGACGGCGTGAAGTCGATCGATGAAAAATACTACGATTCGCTCCTCTCCATGGGGGCCACGGACCGGGATATCATACGGGAGGTTGTCTGGCCGGCGGCGCTGCCGCACAGCTTCACGGCGCTCCGCATTACGACGGGAACGGCGATTTCTGTCCTTTTTTTTGTGGAATCGTTTGCCACGGCGTCGGGGCTCGGGTACATGATCATGGATTCCTGGGCCCGGGTGGCCTACACGGAGATGTTTGTCGGCATTATCGGCATGAGCATTCTGGGGCTCGTCCTGTACGAAACCTTCCGGTATCTTGAAACGAGGATCTGCCCGTGGCGCGCATCCGGCGAGGATAAAGTCGATGATCCGGTGGACGGAGGCACCGTTTCAAGTATTCTGTCGCGGATCGTCATCTATGCGCGGATGATTAAATTCAGCCACACCGTGTTCGCCCTGCCCTTTGCCCTTGCAAGCCTTGTCCTTGTCTGGCGCAGTGCGCCTCTCGATGTCCTGACCGCCTTCTGGATCATCATGGCCATGGTGGGAGCCCGTTCTGCCGCCATGGGATTCAACAGGTATGCTGATGCCGCTATTGATGCCAAAAACCCGCGAACGGCGGAACGCGAACTGCCGTCGGGCACGATATCGCGGCATGACGCCGTCATTTTCATCGCGGCGTCGTCCCTTCTCTTCGTTGTATCTAGCGCCCTGCTCTCGGCCCTGTGTTTCTGGCTCTCGTTTCCCGTTCTGGTCATGCTGTTCTTTTATTCCTACACAAAGCGCTTCACGTGGCTGTCCCATATCATCCTCGGATTCGCCATCAGCATGGTTCCGATAGGGGTATGGATCGCCATCACCGGGACCCTGTCTCCCGGCATATCGGTTTTAAGCCTGGTGCTGCTGACTTACATTGCCGGGTTCGACGTCCTCTATGCCTGCCAGGATATCGAATTCGACAGGCAAGAAAAGCTGCAATCCATACCAGCCGTGTTCGGGATACGGAGCGCGCTCAGGGTATCGACACTGCTGCACGTTGCCAGCGTGCTGTCCCTCGCGTCCCTGTACTGGATATTTGCACTGCATCCCGTGTTTCTGGCATTCGTGGCCGTCATCGCCGTGCTGTTCTTCATCGAACACCTGCTGGTACGGCCAGATGACCTGACAAAAGTCAACGTGGCGTTTTATCATGTTAATTCAATTATCTCGGTTCTATTTTTTGCCGCAATCCTCGCGGGAGAACTCTTACGGAGGGTATCATGACACACCGGCTCGTCATCGGAATCACCGGTGCATCGGGAAGCCTGTACGCCCGGAAAATGTTGCAGGTGCTTTCCGCCATGCCGGGAGAACTTCATCTGATCGTTTCGAACATGGGCCGGCAGGTGCTCGCCCACGAAATGCAGATTCCGGAGCTCGGCATCGGCGGTTTCGTTCGGTCGCTTGCCGAAGGTTCATCCCCGGCGGCGGATATTGTCATACACGACAATTATGATATGTTCGAGCCGGTGGCGAGCGGATCGTTCAAGACGTCCGGGATGGTCATCATTCCGTGTTCCATGAAGACTCTCTCGGCGGTTGCCACGGGATACTCGCACGATCTCATCTCCCGCGCCGCTGACGTTACGCTGAAGGAAAAACGCCCGCTCGTGCTGGTCACGCGGGAGACCCCGCTGAGCCTTGTTCACCTGAAAAACATGTGTGCCGCCGCCGAAGCGGGAGCGACGGTCATGCCAGCGTCGCCCGGATTTTACAATCACCCGCAGTCGATCGACGACTTGGTAGAATACATGGTCGGAAGGGTGCTCGATCATCTCAATATCGAAATTCCCGGTATGGCTCGGTGGGGAGACGTTTGATACTCGATGAACGGCCCGTCACGGTCCGGCACCCGCAGGCTTTTTGCTTTGGTATTGTGTGAAAATTTCAGCATTTGAAAAGGAACGTTCATGAAATCCTGCTACAAGAACCTGGGAGAATTCGTATCCTGCCTCGAACAGGAAGACGAACTCATACGCATTTCCCTTCCCGTTTCATCGGTCCTCGAGATCACCGAATGGGCCGACCGCATGTCAAAATTACCCGGCGGCGGCAAGGCGTTTCTCTTCGAACAGGTTGAAGGCTCGCCGTTTCCCGTGCTGATCAATGCCTTCGGCAGCATAAAGCGCATCAATCTCGCCCTGGGCAGCCGGACTTTGGATGAATTGGCGGACAGGATTGTCGAGATTCTCGAACAGGCACCGCCCGAATCGCTGGCGAAAAAACTGCGGCTCGTTCCAAAGGCCCTGTCGTGGACCCGCTATCTCCCCAGAATCGTTAAAGGTCCCGCCCCCTGTCAGGAAGTCGTTTCTATTGGAGACAACGTTGATCTGTCGGCCCTGCCGATCCTCACCTGCTGGCCGAAGGACGGCGGGCCGTTCGTGACGCTTCCCGTTGTCTTTACGAAAGGACTGCATGACGGCAAGAGAAATGCGGGCATGTATCGGATGCAGGTTTACGACCGGAACACCACCGGCATGCACTGGCATATTCACAAGGACGGATCGCATCACTACGCCGAGTATGAAAAGGCCGGCAGGCGCATGGAAGTGGCCGTTGCCGTCGGGACCGACCCGGCCGTCACCTATGCCGCCACAGCGCCCATGCCGCGGGGCGTCGATGAAATGATCCTGGCGGGTTTCATCAGGCAGGCCCCGGTGAAAATGGTCAAGGGTGTCACCGTCGATATTGAGGTCCCTGCGGAGGCGGAATTTATCCTGGAGGGATATGTCGATCCCGGCGAGCTGCGCCGGGAAGGTCCATTCGGCGATCATACGGGCTACTATTCGCTCGAAGACGACTATCCCGTGTTTCACGTGACCGCCGTGACCCACCGCAAAAATCCTATCTACAGCGCCACCGTCGTCGGCCGTCCACCCATGGAAGACTGCTATCTCGCCCTTGCTACGGAACGGCTGTTTTTGCCGATGCTCAGGACTGTTGTGCCAGAAATCGTCGATTATCATATGCCCTGGGAAGGGGTATTCCACAACATTGTCGTCGTCGTGATCGACAAGGAATACCCACTTCATGCCCGTAAGGTTATGAGCGGTCTCTGGGGGATGGGGCAGATGAGTTTCTCAAAAGCGCTGGTTATTATTGACGATTGCAGCTTATTGCACAATGGTGGGGCACTGATGCGCCACCTGTTGGATACGCTGGACCTGGAGAGTGACCTTACCGTTTCCAGTGGCATTCTCGATGTTCTGGATCACTCGGCGCCGCAGCCGCTTTTCGGTTCGAAAATAGGTATGGATGCCACCCGGCGTCTTCCCCGTGAAATACCACGGGCTGCGATGAGTTCTATTGCTGCTCTGGACGAGACGACCATGCGAAACACTTTACAGGAACTGGATTCGGACATTCTCGCCGCGAAAAAGATCTTCGGCGAAAGCCGCAATCCCCTGATCCTTGTAACAGTTGCAAAAAGTGCGAATAAAAATTCGGCATTTTTTATTGAAAAGATAACAAGACGGGACGGCATCCTGTCACAAGGCATATTCGTCATCTACGATGCCGGCATTGATCTTGCCGACGGATCACTCCTCCTGTGGAAAGCATTCAACAATGTTGATCCCGCGCGGGATATCCATGTCGCAGCAAGAGGTGTCGTCATTGACGCGACAAAAAAAGGTCCGGCAGATGGACATACTCGCGAATGGCCTGACGATCTGATCATGCCCCAGGCTGTCAAAGATATGGTGAGTTCAAAGGCGCGCCGCATGGGAATAAAGGAATTGACGGATTTCCTCGTGTAAATCCTTTGACCTTCCCGCAGTTATATGACCCGGTTCGCCGGTTTCAGACTGTGTTATTCCACCCGTGTCAGGGACATGCTGTATTCGTCCGCCACACCGTCGTTGAATGCTGCCGGATATTTTCCGTCCGGTGAGGACCGGATTTCTAGCTTCCCATCGGGAAGGAATCTGAAAATGCTGAAACTGGTTGTGTATTCAGATCCCGGGGCCCCACATTTCTGCAGGCAAAGATCCAGCCTGGGCGGCGATGCCTGGGAATTGATTTTAAACTCCCCTTTATGAGAAACGCCGCTGCCGTCATTCAGACGCTCTTCCATCAGGTAGGTATTATTAGAATAAAAGGTGATGGTTCCTTTTTGGACCCGCTTGTTCGGCGCCATTTCCCATTTACCTTCCAGGTTTGCTGCCGTTGTTGCCGGTCTGGGACGGCTCTGAAGTTGTGAACTCTGGCCGGTCCGATTTTTCCCGACCTTCATTTTCACCAGTTCAACCCGGCGGTTTTGGGCCTGGCCTGCCTCGGTATCGTTGGAGGCCACGGGTCGTGTTTCGCCATAGCCGTCAGCCAGAAGTCGATCCGGGTGAATGCCGAATAATTCAAGGTAGGTGCAGACTGTCTGAGCCCTCTTTTCGGAAAGCTCCATATTGTAGGTGTCAGATCCCTGACTGTCCGTGTGACCCTGAATTTCGAGATTCAAATCCGGATAGGTCGTCATCAACGACACGATATGCTGGAGCTGCTGGACCGATTCCGGTTTCAAGCTTGCTTTATCCACGTCAAACAAAATACCATACAAAAGAACCTTGCCGTCTTTATCCAGGGCGTCCTTTAATTCCTTGGGGCCGAAGGTCATCGATTTTTTAAATCCTTTTTCATCTATGATAATCAGATACTGCTGTCCCAAATTGGCGACAGCCGTTACTTTACACCATGTCCGGCCGCCGTCATCCCGGGGGATGGTAAACACAAGATGGCCACGGGGGTCTTCATATACGACCTCCCCGCCCTTCTCAAGTGCAGCCGCCTTGTAGTTCTCATGAAACTCGACTTTTGAGATATCCTGCACTCTTTTTCCGGATGGTGTGCGTACTTCATACAGCAGGTAGTAGTATTCGCCTTTCACCTGCTTTTTTCCCCTTTTGTTTGTCTGTTTGTTCATATAATCGAAATCATACGCATTGAATTTCTGATATTTAGACATATTTTTCGCCAGCACCGAGCCGGGGAAGGGCAGGATCAGGGGGTGTTCTTTGACTTCCTTGGCAAATGTGGTTCCCCCTCCACAAAGCAGGAAGATTAATAAAAAACAGAGAAAAATCAAATTTTTCGTATTGATGCGGGTTTTCATGAGGCACCTCCATAGTTAATCGTCCATAAGAGTCAGATCATCTGAACTAGCCGGGAAACATCATTTTCGTTTATAGCCGTACCTGTGTTCATTCATATAAAAAACGAACTTGTACTGTCAAGGGATTGAGACGAAAACACCCGATCGTTATTCAATCACTTATTCTGTGCCGCCTGGAATAGATCGATTTAAATTCGTCGATCATTTTCCGGGCGATACTTCCCACAGGCGGTATTTTAGGAAGATTATCCGGCGAAAACCAGCCGGCGTCGATGATTTCGACCGGATCGATCGTAAGCTCTCCGCTCCTGTAGTCCGCGAAAAAGGCTATCATCAGCGAATCGGGGAACGGCCATGACTGGCTGTGGAAATAGCGGATATTTTCAATTTCGATGCCGACTTCTTCCCGCACCTCCCGCGTAACACATTCTTCCAGGCTCTCTGCAGGCTCCACAAATCCTGCGAGCACACTGTAATACGGCCCTCTGAATCGTCGTCCCCGGGCCAGGAGAATCTTTCCATCACTAATAACGGCAACGATCATGGCGGGAGATATGCGGGGATAACTGACAAGTCCGCAGTGATCGCACACTTTTGCCCGTTCAACATTCATGAATGATGTTTCACGGCCGCATCGGCCGCAATACCTGAAATTAATACCCCAGTCGACGACCTGTCGCGCATAGCCGGCCAGGCGCCACAGCTCAATCCCTAAAAAAGAATAAAGGGACCGCAGATCACGAAATTCAAATGATTCAGGCACTTCCACTCCTTCGTCAACGCCGACACAGCAGGAGGGGGCGCCGTCCTGTTCACCCAGATAATGCCACTCGGAGAGATTGCCGTTCAGCCTCGATACTTCAAGGAAAGAAGGAAGGCTGTTATCCGGATCATCCTTGTTGATAAGCAGCAAGCCGTCGTTGAAACAAAAGACCCGCGACGCGTCATCAATCTTTTCCGGTATCGTATAACGCTTTACAAACACTGCATGCTCCCTCACTGAAATATTTAAAGGTTTATGTCAGATCACCGAAATGTAATGTACGCTAATCGGGAGAGGAAGTCAAAGTGAGTGATCCCGCGTGAATACTCCTGGGAATATGTGCAGACACGATTCACGCGGTTCTTACCATAAAGCACAATGATACCTGTTATGATTCTCTGTCGGTACATCGGTATGACGTTCCCGGCTTGTGAGGGCAAACAGTGATGATTGATGCTATGAAATATGGTATGAATTATTATTCCCTTCATCAGAACATGCATTGACATACAGATCTATTTTCCGATACTTCCCCCTTTTTTTATTTTTCCCATCATAGTGCTTTAAGCATTTGGATCAACATCACGAAAACCAGGGAATCGATGGCAACGATTGTGGTCGTTGATGTACATCATGGCTGTGTCAACAAAGTTTAGCATTTGAAATTTCTTTTTTATTAATCTGTTGACTTTAAAGAAAACTTTCTTCATATTCAATGGTAATCAGGTCATTTGAGAAAAAGGGGGTGGATAAAAATCACAGTCAGCAGAACACTTCCATGTAATCCCGATAGATCAGGAAGGATGCCCCGTATAAATATTACTCAGACCATCAAATGATGTATACTTCAAAAAATCTCTGATCGATAATTTAAGAACCTCACATCAATTCCGCTCGTTTTTGGACTTCACCACATTCATTCCTCAAGATACAACACATCCACAGTGCGATGACGAATTTCTGCCAGCACGGTCATTTACATTAATCAAAACAACAGGATCTTTGCCGCTATAAGTTGTCATGCTTCATCCATAAAGAAGAAAGGAGGGTATCGTATGAGCGAAAAAGAAAAAGACCTGACGGAAACGTCGGAAGCTGAAATTGCAGTACATTGGGCAGAAGAGGAATTCATTTATCCGTCTACTCAGTTTATTGCCCAGGCGAACATGACGGATCCGAAAATCTACGAGCGTTTCAGCCTGGAAAATTTTCCAAATTGTTTCAAGGAGTATGCAGATCTTTTAACCTGGTACGAGTATTGGCATACCACGCTTGACACAAGCGACGCTCCTTGTTGGAAGTGGTTTGTCGGCGGCAGAATCAATGCGAGTTACAACTGCATCGACAGGCATCTTGACAAAAACAAAAACAAGACGGCAATCCACTTTGTTCCGGAACCTGAAGATGAAAAAATGGAACACATCACGTACCGGGAGCTCTACGTCAGGGTAAACGAGTTCGCGGCCATACTAAAGGATGTCTGCGGGCTGAAGGCCGGGGACACTGTCACGCTTCACATGCCCATGGTGGCCGAACTTGCCATTTCCATGCTGGCCTGTGCGCGCCTCGGAATTATCCACTCGCAGGTTTTTGGAGGATTCAGCGGCAAGGCGTGTGCAGACAGAATCGTTGATTCGGAAAGCACTGTCCTGGTTACTATGGATGCCTATTATAGATCCGGCCAGCTGATCGACCACAAGGAAAAAGCTGACATCGCCGTCGCCGAGGCAGCAGACGAAAACCAGAAGGTGGATAAAGTTCTCATATGGCAGCGTTATCCCGGCAGGTACTCGTCGCAGACGCCCCCGGTCGAAGGACGTGATTTCATCGTCAATGATTTGCTCAGAGATTACTTCGGTGCAATCGTCGATCCTGTGCCCATGCCCGCGGAGGCACCGTTGTTTCTCATGTATACAAGCGGTACGACAGGAAAGCCCAAGGGGGCGCAGCACAGCACGGGCGGTTATCTTGCCTATGTAGCCGGAACTTCCAGGTATGTCCAGGACATTCACCCCGAAGATGTTTACTGGTGCCTGGCGGATATCGGATGGATTACAGGACATTCCTATATCGTGTATGGCCCGCTGGTGATATGCGCGTCTACTGTGATTTATGAAGGCGTTCCGAACTACCCGGATGCAGGGAGACCCTGGCGAATCGCCCAGAATCTTGATGTCAACATATTTCACACTGCTCCTACCGCAATCCGCGCTCTGAGAAAACTTGGTCCCGAAGAGCCGCAAAAATACGATTATCACTTTAAGCATATGACCACCGTAGGGGAGCCCATCGAGCCTGAAGTGTGGAAATGGTATTACTATACGGTGGGCAAAGGCGAAGCGGCTATCGTTGACACCTGGTGGCAGACGGAAAACGGCGGCTTCCTGTGCAGCACATTGCCGGCGATCCAACCCATGAAGCCCGGCAGTGCCGGTCCAGGAGTACCGGGTATTCACCCTATCGTTTATGATGACGACGGCAACGTTGTTCCTCCCGGCGCCGGCAAAGCGGGAAACATCTGCATACAGAACCCCTGGCCCGGCAGCTTCCAGACCATATGGCGCGACAGGGAACGCTATGTCAGCCAGTATTATGAACGATACTGCAAAGATCCCGCAAGCAAGAGATGGCAGGACTGGCCATACATGACCGGTGATGCCGCCGTCGTGGCCGCCGACGGATATGTGCGCATTCTCGGCAGGATTGACGACGTTATCAATGTTTCAGGGCACAGGCTCGGGACCAAGGAAATCGAATCAGCCGCCATGATTGTAGAAGAGGTTTCCGAGACTGCCGTTGTTCCCGTGAAACATGAAGTCAAGGGGCGAGAACCCGATCTGTACGTGGCCCTGAAGCCCGGGATCGCTCCAAGCGGTGAGCTTGCCAAGAGGATTCAACAGGCGGTGGTAAATGAAATCGGAGCGATTGCGCGGCCGAGAAATGTCTGGATTGTTTCCGACATGCCCAAGACCCGTTCGGGGAAAATTATGCGTCGCGTGCTGGGCGCCATTTCCAACGGCACGGATGTCGGTGATGTGACGACATTGGCAAACCCGGAAGTTGTGGACGAAATAACCAGAATGGTTCAGGGAGCGCAAGGATAAGCCGGAACTCTATAAAAAGTATGGGGCTCCGGGAATGGAATGGTGAATAAAATG
>DSDU01000163.1 GCA_011056835.1 Deltaproteobacteria bacterium
AATATCAGGTCGCGCCGCTCCTTATTGACAAAAAGTCAAGAAAAATATGCAGTTACTGGTTCTTTTTTTCTCATATATTTACATAAACTGTATGCAATTTCCTAACCGGAAATTGCTGAGTTTTTCTACAAGAACCGGTCAGAAATGAACCTAATATTTTAAAAAATCACTGGCCGGAGACCAAAATCATCGGTTTACAAATTATGCAAAGGTTTACTAAAGTACGGTTACATTGTAGTCCGCACATTTGGCTTCGGATAGCATAAACCGCATCATCTGTTTCATGATGGGAAAGGCGTTTGTTCAGTGTTGAACATGATAAGAGTCGGTACGCTTATATCCGCTATGATTATCTGGTCCGTTCTTTTGGGATGTTCGGAGCTGATCATACCGCGGAATGTATCTCCTGAAGTTGTTTGCAAGGGTGATCTCGCTACCGCCAGCTATACGGTGCGATTGGACGATGGCGCTCTTTTGTATACGACTGTTCCAGAAATAGCCGACAACCCTGAAACGCGGAGAAGCCCGTGGTACATGTCGTCTGAACATTTTGGCCCTGAACTGATCGTGGCGGGTGGTGAAAACATGATTCCCGGACTGGGCGACTTCATTATCGGGTTGAAAAAAGGACAGCGAACCGTCGTAACAATCCCGCCGGAGCGAGTCTATGGCACGTATGAACAGGATGGAGTATATCATTTCGATCGGGTCAGTATTATGCCTCGAATTCTATACCTGTCGAGAGAAGAATACCGTTCTATTTTTTCAGTAGAACCTGTCGTTGATGAAAATGTGAATCTAGTTCCATATTTTACATCACGAATTATTCAGATATCTGATCAGGGTGTTGTCCTCGAGTCCGTTGTAGAAAACAGCATGCATTATGAAGAAGAATTTGGATCAGTAAATATTAGACCTGAGAATGACGACATCATGATCGAATTGACACCTAATAAAGATGCATTATTCAATATGGACGGTGCTGCGGGACGAATTGCCGACGTGAATGAGCGTTCATTTACGGTAGATATGAATCATCCGCTTGCTGGTAAAACACTGAGAGTCGATCTTGAAATTCTCTCACTGATAAAGGCTTCAAATGTTTCGGAATCAATTGATTGGCTGGAGGATCATGATAACGCGCTGTCATTTGCGAAAAAACATGGCAAAGCTGTTGTTCTCGTCTTGTATTGCGACAGCTGTTGGTGGTGTGAAAAACTAATGGATGAAACACTTACCGATCCCAGAATAAGAATCCTGAACAATGAGTATGTCTGGATCAGAGTCGATACGGGAAAGCAAAAGAATATTTATGACTTCTACAACCAGGTCGGTTATCCGCTGATTGTTATACTTGATAAATACGGAACAGAGATTGATCGTATCGAAGGGTTCGTTCCAGCCCACAGACTCAGAGGTGAATTTGACAAATTAGCAGAACGGAAAGGTGAGGGGAGAACTGAAAAAACCAATGAACGAAATTTGCATGGTTGAAAAAGAGTACTCTAATGAAACTGCCTTGACAAAGACTTTTCTTTAGTCTAAATTCGAATAAATAGAATATTTTAACCGCAGTAAGGTACAGAATTCTTCTGTAACAAAACGTTTCACCATTCCCCGGTTCTTGCACTTGGAAATAATGTAAGAATATTATTCCTTCTTATATTTCTTCGAAAAAGAGGTGACCTATTATGATCAAGGGTAAATCAGAAGTGTACAGAAATCTTAGAGTTATTGTCTTGATTTTGATTGCGGTGACATGGGTGGCATGTCTGCCAGGTTGTGCAGGTCTAATGGGTTCAACCATAGGAGACCATCAGGAAACAGTTGGTAGTATCATGCAGGACGAGTATGTGGTTCCCAAGAAACCGATAGATCGCCATTTTATCGGTTGTGCCTGGTCGAAACAATTCGGTCCGGTGGAAGATCCCCTCGTCACGGATATCATGATAAGGAAAGAAAAATCATTAAACGAAATAACACAGGATTTTGCCTTCAAGACAGGCTTCGGATTAGGAGGACAGACGATCGTTGGCCCGAAGGGGGAGGCAGGAATATCTGCCTCAAGTGCAAAAAATGCAAAACTGGGAGGGGTGGAGATTATTACCCCTGTTTCGCTTGCCGATATCCCGTTCGAACCGAAAGTGCATTATATTACCGAGGCGTTGCGGCTTGCGAATTTTAAGTTAAAACGGGAAAAAGGAACGAGTGCGAAAATCAACGTGTCCGCGGGAACGGGGATAGGAACGGGTACCGCCCTGGCAGAGGTCGGCGGGACCGGGAAGACGGGGACAGAAGGGGAAGGTCTTGTGGTTGCCTATAAACTCCATACGATCAATCTCAAAACGTATGAAAAAGAAGACTCGGGAGCGCTTTCTGTAGAATTGGACAAATTACTCGAATTCCCAGCGGCTCAATTGTATGTGAAAGCAGAGCTTCATAACATCGAAGTGGGCGGGAAAAAATCGCTTCCAAGAAATCTTATATGGTCATGTCTGCGCGCTGATGCCAAAAGTCGTGACATGATTGCCGCTTGGTTGATACGGTTAAAGTCGACTGATCCGAGAAAGAAATCCCTGACAATAGCTTTTCCGGCGTTTCCAATGATAGAGGACTGTTACACGTATAGCGGGACAATTTTCTCCAGAATTGATCCATTGACCGACAAAATACACCGACAGAAAATCACGGTTACCATCTTTGATGCAGAAGTTTCCGATACTCTCGAACCTTCGAAGTTCGATGCGAGGATATCAGTGATCGACGAATCATTTAACATAAAGCTGGTAAAATCAAGTGACATTTAAGCGAAGAAAATAGTTTGGTTTCGATGGATGGTGGTATAAAAATCCATAGAGAATTGTAATTGCCATAACAAAACATTTCATAGCAAGAATTGATGCCGTTCTTGTTTATGATACGTTTCAGTTCCATATAGTACAGATGATTCTGATAGCTTTGTTAGAAGGTACAATGAATAAGTAATTTCCAATTAAATTGGCAATAAAGGTAAAAGAGACGAGCGATGAGAAAAGTATGGTATATGCGATTTGCCCTGGTCATTTTTCTGGTTTTTGTCATGGCTTCATTTGCGTGCGGAAGTTCGAAACCTGATATTACACAACATGATACAACATATCATGATGACATGTTGAGCATCAATTTACAATGGCAATCTCCTAATCCCGTCATCATGGTCAAGGTCTATGCAGGGAAAGAGCCACAGGAACTCGAAATCGATGAGTACGATAATAGGCGAAATCCAGGCGGATATTACGGCGAAACAACCATTGTCGTAAATCTGGAGCCGGGAATCGAGCGGAAATCCATTAACTACGTTATTCAGATTATTGATGACGTTGGTCAGAGAAGCAGACAGGTACGAGGAGAAGTCAAACTCGCTGCAGCTGCTTCGGCAGAAATACCGCCGACAGATCTGGCCCAGGTAGAAGAACCGTTTGCAGATACTACATCTACCGAACCTACCGACATTGTGGAAAAGCTTATCTCTGTTGCTGAGCGACATGATGCTGCGCCAACCGTTAATAAAATAAAGATTAACATTATCGGGTCCAACAAAGTCAATTTTTCATCAAAGGCAAGTGATGACAAGGGGTTGAGAGAAGTAGCATTTCGTGTTTTTGATAAAGATGGAAGCAAAGTAAAAGAAGAGGTCTTCTCTGACCTGGGCACGACCTGGCAGGGAACAACAGATACTTTTACCATAGCGGCGGGACGATATACGGTTGTTTTGCAGGCAACAGACTCTTCGGGCAATACTTCACGGGAACGAAGACAAGGGTTTACTATAAAAGGATCAGCAACTGTTAAAGAAGATACTGAAGAATCAGATAACGAGTCATCCAGTGGTGAAGATGTGCAGGATGAACAAGTAGATGAATCGTCTGATGAAGTAAGTTCGGACGAGGGAACCGTCGATGAAGTCGGAACGGAGGAAGATACCGAATCGAATACGGATGTTGCCGATTAAGACACGTCGGCCAAGAAACAATGATATACTGATCCGGAATTTACATACTATGAAGGTGTGCTGTGGAAGGGGGTGATATACTATGAAAGGCAAATTGATCTTGTGCTGTTGTTTGTTATGCATCTGCTGGCTGTTGCCACCCTTGACTGCAAATGCTCAGGAAGAAATGACCGGAGAGGTGAATTGGGTCAAAGGGTATATAAGCGGTATTGGCTACGGAACATCGAAACCAAGTGGAAATCGGGTTATCGATAAGCTTAAGGCATTGAGAGCGGCCAAAGTCGTGGCGCAGCGCGATCTTCTGGAACTGATAAAAGGGATCAGGGTGATTTCTCAGACCACTGTCGAAAACATGATGCTTCGAGAAGATCTTATAAGTACGAGAGTCGAGGGAACCATTAAAGGGGCCGAAGTTGTGAAACAGCATGTTGAATGGGACGGGAACACTCCTCTTGCTGTGGTCGAACTGAGAGTGTATATGACCGGCAGTGCAGGCAGCGGTCAATTGTCAAATACGCTCATCAACACCCTGGACCTACCTCGAAGGTATGGAGCAACAGGGAATCTTCCGATACCGCCCATACCGGCAGAGCCCGCTCCAAAGAAGCCTGCTGCTCCTGCAAAGATTTCGTATGACTCGAGCAAGCCGGTGACCGGTGTTGTGATCGCTCTGCGTGGGCAGTATTATGAAAAGGTTCTCCTGCCGGTTGTAAAGACTGTAACTAAATCAAAGAGAACAATAACGGTCTATTCAGTAAAGAGCGTTGAGCCGCAGATTATTCGTACTTATGGTGTAGCCCGTTATGCCGGAACACTGGATGATGCCAAGAAAATATCATATCTCGGTGAAAACATAATGATCGTACCGGCTGATTTTGTATCAAATGATAATGAAATATTTATTGGAACCGATGCAGCTCGCACTATCAAAGAGACAATTCGTTTCGACAATAATTATCTGGAAAAAGCAAAGGTTGCCATTGCTATACAATAATCAACGCAAACAACTCATCTTGAATCCTTACATAACATCATTTTCTATAAGCTAGACAGGTAGAAAAAATATAAAGTTGTTCAATCATATGCAGTTACATTCGTCATATGTTCTCGACGCAGTGATTTAATATAGCAGTCGCGTGCGTTGGGGCATATTATTCTTCCAGTAATTAAGAAACTGAGAAGATGCCGTTCTCATTATAGATGTATTCACGCACCAATCACTATAAAGATCCCCTCTCTTCAATGATAATTTCAGTGTGCGTGACAGTGTAACATAAAGAAATGGTTTCGGTTAATATGATGGAGAGGCAATTTCCCCGAAATAAAAAAACAAGTTTGCATGTCCAGGAAAGGATAGGTTTTATGAAGAAGACAATCATAGTATTCGTAATCCTGATCAGTGCGTTTTTTTTCTTTCATAACGGAAATGCGGCTGATGTGAAGGAGGACTGCGTTCGCTTTAATCCCGATAAGATTCAGGTTAAATATATTAATGGTAATTGGAAGATTGTCGAAGGTTCCCACTGGATTATGGACTTTGGAAAAAAGGCGAAAGAAGCTACCCAGGCACTTAAAATCATTAAGGCATATGGTTATGATCACATCTGCTACGTCGGAAGGCCCGGTCCTTCGATGACCTATTTGAAGAAGCAGCCGAGAAAACCCACGAAGATCTTTATCGTCAGGCATGCAGAGAAAGCAGGTCAGTCCGGTGATCCTCCCCTTACCGAGATTGGCGAGAAGCGGGCGGAGACACTGGCCCGCATGCTTGACAAATCCGGTATTTCTGTTGTCTTTTCGACGAATACGACCAGAACCCGGGAAACCGTCAACAACTATGCCGATCCACGGCGAATCGGAATTAAACTGTACGGAAACATATCTCAGTTGGCAAACCTCATTAAGTCAACGTACGTGGGTAAAAATATCCTGGTGGCGGGGCATTCCGATACGGTTCCATCGACAATCCGGGCCTTGGGAGTCAGTTCAGCTCCCGAGATCGGTAACGAATTCAACAATCTTTTCATCGTTACCATTGCTGCTGACGGTTCGGTGTCGTTGACGAGGTTGAAGTATGAAATCAACCATGACGTGTATTGACGAGAACAACAGGCAACGTCAGGAATACCACAACTATTTTACATGTAATCGGAAATGAAAACAAAGCGGAGAGGGGGTGAGAACGGAAATCAACGATGGCCATATGACGTGATGAATGTTAGTTATAGTATACAAAGTACAGCCGGAAAAGGAGGAGGATATTATGAAACGTTATCGAGTATTACAGGTAGTTGTCACTGCGCTGTTGATATTCGGCATGCTTCAGGCCGTGAGTGCGGCCCAGAAGGTTTTAATTTCACCACGAAATGTCGTTATCAATTATCAGCAGCGTGAATTGCAGGCACCGCCAACTATTAAAGCTGAACTTAACACACTGCGTCAGCAGATAAAAACAAAGAATTTGACGTTTCAAGTTGGATACACTGCGGCGATGGACTTTAAGCTCGAACAGTTGACCGGTTTGAGGACTCCTTCAAACCTGGTGAACCTTGTAAAAGCACAAAATCTGAAAGCAGCTCAGATAATGAAGACCTTGCCGGCACTGAGGCTACCCACGTGTTCTTCTACTGCCCGTGCGTTTGACTGGCGTAAAGCTGGGGGAACAACCGGTGTCCGCGATCAAGGGGCCTGCGGTAGTTGCTGGGCGTTTGCGACTCACGGCGCCTTCGAAGGAAATTACAGGCTAAGAAACAGCAGTGTCATTGACAGTTCGGAACAGGATACCCTCGATTGCAGCGGTGCAGGATCGTGTGGTGGCGGATGGTGGGCTCATCAATACTTGATTGATAAAGGAAGTTCCACTGAGGCTGCCTATCCCTACACGGCGGTCAAAGGGACGTGTCGAAACGTATCCCGGCCTTACCAGGCTGTAACATGGGGGTATGTTGGTAACAGCAGTTCAATCCCCGGTATTAATGCACTCAAGCAGGCACTGTGCCAGCACGGTCCGATCGCCATCGCATTGCGGGCCACCGACCTGTTCAAGGCATATACCGGTGATGTGTTTAATGAATTTGCATCGGGCAAGGTCAACCATGGAGTTACGCTTATCGGCTGGGATGATGACAAAGGAGCATGGTTGATCAAGAATTCGTGGGGTACCGGCTGGGGAAGCACCTGCGGGTATGGAACTGAAAAAGGGTACATGTGGATAGCCTATAATTGTAACAAGGCCGGCTACGCCGCTTCTTGGGTCGAGGCGAAACCCAAGCCGGCACCGGCAAAAGAGGATTGTATACCTTTCAATCCAAAAACAACCACGGTGAAAAAGGTCGGAAATAACTGGAAAATAGTCGATGGCAGCCATTGGATGTTTGACTTCGGTACCAAGAAAAATGAAGCGGATAAGACACTGGCGATTATTAAATACTATAATATGAACAAATCATGCTTCGTGGGACGACCCGGTCCGTCGTTTCAGTATATGCTCGTTGGAAACGGTGCACCCAAAGGGGCCATGAAAGGTGAAGACTGTGTCAGTTTCAATCCTAGGACTGCCCAGGTAAAACAGATCAAGGGCAGTTGGAAAATTGTTGACGGTAGCCACTGGATGTTTGATTTCGGCAGTAAAAAGGATGAAGCTTATGAGTCACTTAAGATCATAAAGAAGTACGGCTTTGCACACTCATGCTTCGTGGGAAGGCCGCAAGCGAGTTTTAAGTATCTTCTCAGATAGGTAGATGGGTAAACGAAATACGATGCCCCCCTCTACATAGCCGAGGGGGGCATTACACAATAACTCCGCCGTATATTTCCCCGTATAGAAATAATATATCTCACCTGTTTCAGCAGGCGTTCCACCTTACTTAATTTCGATCGTCAGACTATAGACCTTCTCGGGCGGTTTTTTCTCTTCCCATTTTCTTATATAGTGAAGCGTAAGTATATTTGTGCCCGGTGACACAGCTTTGAACCGGAATATCTGGTGTTCAATTCCGCCAAGAAGTTTCTTGTCCTTTGATTCCTCGAATTCCGGTTTTCCAAGTGGCAGAAGCAAATCATTATTATTTTTCTTGATATACCAGGTATACCCCGTTCCCGGAATCGACTCTAAGCGCACGGTGATGATGGAACCGAGAGAAACCTCGATCCGATTGCCATTGTCTTTTTCGGTCAGTGTCATATTGTTTACGGTAGTTTCCATCGAGGATTGCTCAATCTGATTGGAGAGGGCGGGACCACTCGGGATGAAAATAGCGAGGAAAATAATTATCGACAATGATGCTTGTATCGGTCTTGTCATCACTCACCCCTATTATGTTTAAACATTTATAATGATTCATAAAAGATAACGTTAACCATTTCCAGCTTTTGTTCTAATCTAACATGAAAAAGAGTCAATGTAAATTGCATTTGATGGGGGGCATTCATTTGGTATTAGACTTGACGTGAAATAGTTTCTCCGAGGGAACTCGCAATTCCCGAACATTCATGAGAAAATTCTATTCGATCTGAGAATTGTACGACCGGTAATGGGTACTCACGTTATGTATAGTGAATATCATTAACCAAAGATAATGGAATTGAAACTGTGCGGTCAGTATTTTTATCCTGATGATTCGGCGTGTTGCTCTCATGATTATGGAAGCGTGCAAAGATCTGATAAAAATCCGCAGTTCCGGGGGGACTTATCATGAAACCATCGGGCATCATTACCATGACGACAGATTTTGGCGTACGCGATCCCTATGTGGCGATGATAAAAGGAGTCATACTTTCCGTAAATCCTGAGGCATCCATTGTAGACGTAACCCATGACATTCCACCCGGTGCGATCCTCCAGGCAGCAAACACCATCGAAGCGTTCCATTTTTCCCCGATGGAACCGTTCACGTGGCGGTCGTTGATCCCGGCGTCAGAGGTCAACGCCTACCAGTTGCCGTAGAAACGGAGAATTGTTACTTTGTCGGTCCTGATAACGGTATTAATCACCGGTAATGGAGCTGCAGAAATCAGTTAAAATTATTCACATTACCGAAAGAAACTATTTCCTTTCATCGATCAGCATCACCTTTCATGGAAGAGACATTTTCGCTCCTGTTGCCGCCTATATCAGTATCGGTTACGGCATTGCTCAAATGGGAATAGACGTCAAGAATCTGGTGAACCTTCCGATTCCCCGCCCGATCATGGAAGGCGGCGTTCTCCGCGGTCAGGTTATTCGTGTAGATAATTTCGGCAACCTGATTACTAACATCCGTCAGGTCGAGGTGGAGAAATTTCTCAGATCGGCAAGTTCCCGTATTACCATCGGTAATGTAATAATCCATGAAATAAGGCGTATCTATACGGACGTCATAAGGGGAGAGTCGCTTGCGCTTTACGGGAGTTCCGTCTATCTCGAAATTGCCGTTCATGCAGGGAAGGCGAGTGAACTACCGGAATTCAGCCCAAATACAATCATCGGCTTCGAGGTCACCGTGGAAAGAAGTGCAAAGTGAATAATATACGTTATATCAATGTTATATGGCGTAGATATTATGTATAACATTAATACATCGGTATCTTCCGCCACTTCCCGCGTTCAAAAAATATCACCACCCGATATATGAGAAGAAATAAATATTCCAAGAATGCGCTATAACTAACTGAAATGTACAATTAAAAACGATAAATATATTATATTGACAAGAAGTGGCTATTATGTCAGAAATGTCTTATTGATCTTTAGGAACAGGGGGTCGTAAAGATTTCAGTGGATATGTCGATTTCGCTTCCTGGGTTCGTCCTTTGATTGCGTTTTTTTCTTCTGTTCGAAACGCATTCTTATACGGGATGGCTAACCTCCATAGGTACAAACTTTGACGTTTTACCGCAGCAGGAAGTGATTTCGAATATATTTTTACGACCCCTTCCTAAAGACTTTCCGTATGAAGATCGTTATATGGGAGGATAAAAGCTCGTCTCCGTTAATCATCGAAGATTCAAGAAAAAACAATATTAATTGATTCTTTGATTTATTTGTACAGAACGGGAGCATAGCAACGACTTCAATAGTGGGAATATGTAAGGGAATTCGCAGTTCCATCTCTCCTGGCGTAAGGGAAGGAGGTTTGGCTGAGTAAAACATGAAGGTATAGATTTTATATTATTCTATGCCACTTATCGTTTGTGTATCATTTATGTGGTTCGATGATTACTTTCATCGAATCACCGCTTTCTGCAACGAGCTTGAATCCGAGCCATGCTTCTTTGAGGCTCAATCGGTGTGTAATCATTTTCTCCACGGAGACTCTTCGCCCCCTGATAAGTTCAATCGCCTCGATAGCATCGATTGGTGCATTTCCATACGAAGGCATCAGCTTGATCTCATTTCTCCAGAATTGATTAATCGGCACGGCAAGATTGACATCGGGCTCAGTTGTGGCAAAACAGAGAATCGTTCCCCCGCGATCCACTGATTTCAAAGCATGGTTGAAGGCGGAGGGTGCTCCCGTGCAGACGATAACCAGATCGGCCAGACGGCCGTCGTTGAAGTCTCGCAGGATACCGGGAGAGTATTCATGAGCGTCAATGGCCGCATCGGCACCGAAATCAAGGGCCATCTTCAGCCGAAAGTCGCTCAAATCGGTCATGATGACCTTTCCTGCACCGAGGGTCTGTGCCAGCAGGAGATGAAGAAGTCCTGAAATACCGCTTCCGAGAATGAGGACGGATTGCCCCGGTCGCAGATTTGCTATTCGCTGTCCCCTTATCACGCAACCAAGCGGTTCGACAAACACGCCTTGATCATAGGTCATTTCATCGGGAAGAACAAAAACCCCCCGGTCAACGTTAAGGCGGGGGATACGAATATATTCGGCAAATCCACCGGGATCATAATTCGTCGTGTGAAGGGTTTCGCATGCCGTGTGGTAACCTCTCAGGCAATAGTGACATGTGTTGCAAGGGATATGGTGAGAGACAAAAACACGTTTTCCCATCCAGGAACGATCAATTCCCTCACCCACCTCAATGATGTCACCGGCAATTTCATGACCGAGGACAAGAGGCGCTTTCTTGATGCGATACCATTCGAGAACATCACTTCCGCATATACCGCTGGAAATAACCTTGACAAGCATTTCACCGGGACCGATTTCAGGAACAGGTAGCTCTTCCATGCGAACGTCGCCGTTATTGTAGTACATGGCAACACGCATTGTTTTACCCTTTCTTAGTAACGACTCATTGTTCGTGAGTCGTGAATCAATTTCGTTGTCCGCGCCACAGGTTCAACGAAAGAAATGACCATGGTATGTCGGCCACCTTTGCCCATATTATATGCGGATTCTCATATCGGTTCACCATAACCGATAGACCGGGGTGGTTTCTTGTTCTGTGGAGGGTCGCCCTCTCATGTGTTTATTTCGCTGTTGAATAGCTCAAATGCCTCTTTCGGCGTATAGTTTTCATGAATGACGGCACGCAGTGCTTTTGCAACCGCAACGGGATGGGGATCCTGCCAGACATTTCTGCCGAGATTGACGCCGATGGCTCCTTTCTTCATGCCGTCATGGACGAATTCAAAAACTTCAAGTGCCGTTTCACATTTCGGACCGCCCGCCATGACGACAGGTACGGGGCATCCGCAGGTAACCTGGTCAAAGTTTTCGCACCAGTATGTCTTAACAACCCGTGCTCCCAGTTCCGCGGCAATCCTTGATGCAAGGGCAAGGTACCGGGCGTCTCGCTTCTCCATTTCTTTACCCACAGCGGTGACTGCCATAACGGGTATGCCGTAATCCTCACACTGGTTGACCAGTTCGGCAAGATTCAAAAGCGATTCCCGCTCGTACGTGCTGCCTACAAAGATTGAAACGCCGACAGCGGCAACATTGAGACGAAGGATCTCCTCGATCGATGTAGTGATCGATTCATTCGCCAGATCTTCACCGACAACACTTGTTCCACCGGAAACCCTGAGAATGATGGGCTTGCTGCCGACCGGGTTGACCGCCGCACGCAAGACGCCCCGTGTAACAAAGAGCGCATCGCAAAAAGGCAGAAGCGGTTCGATTGTTTCACCGGGTTTCTCAAGACAATGAGTAGGACCCTGAAAATATCCGTGGTCAATGGGCAGAAAAAAACATTTGCCATCTTCCTTGATAAGCTGCGACATACGATTTCGCATTCCCCAATCCATAGTTAGTCCCTCCCAAGAATATTCATAAATTATTATTCTTTGGGTACGAATTATAAACGATCAACCCAAATTTTATTACTGAAGCGGGTTTACTGACACATTAATAACAACAATTTTGTGTGTATCCCGCATTTCGGGGCAGACGTGTTGATTTCACCATAATGTGCCGCCCGCCCATTTTCTACTATTTCATTACCGGGAACGGGGAAGAAAGTCAACAATAAGGCTAAAAACGATTCATAGAGCCATGAGCACCCTGGCACAACCGAAATAGCCGTTACTATGAAAACATACTATCTGTGTGCTGTGTCACATCAAGGTAATCATAACGGCGTGAGGTCTGAACCGGGGCAGTACGTAATGAAAAATTTATCAATAATAAAATATTGTCATTAGGATTCCCAGTTTTGGAATACAAGTTCATTGTTAACGGTGAGAAAAAAAGTGCATAGATAGATAGAGATCAATGGTTCGATCAAGTTCGCCGGCCGTGCTTAAGGGTTGACGGAGAACTGCCATTACATTAGACTGAAGCCGGTAAATCAACATAAAAAAGGGGGATGTATATACTGTGACATGATTGTTTACAATAAATCACCGTGGTTGAAGAGAACTCATGCAAGGAGAAATTGATGAATATATCCATCATTCTTGCTAACCCTGACAGGAAGAGCTTTAATCATGCTATTGCGGAAACGGCATTCTTACTGCTGCGCGGGAACAGTCATAATGTTATATTTCATGATTTATACCGTGAGAATTTTAATCGCTTTTCGGGTCTAATTCCCCGCAGCTTGCTGCGAGAAAAGTACCGATTAGAAGTTGTTGATACCCCGTAGCTTGCTGCGGGGTAGTTCATTCCGATTCTCTTAACAGAAGAGATTTCTCAGGAAGCGGAACTTCCCCCTCATATCAACGAATATTGCAGGGAGATAGCACAGGCAGAGGGCATCATTGTGGTACATCCGAATTGGTGGGGGCAGCCGCCGGCAATACTTAAAGGATGGATCGACAGGATTTTACGCCCTGGTGTTGCCTACCAATTTCTTGAAGGAGATGCGGGGGAAGGTGTCCCCGTCGGCTTATTAAAGGCTGAAACGGCGCTTATCTTCAATACATAGAACGCGCCGTGTGAACGGGAACGGTCAGTGTTCGGGGACCCCCTTGAGAGACTCTGGAATGATTGCATCTTTGATTTGTGTGGTGTAAAGCATGTCTATCGAAAAATGTTCGGGACCATCATTACGAGTACGGCGGAACAACTTCTACAGTGGTTGGAGGGAGTTAAGGCGACGGTCAATCGATATTTCCCTCGAAAGTGATAATGGATGTCAGTCTATTCCACTTGAGCCGGATATAACGAGACAGAAACAGTGAAATCTCAATGAGAAAATTCTGGACATCAATATTCTTGGTATACGTAAGTATTACGATGGGGGCGTGCAGCTATGTCCGAATGACCATGGGCGAGGTGAGATTAAGCCTGTCTCCGGCGCACCGGCAGGATGCCGAAGCCATTAAGCAGGCGAATCCCGATGAGTGTGGGGTTTTAATGGGGAGTATTGTATCTGATAAATCAACAGGTGTGATGTTTGCCATTGTTGCATTTTCCGAAGATCTACTGAATATAAAACCTGCAGATTTCAACATCTTATCCGAACCGGGACCGTATATGTTGTATGTGCCTCGAGGACGTTACCGCATTGTGGCTTTTGCAGATTTCAACAAAAATCGTGTCTTCGATCAGAATGAATTGGTCGGACGGCTTAATAACCCCGGGATTGTTGCAGTAGATAGAGGGCAGGTCATCAGCGGACTCGATTTTTCAGTTGCCGGGAAGGGTAGCAATTATGTGGAATCTCCTGTGGATATACAATTACCGGACACGACCGAAGTCGTTAAAAAAGCGATAAATCAGGGAGGTGCCGTCAGACTTGATGATCGTATTTTTTCAAGAGAATACGGATCAATGGGGCTCTGGTCACCGGCACAATTCATCCATGAACTTGGTGTCAACATATATGCGCCGGAAAAATATGACAATGGAAAAATACCTATCCTTTTCGTTCATGGTTCAGGCGGGACGCCCCGGGACTGGGAATATCTGGCAGGCAATATCGACAGAACGAGGTTCCAACTATGGTTCTTTTTTTATCCCTCCGGGCTTCGGTTGGAAACAATATCGGGTCTGCTGTATGAAAACCTTTCTTTTCTTTATAAAACGTATGGGTTTTCAACGCTGTACATTACTGCCCACAGTATGGGAGGATTGATTGTGAGGTCATTTTTTAATCGATATGCCCTTGAGGGTCCCCCGTATTCCGTCAAGCTTTTTGTTTCTATCTCAACGCCATGGAATGGTGTCGAAAGTGCTCAACTGGCACCTGAGAAAAGTCTCTTTAAGGGACCCCCTGTGTGGCAGGATCTGGCGCCTGAGAGTCCTTTCCTGAAAACTCTTTATCATCACCATTTGCCGTCGGAATTGAATTATTATCTGTTTTTCGGTTATAGGAGTTATAAGGTATTCGTAAAAAAGGCCGAGGATGGAGTGATTGCCCTGGAAAGCCAATTATATCCAACAGCTCAATCGGAAGCCACAAAGTGTTTCGGTTTTAACGAAAATCATGCGAGTATTCTGTCCTGCAAAAATGTTGTTGAACAGTATGTGCAGGTACTTAGGGCTTGCTGAAAAGGTCATAATCCACACATTCATCATCAGGCAAGGCATGATACCGTTTATATTACACACCAAGCGCCATACTCCTGATCAGGCATAAATGCTGCCTGATGATGAGATACCGTCATTTTATCCCTGA
>DSDU01000134.1 GCA_011056835.1 Deltaproteobacteria bacterium
CCATGGCCGGCACACTCAAGGGAATACGAATCACCTATCTCGACCGCACAATGAACCCGACAAAACGGATCGACGCTGCAAGAGCCGTATGGCTTAATGACACGTGGGTATTTTATGAGGGGCTTATTACAACCTTTGCACGGAATCGTCTTCCCGTTCTTGAATATTTTGATTCCATTGTTGTCGATCTTCCGGAAAAGCCATCAGATTTCATGATTGTTCAAAAGGATACCGAAGAAATGGGATATCTTGAATTACGGAAATATATTAAAAAGATTCAATCAGAAGGGTATGACGCAACCCGGTATATTGTGGATGCTCATGGAAAGATAGCGTTTTCACTTGTCAGCGTCATTCTTGCCGTTATCGGCATTTCCTTTTCACTTTCAAAATCGGAGCGAAGCGGCGGGATTTCGCAGAGCATTGCCGTCGGGATTGTTATCGGCTTCTCATACTGGATTGTTTATGGGTTTACTTTGTCACTGGGCCGTTCCGGATCATTGCCGCCCCTTGTCGCCGCATGGACGGCAAACAGCCTCTTCGGAGTGGGAGCCATCTATCTGTTTATGAAGTTAAAAACATGAGAACGTCAATGAAAGACGGGGTGTTGTCCAAAGAAATTCATTTGGTCAACACCCCGAAAAAATCCCTGCTCCGATATGTCGTAGTTCCCTTTTTCTTCCAAAGATTCTCTGCTGACAGTCGCCTTCTTCTGTAAGCACAGTTGAGTACGGTAAGTAACTCATGATTCCGAGGGGCTCTTCATTCGAGCAGCATTGAACGTCCGGAAGAAATGTCTTTTTTCGACGACCACCTACGGCAACGTCCCCTTTCGAAAATTTCGGGTATGACATTCGCATCATGGGACATGGCGAACCTCGAAACATAAATTCCTTTCTGTCATGTTCCCATTTCCCAGGACTTCAGGTATGTTTCCTGCTCCAATGTCAACGTATCAATGATAATACCCATGGCCGCCAGTTTCAATCGAGCTATTTCTTTGTCGATATCTTCTGGAACACTGTAAACAAGGTTTTTCAGCGTTTTGCTTTTCAGAACTAGATACTCAGTTGAAAGGGCCTGATTAGCAAAGCTCATATCCATGACACTGGATGGATGACCCTCAGCTGCAGCGAGATTGATGAGTCGCCCCTCACCCAGGACATAGATCTTTCGCCCGTCCTCCAGGCTGTACTCGTCGATGTACTCTCTGATTCGCCCCGTGTATTCGGCTACCTGCCGTAACCCCTCGATATCAAGTTCAACATTAAAATGACCGGAGTTTGCGACTATAGCCCCATCCTTCATGATCAGGAAATGCTCTTTTCGTATCACATTGATGTCGCCGGTGAGGGTACAGAAGAAATCCCCGATCTTCGCCGCATCAGCAATCGGCATGACCCGGTATCCATCCATAACAGCCTCAAGCGCCCGGAGCGGATCCACTTCCGTTACGACAACATTCGCACCCATGCCTGAAGCCCTCATGGCAAGACCGCGGGAACACCAACCGTATCCACATACAACGAAAACCGACCCGGCGATCAATCGGTTGGTCGCCCGAATAATCCCGTCGATGGTGCTCTGTCCGGTACCGTACCTATTATCGAACATATGCTTGGTATTCGCGTCATTGACCGCAATGAGGGGAAACGCCAGAACACCATTTTCCGCCATGGCTTTCAACCGGATGACACCGGTCGTCGTCTCTTCCGTTCCTCCGATGATTCCATCGATAAGCTCCCTTCGTTCTGAATGAATTGTTGATACGAGATCGGCACCGTCATCCATCGTGAGGGTCGGTTTCATATCAAGCACCGCCTTGATATGACTGTAATAGGTCTCGGTATTCTCGCCATTAATTGCAAAAACAGGAATGTCGTGATCCTTAACCAGATAAGCGGCCACATAATCCTGTGTACTGAGAGGATTCGAGGCACAGAGGAAAACGTCCGCACCTCCCGCTTTCAACGTTTCCATGAGGCTTGCCGTTTCTGTCGTAACATGAAGACAGGCACCGATTCTTTGGCCTTTCAAGGGCTTTTCTTTCGCAAACCGATCTTTGATACTGTTCAGCACTGGCATGCTCTTGTTAGCCCAGGCGACACTGCCCCTACCCTCGTCCGCAAGTGTTATATCCTTGATATCGTAATTCATTATCAGCTCCCGGTTGTTCTAAATTCCACACACTGTCTTTTTGCTGCAAATACACAAATGAAATCGTATAGTTAATCAATAATGCTCCATCGCGTTATGAACTCCCCAGCGGAGAGCCGCGGGGCATCCGTCTATGTTATTGTCCGGTTTAACCGGACAATCCATGGATTCCCGCTTCCGGGAATGATTCGAAAGCAGGTTTCGGCGAAGCAACCCGCACAGGTGGTGAATCACCAGAGACTCTGCTCTTTTTTACATTTCGAGTCTGCGATTCAGACTTTCAGAGTATCTTCTTTTTAAACGCCTGCCGCTTTCCTCAGTTCTTCCACCTTGTCGGTTTTCTCCCATGGGTAATCATCCATAAACAAGGTTTTGGGGATTTTTCTATAAATATCGCCGCTGAGGAGATCAAATCGCTCGATCATCCCCCTCGGCGAAAAATCAAATACCTCTTCGATAATCGCTGCGAGCTTTGAGTCGGACATCACTCCCGAACCAAAGGTATTGACGTAGACCGACATGGGTTTCGCCACACCGATGGCATAGGCAAGCTGAACGGAACATTTGGCGGCCAGGCCGGCAGCAACGATATTTTTGGCGGCATAGCGCGAGCCGAAGGCAGCGGAACAGTCGACTTTTTCCGGTGATTTATTGACGACAGCCCCTCCGCCGAGCTGGGCACCGGGGTATGCACCATAAAACTGGCACACAAGTTTCCGCCCGGTAACACCGGAATCGGCAGCGCTGCATGAGTTAACCGCCTGCCATTCCCCGGTGGGGTTGAATAGAAATTCTGTTCTGTCATCAACCCACTCCCCGAGACATTCAAAAGCCTGAATTCTGGCGATTTCTTCAATCTCTTCTCTGCTGTGGCCTCCCACATGCCGATAGTCGATTGCATTGGACATGAGAACTTTCGTAACCCGCAGGGGGTTCATATTGTCATCGTAATCAACGGTTACCTGTCCCTTGCCGTCAGGAGCAAAAATGGGGTTTCTTGACTCTTCAAAGGCCCTCATCATCCTGTTGACCAGAACAAATGGGAGCGGCAGAAGCTCCGGTGTTTCATCAACCGCATATCCATACATGATTCCTTGATCTCCGGCGCCGATCTCCTTGTATTTCCCGAGGTCGGCACGGGTCCCGATGTTTATGTCGGGGGACTGGGGGATGATTGCATTAAAGATCCCCATGGAGTTCCCGTTCAAGCCCACGGCCGAGTCGTTGTAACCAAGGGAAAGGACGGTCCGGCGCACGGAATTTTCGATATCTACATAGACCCTCGTGGCCACTTCACCCCCGACGATACAGAAACCTTTTCCCAGAAAGACTTCGAGACCGCAATGAGGCATGGTATCGATCGTCATGCCGATCTTGTGCTCACCGTCGAGAATTTCCGCGATTATGTTCGCGGCAATCGAATCGGCCACAATGTCGGGATGTCCTACTTTGATTGCTTCCGATGTTACCTGCATAGTTTATCTCCTTTTACGATGCGGCGGATCTGCTCCCGCCATCGCCTGTCGCGTTATTTATTTGTTATTTTTCCGTTTGTTGTCGGAGGGAGTTACGATCCCACCGGACATGATCAACGTAAAAGCTTCTTCGACCGTCATGGTCAGGTTGATCACATCATTTTCGGGTACCATGATATAAAACCCCGAGGTCGGGTTGGGCGTCGTCGGCACGAAAAGGTTCAGCATAAGATCTTCTGTCTTGGCCTGCACTTCCCCCTTTGATACACCTGTTACAAATGCTACTGAATACAGACCCTTGCGTGGATACTCGATCAACACGACCCGCCTGAAACTTTGACTTTTATCTGAAAATATCGTCTCGGCAAGTTTCTTGAGGGCATTATAGATTCCACTGACAAAAGGAATTTTCCCGAGGAGCCACTCGCCCAGATCAACGATCTTTTTTCCGAGATAGCTCTTGACGATAAGCCCTACCAAAAAAATCAGGATCATTGTAAAGATGACACCCAGCCCCGGTATGTGAAACGTCAGGAGTTGATCGGGATGGAATCGCGGCGGAATAATCCTGAGCAGATTATCCATCATCCGTATCATCAGATAGATGACATAGAAGGTGAGTCCCACAGGGATAATTGCAATAATACCCGTCAGGAATATATTTTTTATTGTTTTTTTCATTGTGTCTTAAGTCATCATCATGTTCAACTCGCGGAAGCGACCGTAACACTAGCAAAAAGACATCATATATTCAATAGCAATTTAAAAGGGGTGAGAATTCAGCATTCCCACCCCTTGACCAATGCTATGGCTCTGGAACTACTTTATTATGTTATTTTCTCCGACAAAGACGCATTTTGCCGTCCAATCATGCGCCTCGTCATCATCCACGGCAACGTAACTAGCTATGATGATGAGGTCTCCCCGTGAACCTTTCCGGGCTGCCGCACCGTTGAGACCGATCACCCCGGAATTCCGTTTTCCTTTTATGACATATGTTGAAAATCTCTCTCCATTGGAAACATTATATATATTCACTTTTTCATAGGGAAGAATATCGGCGGCCTCCATAAGAGTTTCATCTATGGTTATGCTTCCTTCATAATCAAGATGGGCTTCCGTTATGGTGACGCGATGGATTTTTGATTTTAACATGTACCGTTGCATGATCATCCTTACCCTTACTGCGAAAAGGCACAACTGCACTCGACGCCTTGTTTTATTTATAATTTCAGTGGTTCACCGAAAACATAATTATCGATAAGTCTGGGCAAACCGACACGAACCGCCAGCGCGACGACGGCTTCCCGTTCTATTGTAGCCACGTCTTCCATCGTAACCGTATCGCAAATCTTTATGTAATCAATCGTCGTGTACGGATGCCCCTCAATAAATGTTCTCATGTCCTTGATGATCGCCGCTGCATTTCGCTCACCATGATCGTAAAGTTTTTTCGCGCGCTTGAGTGATCTGCTCAAACTCAGGGCCGACTCACGCTCATCTTTCTTCAAGTAGGTATTTCGGGAACTCATGGCAAGCCCGTCCGGTTCTCGAATCGTGGACAGTCCCACCACTTCAAGGTCCATATTCAGATCAGCGACCATCCGCTTGATGGTAACAAGCTGTTGAAAGTCTTTTTTCCCGAATACGGTGACATGCGGCTTGGCAATGTTGAACAGTTTCGCGCAGACGGTGGTCACTCCCCGGAAATGACCGGGCCGGGAAAGACCGCACAGGTTCCGGGTAACCCCCTCTACGTTCACATATGTCTGATAATAATCGGGATACATTTCCTGATTTGACGGATAGAAAATCACATCGACACCGACACTCTGTGCGAGTGCTTCATCCCTCTCAAAGTCCCGGGGATATTTATCGAGGTCCTCGGAAGGACCGAATTGTGTCGGGTTCACATAAATACTGATGATCAGGCAATCGCCCAGCTTTCTCCCCTCTCTCATGAGGCTCATATGACCCTCATGCAGATACCCCATCGTGGGAACCAGCGCGATCTTCTTTCCTTCCATACGTACCGATTCGGAAAACATCTGCATTTCTTTGATAGTCTCGATTACCCTCATGGCAACCTCACAATAAAAAAGCCTCACCGTCCGAGACGGGAGGCTCAACCACTGCAGTCTTTCGCTTCATCCCCGTCCCAGTCCTTATGCGGGATCCAGGCGGTTTTGTCGGACGGATACCAGAAAACCATGTCCCTGTCAAGATTTTTGTGCTGAACAAATAACGTTGCTCAGCCGTCCGAATTCTTCCAGAGTCAGTGTTTCAGCACGTCGCTGACCACTGATCATGGCTTCATCGAAAATTGATGACACATCATGTTCACTGCATTGTAACAAAAGGTCGGAATTCTTAAGATTATTCATAAGTGTTTTCCGGCGCATCGAAAACGCGGTTTTCACGAGACGGAAAAAATGACTTTCATCTTGCAGGTCGACCACAGGCCGGTCCCGAAAAACCAGCCTGAGAACCGCTGATTCCACTTTGGGACTTGGATAGAAACAACTCGCCGGAACGATCATGACACGGGAAACAGCGGTATGCATTGATGCAATAACCGACAGGAATCCATAATCCTTCGTCCCCGGCATCGCCGTAATCCGATCAGCTACTTCCCGCTGAAACATCAGAACCATGGATGATATCTCGTTTTTGTAACCGATCAGTTTGAAGAGTATCTGTGACGAGATGTTATAAGGAATGTTGCCGATAACCCTCAGCTTTGTAACGGAACCGCTCGCATCGGCTCTATCGGCACATGCAAGGGATATATCATATGTCAGTATGTCCTGCTCCAGGATTTCCACGTTGCTGCGGGCAGCCAGCTCACTGCTGAGGACATGGATCAATTTCCTGTCTATTTCGAGTGCTATCACTCTGTCTGCAAGATCGGCAATCATGCCGGTCATGACGCCGATACCGGCTCCTATTTCCAGAACTTGATCACGGCCTGTTATCTCCGCCGATACAATGATTTTTTCTATAATATTGGTGTCAATCAGAAAAGATTGGCCGCGCCCCTTATAGGGGCGTATGTCGTATTTCTTAAGGATACCAAGAGGGGATGTCATGTTGTACGCTTTTCCCGTTTGGCAATGAATGTTTTAGAAGCTATCGATGGCCGTCCCGAACGCAATGGTTCTCTATTTTTCCTTGATACTGAAAAAGATCCGTAAAAGTAGAAGTGTCGTTTTTCGGATTCATCGTAGTGCAGCCATCTCCAGAGGCCATCGGGATATCGCATTCAAATCATAGGAATCTCTCAACCCGCCCATCAAAAGATGCTCACCGACAGCAGCAATCATGGCTGCGTTATCGGTGCAGAGGACCGGTGGCGGTATATGCACGGCAATGTCTTTTTCCCGGGCACATTCAAGAAAACGGGTTCGCAGTCTGCCATTTGCCGCGACACCACCCGATACGACAACGCGATTTACCGAAGTTTCCTGAGCAACCCTCAGTGTCTTTTCAACAAGAACATCGACAATTGCTTCCTGATAGCTCGCCACTATGTGGGGAACTTCCTCGTCTTCCAATCTATCATCTCTCTTTTTAATATAATTGAGCAGTGAGGTCTTCAGACCACTGAAACTGAAATCGCGGCTGTCCTTCATTGATCTCGGAAAATGCACATAGGAGATATTGCTCTGCCGGGCCAGGCGATCGATTACAACCCCTCCGGGGTATCCAAGATCGAGCATTTTCGCGGCCTTATCAAAGGCCTCACCGGCGGCATCGTCCCGCGTTTGTCCCATAATGGTCACGTTGCCGAAACCCTTCACCTGGTAAATACTTGTGTGCCCTCCGGAAACGACGAGAGCGATGAAGGGAAAGTCCGGCTTGTCATCGCTTAGAAATATTGCATTAATGTGACCCTCAAGATGATTGACACCGACAAACGGCAGATTCCTCGCCAATGCGATCGATTTGGCGACGGAAAGACCGACGAGGAGCGACCCGATCAGACCGGGACCCCGGGTAACGGCAATTCCTTCGATATCGTCCAGTGAAACCGATGCATCACTGAGCGCTTGCATGATAACCGGCATGATTGCTTCTATATGCTTTCGTGACGCAATCTCCGGAACGACACCGCCATACTCGCGATGCACATCGATCTGGGACGCAATGACATTGGAAAGCATTTCTTCACCGTCACGAACCACGGCAGCGGCGGTTTCGTCACAGGATGATTCTATACCGAGTACCAACATAATAAATTCGATCCGACTTTTTTATTCTCCACAAAGGTGGGGAAAAGGTATATAAGAAATGACGCCGTTTGTAAACAAGAAATCTTTGAGAGCCTTCACGGATTATGAGAGGACAAGGCATGGAAATCCAAAGTGATTTTCTCGTGATCGGAAGCGGTATTGCAGGCTTCTGTTTTGCCATCAAGGCAGCGACACGTGGCACGGTTGCTATTGTGACAAAGAAAGAACAGATTGAATCCAGCACAAATTATGCGCAGGGAGGCATCGCTGCAGTGACGGGAGAGAAAGACAGCTTCGAGTCTCACATCAATGATACTCTTACTACTGGCGCCGGTATCTGTAATGAAAATGTTGCCCGATTTGTCGTAACCGAAGGCCCTGACAGAATCAAAGAGCTCATCGAATGGGGTGTCGAATTTTCCCTGACGGAAATAAATCGATCAACCGTCTTCGACTTAGGAAGAGAAGGTGGTCACAGTCACCGCCGTGTCCTCCATGCCAAAGACATAACGGGACGGGAAATCGAACGAGCACTGACAGCAAAGGCTGCAACAGAAAATAACATAACAATTTTTGAAAACCATTTTGCGATTAACCTGATTCTCGCATCAACCGTAACAGGAGTCGAACAGAAACATGACCGATGTGTCGGAGCCTATGTCTTCGATGTCAACAACGGTGTGGTTCACACCTTCAAGGCTTCATTCATTATACTGGCCACCGGAGGAGCCGGTAAAGTCTACCTGGTTACAACCAATCCGGACATTGCAACAGGTGATGGCATTGCCATGGCATACCGGGCGGGCGCACAGATAGCAAATATGGAATTCATTCAATTTCATCCCACCTGCCTCTATCACCCCGAGGCAAAATCCTTTCTCATCAGCGAAGCAGTCAGGGGGGAAGGCGGCGTTCTAAAACTGAAAAGCGGCCGGGAGTTTATGGATAAATATCACACAATGAAAAGCCTTGCACCCCGCGATGTGGTCGCCCGGGCAATCGATATGGAATTGAAGAAATCCGGAGACGAGTCCGTTTTCCTCGATATTACTCACAAGGGCAGAGATTTTCTTACCCGGAGATTTCCCACGATATATGATCGATGCCTCGAATTCGGCTTTGATATGGCCCAAGATATGATCCCCGTCGTCCCCGCCGCCCATTACATATGCGGCGGGATTTTCGTCAATGCTTACGGTGAAACAACCATCAATCGCCTTCTGGCTTGTGGAGAAGTTGCCTGTACCGGTCTTCACGGGGCAAACCGCCTTGCCAGCAATTCTCTTCTAGAGGCGGTTGTTTTTGCCCATAGAGCATTCATACGGGTATCCGGACTGTTGCCCGGCATCAAAGACGAATCCCTTGCGATACCACCATGGGACCCGAAGGGAGCAACGGAAAGTGATGAATCTGTCGTCGTTTCTCATAACTGGGACGAGGTAAGATCATCCATGTGGAACTACGTGGGTATTGTGCGAACGAACAAGCGGCTTGAGCGGGCACGGCGGCGAATCGATCTCATCACACAGGAAATTATGGAATATTACTGGAATTTCAAAATTACCAGGGACCTTTTGGAGCTGCGCAACATTGCCACGGTCGCAAAATTAATCATTGAATGTGCGCAGCAGCGTAAGGAAAGCCGGGGGCTCCACTACAACCTCGACTATCCCCGACGGGATGATACCGAGTGGCGGCGCAATACGATCATTCAGAAAAAAAGAACCTGAAACACTGATGAGGGAGGGCCTATCATGGTGCCGATGATCAGTGCTCGGATTTTCAGTTTTTGCTTCTCCACGTAAGTTCAACTTTTCCCAGCACGCTGGTAAAGACAAGCATTGCCGGCTGTTGTTCAAAGGGAGGGAACAGAGGAGAAAACTTGAGGGTGTAGAACTTCCCGTAATATTTCTTTACATACGGAAATAATTCCTCGACGATCGGCGTTATTTTTTCAATTTCCCGTATCTCGACGGGGTAGACTTTTCCTCCCTCTCCATCAGCGATGAACACCTTCCATATCGAATCGGATCGGGCGAAGTCGTTAGATGTCTTTTCAGGGATGTAAGCATAAAACATAAACTCGGTAAAATCGGACGTCAGGTCAACCACGGTTTCTTCACGCTCCCGCTTCTCAACATCGGTCAACTCATATATCCTTGAATATTCGCTGATATACGCTTTATTGAATTCATCACTTTTATACGTCACGGCAATATGAGCCCGTGTTTCAAACTGGGAATAGACGCTTTTATCTCTCGTCCATTTTTTCAGAACATCAAGATATTCCTTTGAGATGGCTTCATCTTTTGCGATATCTATATATTCCTGAATATGACTACAACCGAGACAGATCGTCAAGAGAAGCAGCAAAACTCCCCACGCTCGCATCTTCATTATCCCCTCCAAATACCCTGATAAATATATAATTGACATGCTTCAGGAAATTTTCCACTTTGAATGTCTCATCGAGATCCTCCGGCTTCAGGAACAACATAACGTCATCATCATTGCGAAGCAATTGTTTGAACTCCAGTCCCTCCCGCCACGACTCCATGGCATTTCGCTGCACGATTGCGTAAGCATTTTCACGGGTAATCCCTTTTTCTATAAGTTTCAGGAGAACCATCTGTGAAAACACCAGTCCTTTTGTCATGTTGAGATTTGCCATCATTCTTTCGGGATAGATGGTGAGGTTCTCTATCATTCCGGCAAACCGGTTCAGCATGAAATCGAGCAGAATGGTCGCGTCGGGACCGATAACTCGTTCAACCGACGAATGGCTGATATCCCGTTCATGCCAAAGTGCGACATCCTCAAGCGATGCAACGGCATACGATCTCATGAGACGGGCTAAACCCGTCAGATTCTCAGACAAGACGGGATTTCGCTTGTGGGGCATGGCTGATGATCCCTTTTGACCGGGTGAAAAGAATTCCTCGGCTTCCCGCACTTCACTGCGCTGAAGATGCCTGATCTCCGTGGCAAACTTTTCGATTGACGATGCAATGATGGCAAGCGTGGTGAAGAATTCAGCATGCCGGTCACGCTGGACGATCTGCGTTGAAACGGGCGCCGGCTTTAACCCCAGCCGGCCGCAGACATATTCTTCAACCATGGGCTCGACAAAAGAAAAGGTACCTACGGCGCCGGCTATCTTTCCGTAGCTGATCGTCTCATTCGCACGGACAAGCCGTTCATGGTTTCGTTCCATTTCCTGGTACCACAAGGCCATTTTCAGACCGAATGTTATCGGTTCCGCATGTATTCCATGGGATCTTCCGATCATGAGTGTATCTTTGTACGTAAACGCCTTATCTCGAAGGATAACCATGACGCGCTCTACATCCTTAATCAATAGCTCTGCAGCTTCTCTCAAAAGAAGAGCCAGGGAGGTATCGAGGACATCGGACGAAGTCAGTCCCATATGAATAAATCGGGAATCCTCGCCGACCTTCTCGGCGACGGATGTCAGGAAAGCAATAACATCATGCTTCGTCGTCTTTTCGATCTCTTCGATCCGGGCGACATCGAATCCAGCCCGCTCCATAATGGTGTTAAAGGATTTCATGGGGATTTTTCCCATATTGGCGAGGGCTTCACAGGCAACAAGCTCCACATCAAGCCACTTCCGATAGATGTTTTCCGGGCGCCAGATAGACGCCATTTCTTCTCGCGAATACCGTGGAATCACTCTTATTCTCCTGAAATGTCTTTATTTTCAGAGGTAGTATTAGTACGAGTATGCCAGCGAGTCAAGAAATTTTACGCCGACATTGATGCAAAGGAACGGCATTTTTCATGTGGACAAACACTCGTCTCGCCATGATCGTTGAAAAAATCACATTAAATCGAGGCAGTGGATCGATCACTTCTTTTATATACATGCCGGACTAGATTTTACTTGTATTTCACGAAAAATTATGGCTATATATGGTATCTTTTACGACTAAGAACACAACATATTGTGGTCATTCATCATTTTCGGGGAAGGCACCGGGGGGCACTCAATTATGCATAAAAAGATACGAAAACGGGACGGCAGATACGTTAAATTCGATGCTTCAAAAATCACCAACGCCATTGCACAGGCCGGTAAGGCAACGGGTGAGTTTAATGGTGAAATAGCTGAGAAATTGACGATCAAAGTCCTGAATCTATCGGAGAAGCTTTATGATAACAGGGTCATGACCGTAGAACAGATTCAGGATATCGTAGAAGAAATCCTCCTGTCATCACCATTTCGAAGAACGGCGCGATCCTATATCATTTACCGCGAACAGCACGCACGACTCCGGGAAATCACCAATAAGATGGAAATCGATCTTGTCGACCAGTACCTCAAGAAGCGGGACTGGAAGATTAACGAAAACAGCAATATGGACTATTCACTTCAGGGACTGAACAACTATATTTCTTCCGAAGTGAGCAAAGTATACTGGCTGAACGAGATTTATCCCGGGGAAGTTAAAAAAGCTCAGGCAGACGGTGATTTTCATATCCACGACCTGAGTCTTCTTTCCGTCTACTGTGTCGGATGGGATCTCCATGATCTGCTTATCGAAGGATTCAAAGGAGTTGCAGGGAAAGTTGAAAGTAAACCGGCAAAGCATCTCCGAAGCGCACTGGGACAGGTGGTCAATTTCTTTTACACCCTTCAGGGAGAGGCCGCCGGGGCTCAGGCATTTTCAAATTTTGATACGCTGATGGCGCCGTTTATCCGCTACGATGATCTGAATTATGATGATGTCAGACAGGCACTGCAGGAGTTTATCTTCAACATTAACGTACCCACGCGAGTCGGTTTCCAGACCCCTTTTACCAATGTAACCCTCGACGTTACCGTTCCCGACTACTACGCCGCCCAGAACGTCATTATCGGCGGAAAACCGATGAAGGAAACGTATAAGGAATTCCAGAACGAAATGGATATGTTCAACCAGGCGTTTCTCGAGGTAATGGCCGCGGGAGATGCGAAAGGCCGGGTCTTTACATTCCCGATTCCCACATACAACATTACAAGAGATTTCGAGTGGGAGAGCCCCAAGATGAACCTCCTGTGGGAAATGACCGCTAAATATGGCGTTCCCTACTTCTCGAACTTCATCAACTCAGACATGAATCCGGAAGATGCTAGAAGCATGTGCTGCAGGCTGCGAATTGACAACAGGCAGCTGGAAATGAGGGGCGGGGGACTTTTCGGTTCAAATCCCCTGACGGGATCGATCGGAGTAGTCACACTGAACATGCCCCGAATCGGCTATCTCTCCGTAACGGAGGAAGAGTTTTTCACCCGGCTTGGCCGTCTCATGAGCATGGCCAAGGACAGTCTCGAAATAAAGAGAAAAATTCTGGAACGATTTACCGACGGCGATCTTTATCCTTATACCAAATATTATCTCCGGCATGTTAAGGACCGGTTCAATGAATACTGGAAAAACCATTTTTCTACCATCGGCCTTGTCGGCATGAACGAAGCATGCCTTAATCTTATGGGAAAATCGATCGCCGACCCGGAAGGTCATGATTTTTCGAAACGTGTCCTCGACTTTATGAGAAGCGAACTGATCAAATACCAGAAGGAAACGGGAAACAACTATAATCTTGAAGCAACGCCTGCTGAGGGAACATCTTACAGCTTGGCACGACTCGACAGAAAAATTTTTTCCGATATCATCTGCGCCAACGTCAATGGTGACGGTGGCACAGCTGAACCATTTTACACCAACTCAACGCAGCTTCCCGTCAACTATACAGATGATATTTTCGAAGCCCTCGATCTTCAAGACGACGTTCAGACACGGTACACCGGAGGAACGGTCTTTCACATCTATGCAGGTGAACGGATCGATAATCCGTCGTCGGTTAAAGTGCTGATCCGCAAAATATGCGAGAAATATTCTCTCCCCTATTTTACCTTCAGTCCCACATTCAGCGTCTGTCCCAATCACGGATACATCAAGGGTAAATCGGATCGATGTTCAACATGCGGGGAACAATGCGAAATATACTCCCGCGTGGTGGGCTACCTCCGTCCGGTGAATCAATGGAACAAAGGGAAAAAAGAAGAATTCAAAATGCGGAGACTCTTCACATTGTAGATTATGAAGATCGGTGGACTGCAAAGATTTTCTTTAATAGACTATCCTGATAATATCTGTGCCATCGTTTTCACCCAGGGGTGCAATTTCAGGTGTCCTTACTGCCACAACCCGGAACTTTCCGATCCGGATCGCTACGAATCCGTAATCCCCGAAGAGGAAATACTTTCATTTCTGGAACGGCGAAGAGGTAAACTCGATGCCGTCAGCATAACCGGAGGTGAACCCACCGAGCAGGGCGACCTGACGGAATTTATCTGCGGCATAAAGACTATGGGATACCTGGTAAAAATCGATACGAACGGATCACACCCGGAGATCATGAAGTCACTCATTGAAAGACACCTTGTTGACTATATCGCCATGGATGTGAAAGCACCCCCGGACAAATATAAAAAAATTTCAAGGTCTGCAATCGATCCCGCTCTCATTACAGAAAGCATCAGACTTATAAGGGAATCGAATCTCCCTCATGAATTCCGCACGACTGTCGTCAAGTCCCAGCTGGACAAAAAAGATATTAGAATCATTGCAAAATTGATAAGAGGCGCCGATTGCCACGTTCTGCAGAAATTTGTCCCCTCAAAGGTCCTGGATCAGCGATTTTTGAAAAAGAAAACGTATTCGGACGAAGAATTCGACATTATAAAGAAAGCAATTGCCACATACGTTGGAAGGGTAATTATCCGATAAGCAGGGTTCCTTTTCCTGAGTCATCTTTGACACTGAAGCACAATCCGTCGCTCCGGTTACGGTGGTAATCGGTTACTATTAGTCATGTTTTCTGTGTGCCTGCCGGTTTTTCTGCCATGTCAACGTTTAAAGACGAAATCCTGACCGTTTGTTGTACGCTATTGGTGGAATGCAGACAAGCGTGGGCAAAGAACAGAAATGAAAATAATTAGGGCTTGCTGAAAAAGTCATAATCCACACATTCATCATCAGGCAAGGCATGATACCGTTTATATTACACACCAAGCGCCATACTCCTGATCAGGCATAAATGCTGCCTGATGATGA
>DSDU01000162.1 GCA_011056835.1 Deltaproteobacteria bacterium
CGCATTCAAATTCAAAATGAGCTGCGAATGACGGGCTTGGCTGCTTCAGATAACGTGCAGAATATCAAAGATCAGTTCCCTTGCGGGTCATATGCAAAAACGTAACCGGAAATTACTGGTTACAATTAGCTTATTTTTGCCGTTTTGCCAACTAAAATAGTGTGATGGAGAGCGTTCTCTCCGTTCTTTGTCTTATTCATCTGTTTGCATGATCACATGGATACATGCATGAGCTGAAGGCTTTCACATACATGCGTTTCCCTTGCACGCATTAATCGGCTCTGGAATGCGTGTATAAACGGAAGCGGAGAAGACGTTCATGAGATCTTCTCCCCTTCCGATCTTTCATGCCTCTTTAAACCTGCCGGACGGACGGGTAGTGCTCAGGTGTTAATACCGGAAAATTGCGACCATCAAGGCTTCGTCGGGTATATCGTCAAGAGACACCGCATAGACGGCACCTCCGTTCAGCAATGTCTGAATTGCTGCGTAATCGAGCAGATCGGCGCTGCTCAGAGTGGCGTCGTCCTGAAGGATGACCTCATCAGTCTCTGTATTGTATCTGCCCCACTGCTGCTGTCCCACCGATACGAACAGCGTATCGATTCGTCCGTGATATGCCGCCGGAATGATTTCTTTGATGTCATTTGATGCCCTTCCCGTTCCTGAAAGCTCTTTATACAAATGAATGGCTTTCTCCCGTTCCTTTTCGAAGACCGGCTCAACAAGGGGCCACGCATGATCGTGAAGTTCATCCGCTGTCAGCCCTTCGGGACTTCCGGTGATCGCGTCGTCCATAAGATGTGGATAGGTGTTGGCTTCCTTATAGATTGGATAGAGATATTCGACACCTGCAAAGACAAGAGGTGTATGTGATCCCTTCATGATGATCTTGATTCCCTTGTCGACCTGTTTGAAATAGCGTAAAATATCATCTTTGGGGTCTTCCGTCCCACCTCCGACCCCTTGAAAAGCCGCAGGGTGTCTGCGGGTGTGGTACTGTAATTCCTTTTCGAGAAGATCGAATCTGAAGAATTCGGCAGCCGTTGACGGGACCGCTTCCAGATCTATTTCTTCAGCGGCGTATCGGGAGCCCTTAATGAGCCTGACATCTTTCTGGGTGACGGCAAGAACGAAGAATTCCCTATCTCCGGTGGCCGCCGGAATAATCGGTTTGAGATGGAAACGGTTTGTTACAACGACCAGTTCCTCAAAACTGATGGGGAGTCTGAAATGATTGAACGATGCCGGAGAAACATACAGTGCCAGACCGTCACTCTGATTCTGCCAGAACGGGACGTCGCCGGCAAGATCGTGTGCCGGTTTCAGAAATTCCCTGATTTCCTGTGGTCTCAGGTCACTGTCGATCAATTTTTCCTCTGCCTTTCGCAGTAAGTTTCTGTAGCGAATTTGATTCTGTTGCGTTTCCGTTCCCATTCGGTGGGTCGGCATGAAGAGGGATACACACAAACCTTCGCGTCTTTCAATAAGTGACCTTAAATCATCACCGGTTAAAATGTTCATATATGGTGCCTCCCTTCGAATAAAATGCTCGTAAAAGGGGTAAGGACGATGTGTACTTTCCCCATTGCCTCTTATGGAAGTGGATAAATTTTTGACAATGTGTTCTCCGTGGACGTTCAATCCTTACAATGCAAGCAAGGATTTCAGGGCCGACAGGATATGATTCACATTTTCCCTGGTGCAGGAGTGTCCCATCAATCCGATGCGCCAGATCTTTCCCTTGAGAGGACCGAGGCCGCTTCCGATTTCGGTGTTGTATTCCTCCAACAGTCTTTTCCGAATGACTGCATCGTCCACGTTCGATGGAATAACAACTGAATTCAGCATGGGCGTTCGATATGATGCGTCGACCAGCATTTTCAGCCCCAGTTGCTCCAATCCTTGGACAAGACTGTGATGATGGGTGATGTGTCGTTCCCAGCGATCTGCCAGACCTTCTTCAACGACGAGCCGCAGCGCTTCTCTCAGTGCGTAGATCATACTGATCGGGGCTGTGTGATGATAGACGCGATCAGGTCCCCAGTATTTCTGCACCATGGTCATGTCGAGATACCAAGACTGAACCTTGGAGGAACGCCTGTTCAGTTTTTCGATCGCCAGCGGACCGAATGTGATCGGTGCAAGGCCGGGCGGGCAGCTGAGACATTTTTGTGTGCCTGAGTAACAGATGTCAATTCCCCATTCGTCGATTTTCAGCGGTGCCCCGCCGAGAGATGTTACGGCATCAACAAGAAGGAGCGCATCTTTCTCGTGAACGATGTTCGAAATATCTTGAAGGGGCTGTAAAACTCCGGTCGATGTTTCGGCATGAACGATAGCTACGATTTTTGCGGGAAATTCGGTCAGTGCCGTCTGGACCTGTTCCGGGTCGATGGGAGTTCCCCACTCCGTTTCCACTTTTTTAAGAATCCCGCCGCATCGCTCAACGATATCACACATGCGCTGTCCGAATACTCCGCTGATGCAAACGAGAACATGGTCGCCCTGTTCTATGGCGTTAACGAGTGCCGCTTCCATGCCGGCACTTCCCGTTCCCGAAACGGGGATGGTCAGGTGATTCTTCGTCATAAAGACCCGGCGAAGCATGTCCTGAACTTCCTCCATAATGGAAAGAAAGACGGGGTCGAGATGTCCCACAACCGGTTTTGACAATGATTCCATTACACTGTCGGGCACATTGCTTGGACCGGGACCCATGAGGATACGATAAGGTGGATTGAACGCTTTGTACTTTTTTCTCATTGGTTGCTCCTTCCTTGCAGGAGTATATCGAATGACGTATCTTCCGTGACGGCGTTTCAGCAAATAGCCTGCAGCTGTCTCATCGACGCCGCGCGAGCACGTCGGGATTGACCAGATGGCGGGGCACCGAGCCGCCCGCACCTGTCACCAGGTTTTCGGCGGCCATGACAGCCATTTTGTTTCGTGTTGCCGTGGTCGCGCTGCCGATATGAGGAACGATCAGACAATTGGGTACACTCATGAGTTTATGATCCGGCGGTAGCGGTTCCGGATCGGTGACATCAAGGGCGGCATACGCGATGCGTCCTGATATCAGGGCATCATAAAGTGCGTCGCTGTCGACAACGGGACCGCGGGTCGTATTGACAAGGACCGCAGTCGGTTTCATTTTTGCGAGCACATCGGCATTAATGAGATGCCGCGTTTCTTCGTTCAGCGGCACGTGGAGACTTACGAAATCCGATCGTGCAAGCAGTTCGTCCATGGTTGTGCACATGGTAGCACGTAAGGCCTTTCCTTTTTCCCGACGCATGCGGTAATCGTAGTAAAGGATTTCCATGTCAAATCCCCGGGCACGTTTTGCCACTTCCGTTCCGATTCTCCCCATTCCGATGATTCCCAGGGTGGCGTGGTGAATATCTTTGCCCAGGAGCTCAAGCGGCTTGAAGGTCTTCCATCTTCCCATCCTGATATGATCGATGCCTTCGCCGATGCGCCGTGCTGCCGACATAAGCAGTGCAAAGGCGAGATCCGCCGTGCTTTCAGTCACGGTGCCCGGTGTATTGGCCACCATGATGCCCCGTTCCGTTGCCGCTGCAACATCGATGTTGTCGTATCCCACGGCGTAGTTACTGATAATTTTCAGCCTGTATCCGGCGGCGTCCATCACGTCTCCATCGATCCGGTCGGTTATCAGGGAAAGGATCCCATCGACGCCCCTGACTTTTTTCAGAATCGCGTCCCGTGGAGGGGGCAGTTCGTCGGGCCACACATCGGTATCACAGGCGCAGATAACTATGCTCAGGCCTGCATCGGGGATTATACGACTGACAAAAACCTTTGGCGTCGCCATGGTTACAGCCCTTCTTTTTTCTTGAGGGTTTCGTAGACGCGGTCATGGAGAGGCGTTGCCACCCCGACCTTCCTTCCCGACCTGACAAGGTAGCCCACGAAGGTTTCCAGTTCGGTTCGTGTTCCCTTTTCAAAATCAAGCTGTATCGATGTTTTCGTTTCATAAGGAAATTTCGACGCAACCTCCAGCGACTGCTGAACAATGGCGCCGGGAAGGGATATGCCGTAGGCACGGGCTGTGGCTTCAACTTCTCTCATCATTCCTTCAAGCATGGCGCGGTGGCGTTCGTTTTCCAGTATCGCTCCCAGCGGTTCATCCGCCATGGATGTCATGCCTCCCAGGGGGCCGACGAATAGATACTTTGACCATACATCAACGGCGATCCGATCCGATAATGCAGCATTGATGTTTGCGTTTTTTAAAATGACTTCAAGACCTCGAAAGGGGTCGACGGGGTCCTGCTCGGGACCGAAGAATAAAGAACACGGTCCCCCCACCTGCCTGACCGTTCCCGGTTCGACGACATGTGAGCTTATGTATACACATCCATTGAGAATCGTCCCCCTGTCAATGACTGTGGCGAGGCGCTCGATGTTGTCAACGCCGTTCAGCAGCGATATGGATACCGTCTGGTCATGAATGGCGGGCATCATCGATCGTGCGGCGTTTTCCAGATCGTACCCTTTGATGCAGAAGAAAATCACATCGACCTGACCTGCGTCCTGAGGATTATCCGTCGCCATGTCCGGATGGACAACCCAGCTCCCTTCATCTTTCGTGATGACTTTGAGACCGTCTTCCTTTATCTTTTTCAAGTGATTCCCACGAGCTATGAACACAATGTCATGTTCCTTCGAAGAGGAATAGGCACGTGCCAGTTTGCCGCCGAAGTAACCTCCGACGCCTCCCATGCCGATAAGTGCGATTTTCATGAAGTTTCTCCTTGAATGATCGTTTTACGGGGTCTGAGATGCTACTTTTTGACAATTGACGATATCCACCGGGGAATGGGACCGAAATATTTTCCTACTTCTTCCCGTCGGGGGATCATGAAGACGAAGCATTTCTTTTGTTCCGGAATGAGCGCGATATGACGTATTATACCAGGTTGAGGATTTCGGTCAATGTATTGTATCAGTTGGTCGCGGACTTTTACTGTTTCATAGTACAGATAGAAATTGAGATTCCCCCATCTGATGAGCTCTTTCTGCAGACGGTCGGCGTTTTTTATTTTAGGTCCCCGGAAGCCGGCATACACCTTTTCGATAATGTGCCCCTCCCCGGGAAGTGTCGGCCTTATGTAGAGGGTGATAAAGAGACGATCGTACCGCATGATGATCATCGATATGGGGATATACAACCATGAATGTCTCGGAAGGAGCGTAATTGTCGCATCAATACGAGAAACGGGGCTTTCTTTTTTGAGATGGAGGTTGGCATGATATCCCACAACACCCCCGATGGTGGTAAAGGTCTGATCCACCGGCCGTGCTGCTTCAACAAGAGCATTGAATACCGATAAAAAAATTTGTTTATTTCTCCGCCTTCCCCAGAAATATCCGAAACCGAGGAGAAAACTGAAGGCGATAAAAAGATAAAAAACGGGGGTCGTTACGAGATTATTCATCGTCACCGTGCATTGTTCAGAATAAAGAGAAGGGGAGAGGCGATATCCTCCTCGATCTCATACAATTTTGTTGCGTCCCGCGACTGAAGTTCCCGGTGCAACGCAATACGCTCTACAGGAATATGCTCTGCGCGGCGCAGCATTGTTTTTTCCACATGATCGGCCATCGCTTCGTTATCCGTGGTTACCTTGTTGTTGATCATCAACCGAAGGGGCAGATGCAGTTCATGCAGTCCTTCCACCAGTCGCTGAGATTCTCTCAACGAAAGAAGATCGGGGTTGAACACAACAAAGATGGCACAGTCCCTTCCTTCGAGAATTGACGTCAGTGTTTCGTAGTTGGTTTTCAGAACCCGCAGTCGCCTGAGAATGTCGTCGTCGTCTTCATTGTAATTAAGTATTATGCCTGAGTCCAGTGTTCCTTCTTCGGGATTGCCTCTGATCTTCTGGATGGTATACCGTTTTTCCAGTATCTTCCTCCTGATCTGAATCAGACGGTCGATCCAGGTAATCGTCACTCTCGGCAGGGCGAGAAACCTGAGAGTCAATCCCGTAGGCGGCGTGTCGAAGATAATAATGTCGTAATCCTCTTCGTTCCTGATCGTTGCCTCGATGCTGGTCAGCAACGCGTATTCCTCGATCCCCGGTGAATACTTCAGGACCGAAAAATAATTGTCCAGATTCAATGTCTGGAGATATTTATAACTGCCTGAAAGAACATCAATTTCTCGTTTCAGGTATTCCTTCGACAACTGCTGAAGATCCACCTCACCCAGGTGAAGATTTGCGGAAAATCGTTTTCTCCCCCCGGCAAGGGTGACGCCGAATATGTCTCCCAGGTTGTGAGCCGGATCAAGAGAGATAATCAGAACGCGCTGGTCCCGCGACAGTTGCCACGCCGCCGCCGCCGCCATTGTCGATTTTCCGACGCCTCCTTTGCCTGTTGAAAAAAGTATTTTCATCAATCAATACCCAGAATACCGCACATTTCCGCCAGCATGTCACCGGCGTCTTCTGCTCTTCGATGTAAAATCTTAAACTCTCTCTCCATATACGGCAGCAATTCAACCGCGAGAAATGTCGGTGGTGATGGAAATCCTACGAAAGAGCCGAGAAGAAGAAGGGCAAAGATGTTTTCCAGTTCCTGCATTTCCACAACTGTGAGCGCAACTGCGTTTTCACGATGCATGATGTGGATATCGGAAAAAAGACGTCTGAGATACGATGCAATTGAAAAGCCCATAGGGTAGAACTCGTGAACTGTGTGAAGGTCATCCGGTGCACGGTACACGATGACCGTGCACCGGATGAGAAAAATATGAAAATCGGAAGTTATTGTTACGCTCCTGAACCCGATTGACCAACTTTTTTATAGGATTTCCAGAAATCCGTAATGAAGATGAAATTCATGATGAGCATGATAACGAGAATTACGGAGACCGTCCATCCGGGAACCGCCTTCTTCGCGATGTCACCCGGCATGACGACGGCAAGGAACCAGATAATCGCCGCCGTAACGGTAATCCAGAGGAGCACCGCGGGGATCACGGCGACAGCGTGGAATTGTGATCGCATCTTCGCAAAAACCCAGATCGCACCTGTCATGAGGGCGATTGATGCGATCAACTGGTTGGCAGCGCCGAACGAACCCCATATTATGAGCCAGTTTCCGCTCCAGGCGAGATAGATTCCAATAGCCGCGGGGATCACGGAAGCAATCCATCGGTTGGTCAACGCGGTATAAACCGCGGGCGTACTTTCTTTCAGGGGCGCCGCCATTTCGGAGAGGCAGTACCGTCCCAGCCGGTTCGTCGTATCCAGCGTGGTCATGGCGAATGCGGCGACCCACATGCCGGCGAGAACCTTGACGTATTGAGTCGGAATGATACTGAGCCATGTGGAGTTTACCATGTCGGCATATGACTGTGTGAAGAGGTTGGCTGCAGACAGTTTGACAGATGCCGAAATCTTGGTAAACGCTGCACCCCAGTTGCCCGGATTCAGAGCTTCCGTTGTGACGCCGGCATTCAGGATTGCCGTATATCCGAAACCGGCGATCGAGACGATAACGATGGTGGAGAGAAATCCCTCGGTAAACATGGCGCCGTAGCCGATTGAAAGTCCCGATGATTCCTTATCGAGCTGTTTTGACGTGGTGCCGGACGCAACCAGGGAGTGAAAACCCGAAAGAGACCCGCAGGCAATGACCAGGGGAATCGCCGGCCAGAAAGGCGTCGGCTTGCCGCCGAGAAGAACCGGCGAAAAAGTCGAAAATGCAGGTATTTCGAATCCTCTGAAGGCAAAGACGGCGGCAATGAATCCAACCAGCAATCCCGCATACAGCAGAAAGGAGTTAAGGTAGTCCCGTGGCTGAAGGAGGACATTGACAGGAATGGATGCGGCGATGATGATGTAGAAGAACAGGAAGATCATCCATGTCTGATATGTCGCCGTGATGGGCATTTCCACACCGATAATAATCGCGGCGATGAGCATGACGATTCCTATAAGTGTCACGGCATTGAAGTTCATTTTAACCCGGTACATGAGCACGCCGAGTATCAGCGCGGCGACAATCATCCAGATGAAGGCCGAAGCGATTGCCGGTGTAGCGACGAACATTCTGCCAATGATGGCCCCGAAGGCGGCCACGACGAGAACAAGAAGGAAGAAGACGATCCAGTAAAAGGCGGTTCCCGTCCGTTTTCCCATAAGGTCGCTGGCGACGAACTGAACGGACTTTCCGTCATATCTCACGGATGCCATGAGCGCCAGGTAATCATGAACGGCCCCGATGAAGATGTTTCCGAACCATACCCACAACAGGCCGGGTACCCACCCCCAGCATATGGCGAGAGCAGGTCCGATAATCGGCGCGGCCCCGGCGATCGATGCAAAGTGGTGTCCGAAGAGGACGGGAGTCCTCGCCGGAATGTAATCGACGCCGTCGTAAAGGCGCTGAGATGGCGTTTCCTTCGCGTCGGAAGCCATAACAACGTCCCGCTCGAGTTTTTTACCGTACGTAAAGTACAGGGTGAAATAAATAAGAAAACCGATAACGATGATAAAGGTAGTCATACCTCACCTCCTTAAGGTAGGTTAATAAAATATTGGGCAACCAATACATGATTCACCTTTCAGCGGGAGTCTTTCGCTTACATCGGAATGATAGTAATAATGGAGAGATAGGGGTATCAAAAACCGTCGTTTATATGTTTGTCCTGAAATGGCCATGTGCCATACCCCGGAATTGATGTTTAAAAATACTCTTTTCATAATGCATAGTCAAATTTTTTTTCTGAAAATAATAATAAAAACTCAACGCTTATATGAACGCAAACTCATGCGTCTCTCTCCGGATGACACGTGCTCTCCTGTTGCATATGATAAAGGATTCAATGGCGCCATCGGGGAATTCCCGATATGCCAGGTTTAAAATCCCGGTTTTCCTTCAGGTAAGGGATGATATATATTTCCTTGACATATAAGAACAAGCCTTTAATATAAAGATCTAGCGTAGAGACTGTTCTTTGATTGGGTTCAAGACGTTCTCGCGAGATCGGAAAGAGATGATCTCACTCGCCTCCTGGTCGACGTTGTCCCGATACGAACCGTACATTTCAAACGACGCGGTTTTTCATGTGCCGTCCCCCTATATGAACTGTTCAACAGTCAAATATCGATATTTGTTAAGTCCATAAGATCTAATTCCTTCTTGTTGAGGTGAAAAGATGAAGCATAATGGAAGTTTTGGCTCTCATACGGCCGAAGATCTGAAAATCGGCGGTAAGGTCAGGGAACTCAGACACAAGAAGCGGTACACACTGGAAGACCTGGCTAAGAAGACGGGAGTGGATAAATCCGTCCTCTCGCAGATAGAGGCAGGCAATGTTATCCCTCCCGTGGCGACGCTCCTCAGGCTTTCGAAAGCCTTTGGCGTCGGCATGGCTCATTTTTTTGAAGATCAGGCTGTTGTCGAGAAAATATCCGTTACCCGGAAAGGTGACCGGATCAGGCTGGAGCGGCGGCCTCACCATCAGAAAGGTGAAGTGGACTATATTTACGAGAGCTTGGAGATGAGAAAGCCCGACAAGCACATGGAACCGCTTTTCGTTGAATTCAGACCGATGGAGACGAGTGACATGGTTTTTGTCAGTCATGAGGGAGAAGAATTCATTTTCGTGCTCGAGGGAATACTTGAGTTCAGGAGTGATGATCGCACGGAAGTTCTGGAGGCGGGTGACGCCATCTACTTCGAGTCGGATATAAACCACAGTTTCCGGGCCCTCGGAGAAAAACCGGCCACGGCAATCGGTGTTATCTGGGCGAAATCATAATGAATGAAAAGGAAGCGACACTATGATGGAGATACGATTTCACGGCCGGGGTGGACAGGGGACGGTTATAGCGTCGATATTACTGTCGAAGGCGCTGTTCCAGGCCGGTTACCAGGTTCAGAGCTTTCCCGTCTTCGGTGTCGAACGGCGGGGAGCGCCGGTGGAGGCCTATGTCCGTTTTGATAAGGAGCCGATTTTAGTACGGACGAATGTTTATCGCCCTGATCATGTCGTGGTCCAGGATCACACCCTGCTTCAGAGTGTTGATGTAACCAGAGGATTAAAAAAGGGAGGCTGGATCATTATTAACAGTCCCGCGCCGCCCGATGATGTGAGTCCGTTTCAAGGCTTTCAGCTCGCTTATGTCGATGCAAGCAGAATAGCCCTCAGAAATAAACTGGGTACACGGACGCATCCGATTGTCAATACACCGATGTTGGGAGCGGTTTCCCGCGTGTTTGACATGCCTTCCATGGACGCCATTGCTGCGGCCATCAGGGAAGAAGTCCCCCGGGAAACCGAGCGAAACCTGAAAGCAGCCCGAGATGCCTACGATGAGGTTCGGCGTATCGGTTTAATCGAGCAAAAACAAGTATCCTGATATTACGCGGAACAAGTGGATCGTGAGGCGTCCGGTTTGAATACAAATCCGGAGGCCGGGAGAAAATGTCATATGCCACGATTCAACCATCGACGAGTGGCGGTATCCGACCCTCAGAAGCATCAAAGTGAATCGAACCTCAAGGTTTTAGAGTATGTCATGATCCATCTTTATTGATTGTGATCGTTCCATAACGGGCACAATGCCTATGAGAGGCTTGGATTACCAGCAGTTCCTGTCATTCTCACTGAACTGCGATCGAGGAGCGGGAATTTGTAGAAAATTTATGATGACAGATACTCGTCTGCATGGGAATGACCATTGAGAATATATGAGGACATCATGCAGGGTTCTTGTCAAGAGCCGGTTCTCCATGCTCCACGTAAATGAATTGTAAAAGGATCGAAAAATGGGAGAAAAAGCAGAGATTATCATTGCCGATCATTTGTTGATTCCTCGTTCAAGCCAGTCGACGGAAAGCAACAAGACGGGATCGTGGCGATTTCTCAGACCGCGGTATGATGAGAAGACGGCGCCCTGCAGTGCCGCCTGTCCGGCCGGAGAGGATATAGCCATGATCGAGATGTTGACGACACAGGGGTTGTTCAAAGAGGCCTGGGATACCATCCTGAAGGAGAACCCGTTTCCCGCCATTTGTGGAAGGGTGTGTTTTCATCCCTGTGAAAGGCGATGCAACCGGGGTGAATTTGATGAAGCGATCGCCATCCATGCGATCGAGCGATTTCTTGCCGACACGGCAGCGCGTAATGAATTCAAATCATCACTGGAGAAACAACCGGAAAGGAAGGAAAAAATTGCCGTCATAGGTGCCGGTCCGAGCGGACTGGCTGCAGCCTATTTTCTAGCGATTCTCGGTTATGCATGCGACGTCTTCGAGTCAATGCCTGAAGCGGGCGGTGTCCTCAGATGGGGTATTCCTGAATATCGCCTGCCTGTTTCAGTCTTGAGGAGCGAGATTGTTCGAATTGAAGATATGGGCGTGCGCATTTACACGGGAACATCCGTTTCCCGTGATTTTTTAAGCAATGCACGCGGCGAGTATGACGCCGTCTTCATGGGATGCGGACACTCACGGTCGAGAAAGCTCGCCATTCCCGGGGAGGGTCTGGAGGGGATCGAAGAGGGGATTGTCTTCCTGGATAGAATCCGTCGTGGCGAAACAGATGCCGTTAAGGGAACCGTTGCCGTTATCGGCGGCGGGAATACGGCCGTCGATGTTGCTCGAAGCGTTGTTCGTCTGGGAGGCAAAGCGCTTATCGTATACCGTCGCCGCCGGCAAGACATGCCCGCGTTCGAGGATGAGATTTCAATGGCCCTTGAAGAGGGAGTAGAAATCAGAGAACTTCTGGCCCCCGTGCGGATCGACAGGGCGGGAGATTATTTTACGCTGACGGTACAGGCGATGCGGGTTGCCGGAGAAGAAACCGACGGTCGTGCCGCGATCGAGCCGGAGGTTGACAAAGCGGATGAGATTGTTATTCAGAAAATCTTCAAGGCTATCGGCGAGGAAGCAGCTGAAGAATGGTACAATCCCGCGGAAAGAGGGAAACAGCGGTTGACTCTCGGCAATTCGGTTCTGGTTCATCGGGATGACGGGATCGTCGTCGCCTATGGCGGCGATCTGACCAATGACACCAAGAGCGTTGTCCATGCCGTCGCCTCAGGTAAGGAAGCCGCAATGGCGCTTGATGTTTTCTTCCGGAAAGGATTCCATGCGATACAACAGGAGCTTGCGGCATATATGGTCGGGAACGGTCCGTCGCTTTCAATGGAAACATATATGAAGGGACGGCGATCTGAAAGAAATCATCACGTTGTTGCGTATGACGAGATTAATATAGATTATTTTAACTTAGCTGCCAGAATTACACAGCCGAGACTGCTTATCGATGAGCGGAAGAAAACATTCGGTGAGATCGATTTGAAGATTTCAGCCAATCTTGCAATCAGGGAGGCTGAGCGATGTTTTAACTGCGGCCTGTGCAATCAGTGCGACAACTGTTACCTCTTCTGCCCTGACTTGGCTGTATGCCGTGATGACAGTCTGCAGGGACGTCATATCAACTATGATTACTGCAAGGGGTGCGGACTGTGTGTTGTCGAATGCCCCCGCAATGCCATGGTTCTGGAGGAGGAAGGTCAATGAAACGAGTTGTGGAAGGAAGCCAGGCAGTAGCGGAGGCGGTGCGGCTTGCCCGGGTGGGAGTCATTTCTGCGTACCCGATTACACCGCAGACTCATATCGTGGAGTTTTTATCCGAATATTGCGCCAACGGGTCGCTGAAGGCCCGATTTATGCGGGTGGAGAGCGAGCATTCCGCTCTCGCGGCGCTCATCGGAACGGCCAGTACGGGCGTTCGTGCCTTTACCGCAACATCCGGTCAGGGACTGGCACTCATGCATGAACTGCTCCACTGGACCTCAGGTGCACGGCTTCCCATCGTCATGGCCGAGGTGAACAGGGCACTCGCACCGGGATGGAACATCTGGGTTGATCAGACGGATTCACTGGCGCAGCGCGATACGGGATGGATTCAGCTGTACTGCGAAAACGGCCAGGAAGTACTTGACACGGTACTCCAGGCATATCGCCTGGGAGAGCTGGTCAATCTGCCCGTAATGGTTGTCCTTGACGCATTCTTCCTGTCCCACACCTACGAGCCGGTGGATGTGCCCGAACAGGAAACGGTCGACAGCTTTCTGCCGCCGTACGAACCGAAGTTTCAACTGGATCCCAAAGATCCCTGCGCCTTCGGCTCCCTGGTGACGCCGAACATTTATATGGAAATGCGTCACAGCATCGCGCAGGCGATGGATGATGCGCTTCGTTGCTTTCCTTACATTGAAGATGAGTTTGAGAAAATATTTGATCGACGATACGGCACTGTCGAGGCGTTGTACTGCGATGATGCGGATATAATACTCGTAACGACCGGGACGATAACGAGCACGAGTCGTCAGGTTGTGAATGAATTACGGGCCGAAGGCGAGAAGGTGGGGCTCATGAAACTGAAGCTTTTTCGACCGTTTCCGGTTCACCATGTCCGGTCTGTACTGATATCGGCGAAAAAGATCGCCGTCATAGACCGGAACTTTTCATTCGGCGCCGGCGGCATCTTTGCTCAGGAAATACGGGCGGCCCTCTGCAATGAGCCCGGCCATCCGCCCGTTTACGGATATATCGCCGGCATCGGCGGGCGGGATGTCACCACTGACGTCATCGGAGAAATATACAGGAGAACGAAAAACAGCGAGGCCCCGGAAGCAGAAAGCATCTGGATGGGACTTCAGGAGGTATAAACCATGGAACTAATGGTTCATGATCAGGAATATATGTCGTCGGGTCATGTGGGATGCCCCGGTTGCGGAGCCGCCATTGCCATGCGATTTCTGTTGAAGGCGCTGGGGGATAAAATTATTATCATCCTGCCGGCCTGTTGCTGGTCGGTTATCGCAGGACCGTATCCCCAATCGACATTGCATGTCCCCGTTATCCACAGCGCCTTCGAAACGGGCGGCGCCGTGGCGAGTGGTGTGAAAGCGGCTCTCGATATGAAGGGAGATAAGGAAACAACGGTTGTCACCTGGGCGGGTGACGGCGGAACCTTTGACATCGGTTTTCAGGCATTGAGCGGCGCCGTCGAGAGAAATGAAGATTTTATTTACGTCTGTTACGACAATGAGGCCTATATGAACACGGGCATTCAGCGCAGTTCATCCACCCCCTATGGTGCGTGGACGACGACGACGCCGGGGGACGAGTGGAAAAGGCTCCGAAAGAAAAACATCGTGGAGGCCCTGGTTGCCCATCGCATTCCCTATGCGGCAACCGCGAATATCGCCTTCCCTGAAGATCTTGTCAGGAAAGCGAAGAAAGCACAATCCATAACGGGATCGAAGTTTCTTCACATTTATGCAAGTTGTCCCACGGGATGGCGCATCGCTTCGGAGTTGTCGATCAAGATTGCCCGCATGGCGGTGCAGACGAACATTTTCCCCCTGTACGAAGTCGAGGATGGTGTGAAGTACACCATCAATTACAGACCGAAGGAATATCCGGTGAGTGAATACTTCAAACTTCAGGGAAGATTCCAGCATTTGACGGAAGAAGATCTGGAGCATATTCAGAAGATGGTGGATGAAGACTGGGCGCTTCTTTTAAGGAAAGCGGGTGAGCATCCGTCATAAATGCAGACATGTCTCTGATTCACGGGGAAGTGACCGTAAACCCTGCACCTCAGCGGAGGGCAGGGTTTTTGATCATCGGGATCTTTATTTTACACGTGAATTACGGTACTAGAGTTTAGAGTTTCCTTATATTTTTTGTTCTTTCAAAATCGCATACCTCGGCATCACCGTTCATGTAAACGGCCTGCAAGGCCTTGATTGTTCGGCTATAC
>DSDU01000253.1 GCA_011056835.1 Deltaproteobacteria bacterium
ATTGATAAACTGCGGGATAACGGTCGCTTGTTGCGTACGGGCATTCCACCTGCGAATTGGAATACACACCCGTCACGATAATACCTTCGTACGAATCACCATCCTTATTTCTATAATATACTATGATTTCAATATAATACAGATCAATGCCGGCGTCCCGCATTACTGGCACGGCACATGCATATCGAACACGAGCAGGAACATGAATGGACTCAGCAACAGTAACAAGGAGAAAACAGTGATTGAAGGATCGGGTACAGCAGTTGTTTTTCCGGGGCAGGGATCACAGCGGCATGGAATGGGAAAAGATTTCTATGACGCAATTCCTGTCTGCAGAGACATTTATAATGAGGCATCTGATGTTCTCGGGTGGGATGTTGCGGCCATGTGTTTCGGCAACGACGAAAGACTTAATCTGACTGAGTATGCCCAACCGTGCATCCTTACCACGGAAATAGCGATGTACACGGGACTGCAGTCACTCTATGAATTCAAACCTGAATACTTCGGCGGACACAGTCTCGGCGAATATACCGCCCTGGTTGCGGCCGATGTGGTACCGTTTTCCAAAGCCTTGGAGATCGTATCGCTGCGAGGGCACTTGATGCAGGAGGCGATGCCCGCAGGAGCGGGGGGAATGGCGGCGGTCATTTCGCAGGATCTCGATGTTACGATTATAGCTGAAACGTTGAAAGAACTTCCTATTGACGTGGCCAACGATAATTCACCGAATCAGGTTGTAATAAGCGGTCATTCCGGCAGCCTTCCTCTTGCGGAACAACGTCTCACCGCAGTTTTCGGAAACGGGGAGTCGTTTAGGTTTGTTCCCCTGAATGTGAGCGCGCCGTTTCACAGCAGATTTATGAATGCGATGCGAGAGGCCTTCAATGAGGCTCTCCAGAAGTTATTAATGTTATTGACCCCCGGCAATGCCCATAAAGTCACTTCAAACTTTACCGGCTTATTCCATTCAAACGACAGGCGGGCCATTATTGAACGATTGACGGCACAACTGAGCGGAACGGTTCGATGGCGTGAAAATATGAAAGTAATCGCCGAACGTGCCCATTCTATTTTCGAGGTCGGCCCCAGCCGTCCCCTGCGTGAGTTTTTCAAAACGACAGGCGTGCAGTGTCAGTCAATCATAACATTATCCGCCGCGGCTCGCCTTTTCGAACAGAAACTTTCGTAGTCGTTATAATCGAACATTTAGCAAGGAGCAGAACTATGAATTTTATCCTCGCCGAGGAACAACTGATGTATGTCGAAACGGTGCAGCGTTTCGTCAAAGATAAAATCCTGCCGCAGGTCTTGAACCTGGAAGCAACCCATCGTTTCCCCCAGGATCTCATTTCGGAAGCCTGGGAACTCGGTTTACTGAATCTGTGCATTCCCGAAGATGTCAAAGGTTTTGAAATCGACATCATTTCGACAGCGCTGATTGTTCGAGAGTTGTCTTATGGTGATACGGGAATATCAACATCGGCCATGTGTAACGATCTCGCAAACGCAGTCATCGCACAGAACGGATCGGATGAACAGAAACAGGCATTTCTCGGGCCTTTTGTGGAGAAACCGCTCATCGCGTCATTCTGCTTGACCGAACCGGGCGCCGGTTCGGATAACGCAGCCATGACATCATTTATCAAAAAGGGAACTAACGGAAAATACCTCTTAAACGGTGAAAAATGTTTTATTACCAATGCCTCGTATGCATCACAGTTTACCGTATTCTGCAAAGTCGGTAAACCCGGCGGTGTCATGATTGCCTGTGTCATCATTCCCAGCGAGTCCATCATGAAAGCTGAGATCCGCCCTCAAGCAGCAGGGGGGCGGGAAATCATCCTGCAGGAAGGAGGAATGATCATTACGGGCAAACCGGAGGACAAACTCGGTCAGCGTCTTTCCAACACGGCAACGGTCAAGTTTGAGGATGTTGTCATCGACGACAGCCGGATCATCGGAAACCGACGGTTGGGATTCAAATATGCCATGGATGTCCTTGATTACGCGCGTCCCATGGTCGCAGCCATCGGCGTCGGCCTGGCCAGACGGGCCCTGGACATAACCCTGGAATACACGAAAGAACGGAAACAATTCGGTGAAAGAATCTGTGATCTTCCCGTCGTGCGAGATACCCTTGTCGCAATGTGGAAAAAAGTCGAGCTGGCGGATCTTGCCCTCATGAAGGCGGCATGCAAGGTACAGGAAAAAGCGGAAGACCGAAGCCTCTATGCATCACTGGCAAAAAATACCGCCGCCGACGCGGCGATCTTCTGTGCCACTGAAGGGCTTCATCTCCATGGAGGGTACGGCTTCATGACGGAATATGAAATATCGAAGCTTGCCCGTGACGCCCACATTATTGATATTTATGAAGGCGTGAGAGAAGTTCAGGACATGATTATCGGCCGGGAGCTTGTTTAGATCATGGTATATCTCCACGGACTGGGTCATTTTCACCCTGAAAATATCATAACCAATCGTTTTCTGGATGATTTGGACATCGGAAGCAGCGAGGAATGGATTCTCGAACGGGTGGGAATCAGAACCCGCCACACGAGCCTCCCGCTGGACTACATAAAAATGACCAGAAATCGCGATCCCCATGCTGCGGCGGAAGCAAGCATCATAAGTAACGCCAAGGCGGGCGCCTTTGCATGCCGGATGGCACTTGAGCGCGCGGGGCTGAAACCGGACGACGTCGGATTACTGATTTCGGGGAGTTCCGCTCCTGAGCACGTCTCGCCGGCCGAAGCGGCCACCGTGGCTGCCGAACTGGACATCGACGTGCCATGCTTCGACCTGAATTCGGCGTGCAGCACCTTCGGCATGCAGATCACCATGATATCCAAGATGAATCCGACTGAGATGCCGCCCTATATGCTGGTTGTCACACCGGAAAGTCTCACCCACACAGTCGACTATTCCGACCGAACCGCTGCGCCGCTGTTCGGTGACGGCAGCACGGCTGCTGTCGTATCGCTTTCGGAACCGTCAAACATGACGTTTCATGCCTGTCATTACGAATCGAAACCGACATCGTGGGACAAGGTTCGCATTCCCCGGTTCGGATATTTCACGCAGGATGGCAATGCCGTTCAGGGCTTCGCTATTCGCAAAACCACCGATGCGCTGCGGCACCTTCAAACGGCTTTTCCGGTCAATGAAAACAAGTTTAAATTCGTGGGACATCAGGCGAATCTCGGCATGTTGCGCACCGTGTGTGAACGATGTGACATTTCGGAAGAAAACCACTGGCATAACGTTACGGATTTCGGCAACACGGGGTGTTCAAGCGCTCCTGCCGTCCTCAGCCAGAACTGGAAACGGTTCAATCCCGGCGATCATATCGCGCTGGTCGTTGTCGGTTCAGGACTGACGTGGGTACATATGATATTGAAGATACTGTAATGACGGAAGGCTTCACCCGTAATGTATGACAGAATGAAAAAGAGGACAAAACCCTGAAATGAAATACTCGGATTTTTTAAAAACAGACCGTTTTTCACTGGAAGAGCTCCTTGCTTTTTCTTACGGACATCTGGTTGACGATCCTCCCAACTATTTCGACGCCCGGCTGCCGGCCCCTCCGTTTCTCATGGTGGACCGCATTCTCTCCATCACCCATACGGGGAAAAGGGGTTCCGTCATCGCTGAACAGGGTGTCAAAGTAGATGCCTGGTTCTTTCAGTGTCACATGCCCGGCGATCCCGTACAGCCGGGATGTCTCTGCGTTGACGCCATCTGGCAGATAGTGGGATTTTACTGTGTCTGGCGAGGTGCACGGGGCAGCGGACGAGCGCTCGGATGCGAAGAAGTCTCCTTTAACGGACAGATCCGGCCATATAATAAGATTGTCCGCTATGAAGTCGATGTGAAACGATATGCGGAGCTGAAAGAATCGGGATCAAGCCTGGCAATCGCGGACGGAAGAGTGTTCGTTGACGATGAGCTTATTATGACGATCAAGAATGCACGAACCGGTGTTTTCAAGGGTATTGTTTATCCCGATTACCCAAGGCAATCTCCCAACTCAAAGGGAGGCATGATCAAACGGGACTATGAATAACGAATAGACTGAGACCACACTCAATGTAAAGGAATGAAACGACCGTGGGCACAACAAATAAAATACAAAACAGGAAACAGGAAACTTCTGACGACAGGCCCGTTGCAGTGGTGACCGGGGGCGGAACGGGAATCGGCGCGGCATGCTGTCGTTCTCTCGCCCATGAGGGGTTCCGGGTGGGCATTCATTATCGAAGCAGCGAAGAAGCCGCACAAAATGTTCTCGCCGATGTTAAGGACGGTTTTCTTCTTTCGGCGGATCTGTGCGATCCCGTTCAGGTTGATGAAATGGTTACGTCGCTCAAGGCTGAGGGACGTGTGGATGTTCTCGTCAACAATGCAGGATCCTCCATTAACAGCGATATCAATTCGATGAAGATCGATGAATTCGATGCCCAGCGCTCAATGCTGCGGGGCACCTGGTATCTGACCAAACGCATCCTGCGTCTTTTCATGCTTCGCCGGAACAACGGCAGGATCATCAATATTTCAAGCGTGGTGGGTCACACCGGTAACGGCGGCCAGATCCCCTATACCATGGAAAAGGCAGCCCTCGATGCCTTTACAAAATCACTGGCAAAGGAATTATGGGGCCGCAACATTCTCGTTAATTCAGTTGCTCCAGGTTTCATCGAAACGGCAATGACGGAGGAACTCCCGCCGGATGTTGCGACAAACATCCTGTCGAACATTCCGTTGGGACGAATGGGTAAGCCTGAAGAAGTCGCCGATGTCGTGGCATTTCTCGCCGGCAGAGGAAATTATATTACCGGAACGGTTATCCACGTGAACGGAGGTCTCTACGGTGGTTGATCACAACAGAGCAGATGAAATTTTAGGACTCATTCCTCAGACCGAACCATTTCGGTTTATCGACAGGATCCTGGAACTGGATGAGAATCACATTGTCGGCACCTATCGATTTCGGGAAGACGAATATTTTTACCGGGGACACTTTCCGGACCGACCCGTTACGCCGGGAGTTATTTTGATCGAAACCATGGCTCAGACAGGTGTTGTCGCCTTTGGGATACATCTTCTGATGGAACAAGGTGTCAGCCCCGATAAAATCAAGCATCTGGCAACTCTCTTTTCAATGGTGGACAACGTGGAGTTTAACAGTATCGTCTCGCCCGGAGATACCGTCATCATTCGGGCAGAAAAAATATATTTCAGACGGGGAAATTTGAAAACGAAGGCCGGCATAGAACGAACGGATGGAGATATCGTCTGTTCCGGAGTGCTGACCGGCAGGGGAGTTACATTACATGAGACATAGAGTTGTCATAACGGGAATGGGTGTCGCGGCACCAAACGGACATGGATTGGATGACTTTGAGCAGGCCCTTCGGAAAGGGAAATCGGGAATCCGCTTTGTTCAGGAATTGGCCGATCTCAACTTTTCCTGCCGGATCGGCGGAATACCGGAAGATTTCGATGCGATCAGGAAGAGTTATTTTGATCACGAAAAACTCCTTTCCATCAACGATAACATCGGGTACATCTCCGTCTCCGCCGTGGATGCATGGCGGGACGCCGGTTTTGCACTTCCGGACGACGACAGCATCGACGTCGACTGGGATACCGGCGCCATTCTCGGCTGCGGGATCGGCGGTATGGACACGATCGCAACACGGGTTGTCCCCATGGTAAGCGAAGGAAAGACCCGGCGTATGGGAAGCAGGATCGTGGAACAGGTTATGAACAGCGGAACAAGTGCCCGCGTGGCTGGCCTTCTCGCTCTCGGCAACCAGGTGACGTCAAATTCCGCAGCATGCAGTACTGGAACAGAAGCCATCGTCGATGCCATGGCAAGAATCAGAAACGGTCTTGCCAAGCGAATGCTGGCAGGCGGCTCAGAGGGAGCATCACCGTATATATGGGCGGGATTTGATTCGATGCGCGTCATCGCCCGTAAATTTAACGATGTTCCGGAAAAAGGATCGCGTCCCATGAGTGCTTCGGCAAATGGATTTGTTCCCGGCGCAGGGGGAGCCGTTCTGTTACTCGAAGAACTTGAAACGGCACTGGAACGGGGAGCGAGGATATACGGAGAAATTATCGGCGGTTATGTCAACTGCGGCGGACAGCGAAATGGTGGGTCCATGACTGCTCCCAATCCGGCAGGAGTCCAACATTGCATAAAACAAGCCGTTGATGATGCCCGTATTGACACTCATGAAATTGACGGGATCAACGGCCACCTGACGGCCACATTTGCCGATCCGTCGGAAATCCACAATTGGTCGACTGCATTGAAACGGGGGCCTGATAATTTTCCCTATGTTAATTCAACGAAATCGATGATCGGTCATTGTCTCGGAGCGGCGGGAGCCATCGAGAGTGTCGCAACGGTTCTCCAGATCTATAAAGGTTTTCTGCATCCCTCCATCAATTGCGAGGACGTCCATCCTGAAATCGAAGCGTTTGCCGACAGGATTCCACATGAGGTAATGGAATATCCCGATCTGAAAATCATGGCCAAGGCATGTTTCGGATTCGGGGACGTAAACAGTTGTCTCATCTTTAAAAAGTGGGAAGGATAATATGCTCTCGGCAATCGATGGTCAGCATAAAAGCTGATCATCGATCGCTGAATACTCATAAAAACTACTATTGCACAAGGAGTAAACAATGGAAGAGAAACAGATTTTTTCAGAAATGGTCACTATCCTGAGACCATACGTGAAGGATGCGTCATTACTCGACGGGGCGACCGTTGACACGCACATTCTCGACGACCTCAAGGTCAATTCGGCCCGTCTCGTCGATGTCATTATTAAATGTGAGGATGTTTTCGGCATTGAAATCGATGATGATGATGCTGATCAGATCAGAACCATCGGCGATGCGGTGAACGTTATTAAAAGTAAATTACAGTAATAACGGGCATGAGCGCAAAAGACAGGTATTTGCTGAGCATTCAAAGGAGCCTGGGCCGGTTGTCAAGCATCATCATCGGTCCGCTTGTTCTTCTCTTCATCAGGTGCATGAATTACCGGATTCATGACCTGAAAAAAGTGAGAGAAACGTTCAGGGCGCACATTGAAGGACACAGAGGTCCGTGGCTCATATGCCCGAATCATCTGACCATGATCGATTCTCTGGTTATTGCATATGCAATAGCCCCCATATATCGATATCTTATCGACTATCGGATGCTGCCATGGAATCTTCCCGAACGGGCAAATTTTCAGCGTAACATTTTTCTGACCCTCTTATGTTATCTGGGAAAATGCATTCCCGTCAGCAGGGGGGGCGACAGAGAGGTAATGAAGCATACCCTTGACAAATGTATCTACCTCCTGTCGAAGGGAGAACTGGTACTCATTTTCCCGGAGGGAGGGCGATCCCGTACCGGCCGGGTCGACGAAGAAAACTTCTCCTATGGGGTAGGCCGCTTTGTCACCACCGTGGAGAACTGTCAGGTCATGTGCATGTATCTGCGGGGAGAGGGACAGACATCATACAGCAACTTTCCCCGTTTCGGAGAACGCTTTGCCTTGACAATGGATACCTTCTATCCATCTTCTCAATTCAACGGATTGAAGGGGCAGAGGGATTGTGCACACCAGATAGTAGAGCGACTGAAACAGATGGAGGAAGATTATTTTGCACTGCGTGGGCAACGACATCATAGATCTGACAACGCGGCACGCGAGAGAGAAGATCAGCGATACGCGTTTCATTGAGCGTGTCCTGACGGCAACGGAGCAATGCTTGCTTGAGTGTCACAATGAAACGGCAGTGTTGTTGCTCTGGTCATTCTGGGCAGCCAAAGAGACAGGGTATAAAGTTATACGAAAACAATACGGGAACGTGACTTCGGCACCACGGCGATATGATGTGCGTCTCGATCGTGTCCCCGATATAACTGAACACCATACCCAAGTAGTAGGTGGAGTGGTCGAAACGCCTCATTCCCCTGTTTTCATAACAATAACGGCACGGCACGATTTTATCCATTGCATCGGGATCTCCGGAGAAGCATCGTTTCTGGATATGGTCATCGCCGGAATCGGAACGGCAGCTGACAGACCGTCGCCCCGTGCTGATTCAAAAACAGCGCGAGACCTCGCGCGGCATCATCTCTCTTTGTTTCTCAATCATGATCTCAGTGCCATCGACATCATTCGAACAAAGGACATACGTGGACTGGCACCCCCTGAGGTTTTGATCGCCAAAGAACGGTCAACCATTGACCTAAGCCTGAGCCATGACGGAAACTTTGCCGCATATGCATTTTTTCAACGTGATCATGGGGGCAGCAATAAACCGCAGACCGCTCATCATGCAGGGCAAGGTTGAACAAAATATCATGCCACGGGAGAAGAACCGTTGTATCACATTGCAGGCTGTATGATAATGATGTCGGAATAGCATTAACCATACAGCTGAAACCGGAAAAAACTCTATGAGTGTGGAGGGAAATATGCTAATGTTCGCCGCGGAGATTAAGCGCAATAACGGCTTAATGGAGGGAGACGATGTACCACTGCGAAAAACAGCACACGCGATTTCACCTCCTTTTCCCCATAATGATGCGCCATCATATGTCGGGACGAGGACGGTTACTATGAAGAAGATCAAGAAAATTCTAATCGCCAACAGAGGAGAAATAGCGCTCAGAATCCTTCGAACGATTAAGGAAATGGGACTTGAAGCAGTTGCCGTTCATGAAAGCCCGGATCGCCATGACTATTATCTTAATCTGGTTGATCACGTCATTAATATCGGCAAAGGTCCCCGCAAAGACTATCTGAATATCGAGAAAATCGTCGACGCGGCATGTCAGAGCGGTGCCGATGCTATTCATCCCGGCTACGGATTTCTCTCCGAAAATCCTGATTTTGCATCCGAATGCGAACAAGCCGGCATCATTTTCATCGGGCCGTCACCGCAGTCCATTCATGACTTAGGCAACAAGGTCATGGCACGGCATATCGTTTCCCGGGCAAAGATACCGGTCATTCCGGGTACGAAAAGATTGCCGCCGGGAGAGGCAGGCATCAGGCAGGCATGTACCTTTGCCCAGGAAAAAGGATACCCGGTCATGCTCAAGGCACTGGCCGGGGGCGGCGGACGGGGAATCAGAAAGGCTTACAGCGATAATGAACTCAAGCAACTCGTTCCACTGGCACGAGTTGAAGCCTTGTCGGCGTTTAACGACGAAACCATCTACGCTGAAAAATGTATCGAGGCGGCTCGACACATAGAGGTACAGATCCTGGCGGATCAACACGGTAATGTGATTCATCTCGGAACGCGGGATTGTTCCATACAGCGGCGGCATCAGAAATTGGTGGAAACCGCCCCCGCCCGTCTTCCCATCGACGTGCTTGAATCGCTCCACCATGCAGCAATTGCCGCAGTCCGCGAAGCACGACTGGCGAATGTCTGTACCGTCGAATTCCTCGTGGATCCGCACACCAATGAATTCTGGTTTCTTGAAGTAAATACGCGATTACAAGTCGAACATACCATAACGGAAATGCTCACCGGCGTTGATATCGTCAGGCAGCAGATCTTAAGCGCCCAGGGAGATCCATTGGAAATCAAGCAGGAAGGCATTCAGCTTCAGGGAACGGCAATCGAAGTACGAATCAACGCGGAAGACCCCAAGAACAGGTTTTTCCCTGAAGGCGGTAAGACAATCGAACTATACCGTCCTCCGGGAGGTCCCGGTGTGAGAATCGATGAATTTGCTTATCAGGGATACACGGTGCCGAAGGAATACGATTCTCTTCTGGCCAAGATGACTGTCCGGGGCTATCATTGGCAGCAGACCGTACAGAGACTGAAGCGGGCGTTGAGTGACTTTGTCATTGTCGGCCCCAAGACGACTATTCCACTGTTTCTGGGAATCTGCGATGAACCAGATTTTCAGCAGGGCATCTTTGACACGACCTACCTGGATACCCATCCGGAAGTGCTCAATTATCAGGAACCGGCACCGAGGGTTATCAAGCTGGACGACCTGGCGGCCTATCGGACGTTCGACGGGTCTCATTATGCGCCGATAACCGCCGACGGCGTGGACTGGCACGAAGGAGTCAAGCCGAAATGGACTCCCACGCTCCAGGAAATCGAGTCCATTGCCAAGATCGGTGATATAAGATCGCCTATCACGGGAACGGTCAAAGAGGTTATTGTCGAAATAGGAGATGAAGTCGAAGACGGCGATATCCTCGTTGTTCTTGAAGCAATGAAAATGAATACCCATATCGTATCAGAGGTTGAGGGAACGGTAACGGAAGTATTCACAAAAGAGGGTGAAACCGTATCGTTCGGCGAGCCGATTGTCAAAATTACAATGCATGGCTGAGGCGGCACGGATGAAGGGGCAACGAGACAAGAATGCATGGGAACGGCACGCGACACCGGTGAAAACGGCATAATCGCCATGGCAAATCAACTCAGGAACCGAAAGGCCGAGATCAAGCACAGGGCCAAAGGCGACGGGCATTGGACCGTGAGCGCCGTCAACCGTCGGCGGTCTTCAATGTCTCAAGTATCTCTTGCCCGAAATCCCTGATTTTCTGAGGGGTAAGAATCCCTGAACCGTTTAACGATGCAAGGGTATCGAAGGTCTCCCGAGACAGATCAATCAACACGGTATCGGAAAGTATCATGAATCGTGCCCTGTTCGTTCGGCGGGCCGTTTCAAATCTCCAGAGAAAGAGCGCTTCCAGTCGTCTCAGTTGAATGTCATTCAGCTCATCCGCTCCCGGAATCCTTAAAAATCCCCACTGGTCCAGAGTTTTTTCCGTCCACCGTATCGTCTCGACACCTGTGAAACTGCTGAATGCCTTTTCTTTCAGCCCATGCCGTAACAGAAAGCTATTGAGAACGTTGTATAGCTCAATGAGATGTTTCGTATCCATGACGGCGTATCGGAGTTGTTCCTCACTCAGCGGCCGGGTTTCCCACTGTGAACGCTGCATCTTTTTCGATTTATCTAATGAGATCCCGAGATAGTGATGTACCACATTCGACAGGGAAAGATACTGGCAGCCGAGGAGAGAGGCCGCCCGATACGTGTCAAAGATATTCTTAAAGAAAAATCCATAATCTCTTTTCAGAATCCGAACGTCGTTATCACCGGCATGCATGATCTTCGTGATCCGGTCATCAGCAAAAACATCTCCTAAAAAAGAAAAATCAAGATGTTCGAACGGATCAAAAAGATACGTCTGACGGCCGGTCATTATCTGTATGAGGCACAGTTTTTCCCGAAAATACCTAAACGAATCATACTCGGTATCAACGGCAATTACGTCGGATGAGCAAATATCCCGTCGGGCGAGCTCTATTTTCTTCCGGTCATCAATCCACATCCAGTCGCCAGTCATTGAAACACACTTCCGTCAGATCAGGTATTGGCGTCGGCTTACCCCCGGCATCAATCAACAATTTCTATGTCTGTACGATTCCGGTGGTGCCTTTCTCACTCACACATCGCGCCAGATAACTCCCGCCGAAGAGAAGCAGAGCAGAAAGGGGGAAGGTCAAAAGTGAGAGATTGTTATGCCCCGACAGCTTCAGGACTAATCCCATGCCTCCTCCACCGACGACGGCAGCTATAACACCGAACCTATTTAACTTCAAGCGTTTTGAATAAAATCCGAGGATAACCGGAATCACCAGTCCGCTTGTGTATACGGTATAGCCCAGCAGCAATGAGGCAATGATGCCTTTTAATGTCAGGGCAATCAAGAGGGATATGATACCGATAACAATCACACCGATCCGGGAAACCATGAGGAGTTTCGTCTCCGTCATTTCTGATCTTCGGAGGGGATTGATCACATCGGCCGTAATGATGGTACTCGTCGTGAGGAGACAGGTATCGGCGGAAGACATGACAGCAGCGAGCAGGGCGGCGATAACCAACCCGCTCAGACCGACGGGAACTGCTTGCAGAATCAGTGCCGGCAATGCGCTTTCAGCGGAAATTCCCGGAAGCAGAACACGCGCAGTTATCCCTATAAGCGTGACAAAAAAGGCAATGGGTATCATGGCAATCGCGGCGATCATAACTGATCGCTTCGCTACTTCCGGACTCCTGGAACAAAATATTCTTGAATAAATGTCAGGGCCGACGAGATATGCGGCACCGACAAACAGAAGGAACGTCAAGAGATCCATCCAGCCGAAGGATGATGACACGGGAAATGAGAAATACGATGGCGGAAGCACCGCCGTCATGGCGGTCAGCCCTCCTGCCGCGGGCAGACTGACCACGAGACAGAGTAAAAGCCCGACAACAATGATCACGGATTGGATCATATCCGTCCTCAGGATTGAATACTGGCCTCCGAGAACGGTATAAACAACGAAAACCGATGCCGCCAGAACCATTAATAGTTCCAACTGACCCGGCCAGAGAACTGATAGGATTTTCCCCGCTGCAATGATTTGCCCGGCAATAATACCGAGCCATGCCGTGGCAATGACCAGCGATGCAACAATTTTTGTTGAACTCCCTCCGTATTGACGTTCCAATATTTCGGGAAGCGTATATACTTCATATTCCCGTACTTTCTTGGCCAACCAGAGCGACAGGATGCAAAGGCCGATCGCTCCGACAAGGAGCCACCAGGCACCGACAAGGCCTTTTGAATACCCAAGACCGGCAAGTCCGATGGTTCCCGAACCGCCGATCGTCGTCGCGACAAGTGATCCGCTGATGGCAAGGCTGCTGCCGTTTCGGTCTGCGACAAAATAACTCATCGTGTCCTTTATCTTTTTCATGCTCAGGATGCCTACGGTAATCATCCCCGCAAAAAAAATACCAACAATAACAGCATTCATTGTCTCTTCTGTCCTTTCATCTCATCAGCTATCGTAGGTAACATCGCCTGAAAACACCCGATGAGTATTCCCGGTGGTATCTGTAATCATCAATGCTCCGCTATCATCAACATCGGTAACATTTCCGCTGTATATCCTCCCCGAAAGATCGACCGTTATCCGACGTCCCACAATGTCTGCCAGTTCCTTCCACCTTGCCAGGATATCGCCGCCGCGCCCGTCCATAAACCGCTCATAATACTGCTCGAAAAGCATGAGATAATCCTGAACGAGATGTACCCGGGAGACGTGCTTTCCTGATTCAATCAGAAGTGATGTTGCGCTGTCTTTGATATCATCGGGGAAACTGCCCTGGGGAATATTGACGTTCAAACCGAGTCCGACGATACAATAATCGACGGCATCCATCTCGGTGCCGACTTCTAAAAGTATTCCTGCAACCTTTTTCCCATTCACCAGCACATCATTCGGCCACTTGATTTCCGCTTTCAGGCACATCCGGGTGCGGAGGAGCTCCGCAATGGTGATTGACGACAAGAGTACCAGTTTTGGAGTCTCGACGGGAGGAATCGCCGGTCTTACAATGACTGATATATAGATGCCCTTCTCCCGCGGTGAAAACCACGGTCTCCCACGACGCCCCTTTCCTGCGGTCTGGGTCTCTGCAATAACGATCGATCCCTCGGCTGCCCCCGCCATTACCAATGTCCGGGCCCGGATATTGGTTGAGTCCGTCTCGGTGTAATAGTCGATATGCCCTTTTCCGAGCCACCGGGTCTTCAATCCCTGTCCGATTTCTTCCACAAAGAGCAAGTCCGGCGATTCCCGGAACAGGTACCCTTTTTTAGGGGACGATTCTATCCGATAACCTTCTTGTTTCAATGACCGCACATGCTTCCATAATGCCGATCTGCTGACCGACATTTGACTGCTCAGCGACTCACCGGAAACCCATGATCCTTTGTTTTCTTTCAGGTACACCAAGAGGCGATTTTTCGTTGTCATAGAATTCGTTCTTTTCCCGCTTACTTCCCCGATAGTCATTTGGTTAATCTGCCGAGAGATCGGGGACTGCAGACTGATGGAGGAAAATGTGTTCAGGCGAGGCGCTGTGTACGTCAGCCCGTTGCGGCGTTCACACAAGCATATACCGTACCCGAACGGTACACCGATCACTGTTGCGTCCGACACCGAAAACACTGCATAGCAATGAAACGGCATCACCATACGCAAAGTGCCGCATCTGTAGCATCCCTGAGCAACATTGTCAACCATCATGATTTGCTTGGTTGACAAAAACTGCGGTTTAACGATTCGCCCGTTATTTTCTGAGAGGCTTGCTCACCGCTGACGACTTGAAATCATTGATGAAAGTACATAGCGGGGCAGTTTCGGAATAAGCCATTGGAGATAACTCAGATACTGTTTCTTCATGACAGGAATTTCGGTAAATTTATCAGCTAGATCGCCATTTCTCGTCAGGA
>DSDU01000246.1 GCA_011056835.1 Deltaproteobacteria bacterium
ATAATTTCCGACCACAATGGGTCAATAAGCGTGGGAAATAATGATCCCACGGGGACAATTATCGCTTTTGAATTACCGATAACATAAGTGCTCGTAATCAAGGTCAGGTAAATATGTATAAGACAATTCTGGTTGTTGATGATGAAGATAGCATCTGTCAGGTGCTGAAAGGGATTCTCACGGACGAGGGATATCAAGTTGTTACGGCGGGGACTGGTGAAGACGCACTGAGGCTTGTCGATGAAGAATTGCCCGATCTTGTGCTGCTTGATATATGGCTGCCGGGAATTGACGGAATCGAAACGCTTAAACAAATGAAGGCCAAGCATGCCGCCCTGCCTGTTGTCATGATATCGGGGCACGGGACCATTGAATCCGCGGTCAGGTCGACAAAACTGGGAGCATTCGATTTTATTGAAAAACCTCTGTCTCTGGATAAAGTTGTTCTTACCGTTGAACATGCTTTCAACCTGGTTCGGCTTGAAGAAGAAAATAAGCTCTTGAAAGGAAAAATTGCGCATGATTATGAGCTGACCGGTCGCAGTAAATCCATAACAGAACTCAAAGAAATGATTCAGATCATCGCACCCACAAATGCCTGGATACTTATCATGGGAGAAAACGGCACGGGGAAGGAACTGGTGGCGCGATCGATTCACCGATTGAGTAAGCGGTCTCATATGCCTTTTATCGAAGTTAATTGTGCCGCCATACCAGAAGAACTGATCGAAAGTGAGCTCTTCGGTCATGAAAAAGGATCCTTTACGGGAGCAACACAAAAAAAACGTGGGAAGTTCGATCTTGCCAACGGCGGTACATTGTTTCTCGATGAAGTTGCCGATATGAGCCTGAAGGCCCAGGCAAAAATTCTTCGAATTCTCCAGGAAAAGAAGTTCGAACGTGTCGGGGGTACCAAATACATTGAAACGGATGTTCGAGTTCTTGCAGCAACGAATAAAGATCTGGAAAAAGAGATGGAAGAGGGACGGTTTCGTCAGGACTTGTACTATCGACTTCACGTAATACCATTAATGGTGCCGCCGCTGAGAGATCGGAAGGAAGACATACCTTATCTGGTGGAGCCCTTTCTTAAGGAATTTTCAGACAAGGAAGGAATCCCCATTAAAACGATTTCCGACGGGGCGTTGAGAATATTCATAGATCATGACTGGCCGGGAAATGTCCGGGAATTGAAAAACATCATAGAACGACTGGTAATCATGACGCCCTCGAATTCCATAAAGGAGGAAGACATCCCACCGTTGGAAAAAAAGAATGGAGAAGACGATGCCGAAATGTATCAGACCGATACCTTCAGGGAAGCAAAAGAGGAATTCGAAAAACATTTCATCATTCAAAAGCTTCATGAAAATGAATGGAACATATCGAAGACGGCAAAAGCTATCGGTATCGAACGAAGTAACCTGCATCGAAAAATCAGAGCTTACGGACTTGAAGCGAGTAAGGAACAGTGAGTCGGTTTTGTCACTTCGCATTCGTGGGCCGACCGTGGAATGGTCATAGCATGGTGTAGGACGTTAAATCTGAGGTGGAGAGTCCTGTCGCATCATACGTTGCAGATCATACATGAAGGATCTCTGCCGAAGACCAAAAGTCCATATCGGCTTTGCTTTCGGGTGGCAAAGCGATCGGAGATCCGTTCGTTATTGTGTATGCCGCAGGCAGCGGATAATATGGGTGACTCGCTGGTATGTTTGCAGTTAAGCCGCCCGGGAGAACACTATTTTTTAATATCTTCAGGTATAATTCCCCGAAGCTCCCATCAAGTTGTTACCGTAAAAGCGTGAATCTATGGATTGTCCGGTCAACCCGGATGATGACATAGTGTGATACCCCGCAGCTTGCTGCGGGGTAGGAAGGTGGAAGCTCCGGTATTTTTTTGCATCAATCAGTTTGTCCAACCAGCACACGGTCCTATCGGAACGATTGCACGAAACGTTTGGTACTTTAAAAGCTTATCTATCGCTGTAACAATATCTCGCTGATTTTATCATGGAGTCGTTGTGATGCCAGTTGGTTTCCCAGCAGTCCTATGCGTATGCCGACCGTTGTGAGGTCCTTTGATTTATAAGTGACGTTAAAGCGAACCTTTTCCTGGTTGATAATTGCATCTATCGTTCCGCTGCCGATTTCTTTTAAGGGGATGACGTCAACGGCATTCATTTCCGCAACAGTCTTTTCGCAGGCGTTCCATACACGGTCAAACGGGAAGTGGTAGTCCGTTTTCAGCTCTCCGTTTATGAACATGTATGTTCCCGTACCGGCAGTTACCGCGGCGCCGCCCGCTACCAGCGCCGGACAGCCGGAGAGCGTACAGACTCCCGCTCCTATCAGAAGAATTAATATTTTTGTTACAATGTTCCTCATTTGTTACGCTCCTTTTTATTCCGTCGTGTGTGAATTATTATTTTGTTCCCCTGCAAATGTTTTGAGACCTCGAGCTATTGATTTTAGTTTCTCATCCACGAGGTAATTGACTGTTCCTTCAAGATAGCCGCCTGTACCATCCCTTTCTCCCGCATCCACTCCTGTTAACAGGGTTATCCCCTCATCGATCGTTGTGACGGGGTATATGTGGAACTGTCCCTCTGAAACAGCCTGAACAACATCTTTTCGCAGCATCAGATCCTGAACATTGCGTGATGGAATGATTACCCCTTGGCCGCTGGTTAAACCCTTCACGCTACAGACATCGTAAAATCCCTCGATTTTCTGGTTGACTCCGCCGATTGGTTGTATCTCACCTTTTTGATTCACCGAACCCGTCACGGCAATGTCCTGTCTGAGGGGTAATCCCGACAAGCTCGATTGGATGGCGTATATCTCCGTTGAGGAAGCGCTGTCGCCATCAACACCCCCGTAGGATTGTTCGAAACATATACTCGAACTCATCGTCAGTGGTTTATCCTGGGCGTATTTACCGCGGAAGTAACCTTCCAGTATGAGGACGCCCTTGTCGTGAGTTTTCCCCGAAAGCTTTGCCTCTCGTTCTATATTGATTACCCCGGCTCTTCCCATGGAGGTTTCCGCTGTTATTCGTGAAGGCTTGCCGAAAGAATAATCACCCATATCATAGACGGAAAGTCCGTTCACCTGCCCGATAACCATTCCTTCCGTATCGATGATAATGGTACCGTCTTCGATCATTTCCTGGATTTTATCCTCGATAAGTTTCACCCGGCTTACCTTTTCTTCGTATGCTTTGTCTATGTGGATGCATTTGACAAGTGAATCTCCATCTTTCCGTGCCCAGTAATGTGCCTCCCTGATCAAATCGGCGATATCACTGAATCGTGTTGTCAGTTTTCTTTGTTTCCCCGAAAGCCGTATTCCCGTTTCAATGATTGCTGCAACAGCACTTTTATGAAACTGCAGTAGTTGTTCATCTTCAATAATTTTCTTAATGAACCTGACGTAGTCGGTAAGATGTTCATCCCTGGCCGGCATTTCAGTATCAAACTGTGCCTTGGCCTTGAAGATCTTTTTGAAGTCTTCTTCAAAATTATAGAGCAGATGATAGAGATAATCGTCGCCTATCATGATGACTTTTACATTAATTGAGATAGATTCCGGTTTCATTGCTGTTGGAGCGATGCTGAACGGATCATAGGACTGCATCGTCAATCGTCTATTCTTCAATGTACGTTTTAGAAATGGCCACACTCCCGGTTCGACCAGCGCTTCCAACGCGTTGAAAACAATATAGCCGCCGTTTGCCCTCAGGAGCGACCCTGCTTTGATGCGCGTAAAATCTGTGCTCCAGAAACCTGACCGGTCGATGTCTCTCTCTATGGTTCCGAAAAGATTTTTGTATGTCGGTGCCGTTTCAATGATAATGGGTACCTTCTGAGCCTGCGAATTATCCACGAGGACATTGACCTTGTATTTCGTGAATCGCCTGTCCGGTGCATTCAGGAACTCTGTAACCGGTCCCTGCTGTTGTAATGGATGCTCCTCATCTTTTTCCTTGAATAATTTGAGATTTGATAGAATATCAGCCTGAACGTCGTCGAGATACCCGTTTATGTGCTGTTTCTTCGTGCCGTATTTGAAACGAATATCAGATATAATGCCGTTAACTGCGGGACACCCGTGCTTCTGTTCAAGTGCGATAATTTCCTCCCGGATCGTTTTTTCTATTTGTCGCGTTTCTCTCATGAGGGAGTCGAGTTCGATCCTCAGACTGCTCATCTCATTTCTGATTTTTTCAAGGTTGTTTGTATCAAATTTATCTTGATCCGCCATTGCTTCCAGTTGTTCAAAAGGAACAGGCTTGCCATCATAAACGGGAGCTATATCCTGCCTCGTGTAAGGTCCGATCTGGTATTGGACCAACTGAAAGTTTTTCTTTTGGATTTTATCATTGAATTCCTTGAACATTTCCTTTTGCCGGGACATGAGTGCGGTGACAATCTGTTCCGATGCCTTTTTAAATTCTTCGCTCTCGAAAAGATGGGGTATCTGTTTCCTCAGTTGGACAATCATGTCATCCATATCTTTTTGGAAGCTCTTGCCCATTCCTGCGGGGAGCACGATGACTCGCGGCATGTCCGGATCCTGAAAATTATTGACATAGCAGATGTCATCGGGGATCCTATTGCCCGGATCAAGCTGATTCAAGAGGCTCTTTATGGTTGATGTTTTCCCTGTGCCCGTAAGGCCGGCTGCGTAAATATTGTATCCGGGGCTTTCAATTTCAAGCCCCAGTTGAATGGCCTTTACAGCTCGCTCCTGACCGACTATGCCCTCGAAGAGTTCGCATTCCACCGTTGTCTCGAATCCCAGTGAATCAGGATCAATTCTCACTCTCAACATCTCTGCTGTCAGTTCTGCCCGTGCCGTAACCATATGTTAACTCTTCTATTGTTTTGAAATCGTACGATTTCGCTTGTATTCATTTTGACGAAAGAGTGAAGGGAATCTAATGGTGCCGAATCACCAGCTGACCGGAACGCCTATCACTATAAAGTAAGTTTTTATTCTTGTCCATATTTTTCGTTGTTCAGCTCAGTATGTTCTGATAGACTCCGGTCTCACCATAAATATTAAAGAGTGAGATTTTTTCAATGAAGAGACTGATACTCATCATTTTCTTAGTGTGCGGTTTTGCCGGTGACGTTCACGCCCTTGACATGAAAGCAGAAACTGCCCATGGATCAATACGGGTAACCTCTCAATATCGGGATCTGTCACCGGGAGAGATTGTTAAGATATCGCTTGAGTCACCTTTATTTTCATCGGCATGGGCACGCTTCGATGGTAGAATGCATGCGTTCGTTCCCGATACCGGTGAGACTTCATTCTTCACCCTCATCGGTCTTGGCCTCGACATATCGCCGGGATTCCATAACCTTTATATCGGGATAAGGTATCCTGACGGATATGAAAAAAACTTTTCCCTGAAGCTGTCGATTTCAGACAGAACCTTTCCGGCTCAACGGCTTACTGTAGATAAGAAATTCGTTTTGATATCACCGGAAGTTCAGGAACGGGTTCTTCGGGAAAAGAAGCTGGTCGATGCCGTGTATAGTGTCGTTACGCCTTCCTGGTTGGGGCAAGGAGGGTTTATCGTTCCCTCAACTGGAGTAATAAGTAACAATTTCGGGGAGAAACGAATATTTAATGATGGGTTCTTATCCCGTCACCGTGGCATCGACATCAAATGCCCACGGGGGACGAATATCAGAGCTTCCAATGCAGGAAAAGTCGTTCTGACGGGGGATCTTTATTATGCGGGAAAAACGGTTATTATCGACCATGGAGCGGGATTGTTTTCCAGCTATTGTCATTTGTCGTCGATTCTGGTCAGGGACGGTGATAGGGTTGAAAAGGGAACGACCATCGGACATGCCGGTTCAACCGGCAGGGTTACCGGTCCGCATCTCCACTGGGGGGTCAGGTTGCTTGATAAACATGTTAATCCCCTTTCACTCATGCATCTGTCATTCGCAGAATAAACATGACGAAAGGGTTCTGCACGGTCATAATGCTAACTCCAATCCTCAAGAGGGTTTACTCCATCAAAGCACCGTAGGCAGAGATTTTTCCTTGGTATCATCAGCGCCGACACAAACGCATCAACCGTGTTGAATTTTACTGTGTCAGCGCCGGTTCGATGGGCGATCCATGCCTCCACTTCCTGTAACTGCCGCATGGACATTATATCTCCCTTCTTCATCAACTGCCGGACGATCAGTTCATCGTACGATCGGGTTGAAATGCCGAAATCGCAGGGATACATCAGAGGAGGACATGAAATCCGGACATGGACTTGTTGGGCCCCTGCCTCTTTCAAGTCTCTTACTTTATACATGATTTGTGTGCCACGGACGATAGAATCGTCGCAGATAATAATTTTCTTTCCCTTGACGGCATAATTGAGCACCGAAAGCTTTCGTTTCGCCATACGCTTCCGGGCTATCTGAGTCGCCTGCATATAACTGCGATCGGCATATCGATGATACAGGAATACTTCCTGATAAGGGATGTTGGAACGATGATGGTAGCCGAGGGCATGACCGATTCCAGATAGCGGAACCGGCGCGACGATGTCGGCAGTTGTGTCCCCGTCATCAATGTCACGCTGAGCAAGCTGGGCGCCGAGATTATTCCGAGCTTCCTGTACGAAAACTCCGTCTATGATCGAGTCAATACTTGCCGTGTAAGCCCATTCAAAAGCACAGTGAGCGATTCGAGGGGAATCAACCTGTGCCACCGTCTGGAATCCTTTATCATTAATCAGGATGATTTCCCCGGGACGGATATCGCGGACTGTGTGCATCCCAAGATTCTGGATGGCCCGCGACTCCGAACTGACCGCACAGCGATCGGCGTCCCGGCCCAGCATCAGCGGCCTGAATCCATAGACATCCCGTGTCGCATAAATGCCATCCCTGTTAAGGACGACCAGAGAGTAGGCACCTTTAACTTTGCGAGCGAGGGCTTTGATGCCGCTGACAATGTCGGGCTCTTCTATAATGACTTTGGAAATAGTTTCAATATGATAGCTCTTGTAATACGACTTGCCTCGATCCATCATTTTTTTCATCAACTCGTCGGCGTTAATGACATTACCGCTGAAAGCTACGGCGATTTCTCCAAGGCGGGTCTGCCATTTCATGGGCTGCCGTTCCCACAGACTTACATGACCGATACCCCAGTGTCCCTTCAATGTCTGCAATTCCTCATCGGTAAAGGTGTTAATTACTTTGCCGTGGTGCGTGACGTGATTGATCTCCTTACCGAACGATATGTCGCTGTCCCGTTCTTCTTTTTGAGTTTCCAGAAAATCAATCTGTTTCATTCTCTTGGTGTTGTAGCTATACGTTGAGATGCCGCAGTATTCCTGGCCTCGGTGTTGCAGGAAGTCGATTCCCTGGTATATGTCATGAACACAGTCCCTTTGTGAATAGAGACCGAATAACCCGCAGTTTTCTCGTATTGATTTCATTTTTCTTCTCTTTTACGTCGCATTCCGACCGCCAACAGCAAATGAATATCTCTCATTGAAGTGAAGACTTCCTATTTCCTCTAGAGAATTCAAATATCGGAATAAAGGGCAATATGCAATGACAAAAACTACAAATGATGATCGTCTGTAACTTCCGTTGCTTCTCCGAGATGAAATCCGGGTCCATCTTCTTTCTGCATATCTTTCATCATTCTCGGTCAAACGGTAAATAGATTATCGCGCTTCAGGCTTTAAAGGGGTATTGCACTATTCATTCTTTTCTGGTCAGCCCCGCCTTTTGATGGATTTACAGGTTATTCCAGCCAATTGGAACACGCTCTTTGGATTCAGACAGTTGAAATAACTACCCTTCGCTTAGACTGACTCGAAAAAAGCAAGACAGACTCATTCCATGCGTGATGTCTCAAAATCCTTTTAAGATGGATAACATGTTGTTCCACAGGAAATCCTTCGGTGAGGTTCAAGGGGCTTCCTCTCAAAGATCCATGAAGACTACTCAAATGAATTTTCTTACTTGCTGCATGCCGAATGTTACCTGCAATTGCAGTTTCAATGCACCGCGTTAGTCGGCGGCTTTTCATGCTGCGGCGGTTTTACTTGATGTCTTCATGGTATTCCTGGAGAGACTTCACTCGTCCATGTCCCCTCCTGATTGCTGCAATTCCTTTTACAGCGGCTACCGCTGCTGCGGCTGTTGTGATATACGGCACTTTGTATTTTATTGCCGCCTTCCGAATGTACGAATCATCGTACTGGCTCATTCTGCCACTCGGAGTATTAATAACAAGCTGTATTTCTTTGTTTTTAATTCCGTCGACAATATTGGGCCGCCCTTCGTGCATTTTTAAAATCGTCTCATTGGGGATGCCGTGTCGAGCGAGATGTTCTCCCGTACCCTTTGTACTTTTGATAGTGAATCCCAGTTCGTGGAAAGCTTTAGCCACTTCGACAATGGCGGCCTTATCCAGGTCGGATATTGTAATAAGGACGGTATCCTTCGAAGGCAACATCTGTTGAGCAGCTTCCTGAGCTTTGAAAAATGCAAGACCGAAGGAATCGGCCAGACCAAGAACTTCACCGGTGGATCTCATTTCCGGTCCGAGAAGCGGATCAACTTCAGGGAACATGTTGAATGGAAATACAGCTTCCTTCACGCCGAAGTGGGGAAATGACCTTGGCTTCAGGTTGAGATCCTTTATGGTTTTTCCCATCATCAGTTGGGTTGCAATCCGTGCCATGGAAACGTTGCATACTTTCGAAACGAGCGGTACCGTTCGTGATGCCCGGGGATTCGCTTCGAGGATATAGACGATATTGTTTGCAATGGCATATTGAATGTTCATCAATCCCGAGACCTTGAGCTCGACTGCTATCTTCTTCGTATACTCATAGATTGTGTCGATGTGGCGGGCAGGAATGCTGATGGGGGGGATGACGCACGCAGAATCGCCTGAATGGACTCCGGCGAGTTCAATATGTTCCATGACCGCGGGGATGAACGCTTCTTTCCCGTCCGAAATGGCATCGGCTTCAGCTTCGATCGCGTTTTCCAGAAATTTATCGATAAGGATCGGTCGTTCCGGCGTTACATCGACGGCTACGGCGAGATAGCGTTTCAACATCTGTTCATCGTGGACGATTTCCATACCACGTCCACCGAGAACATATGAGGGCCTGACGATGAGCGGGTAACCAATTGTATCGGCAATATCGAGAGCTTCGTGCAATGTGCTGGCCATTCCCGACCGGGGTTCGGGGATGCCGAGCTTTTCCATCATTTTTCGGAAACGATCTCTGTCTTCCGCCAGATCGATAGCTTCAGGTGACGTTCCGAGTATCTTGACCCCGGCTTCGGCAAGTTCGTTGGCGATATTCAGCGGCGTCTGACCCCCGAATTGGACGATGACACCCTCCGGATTCTCATTTTCGTAAATGCTCAAAACGTCTTCAACGGTCAGCGGTTCGAAATAAAGGCGATCCGAGGTATCGTAATCCGTTGAAACCGTTTCGGGGTTGCAGTTGATCATGATCGATTCAAATCCCTCATCCCTCAATGCGAAGGCCGCGTGGACACAGCAGTAATCGAACTCAATCCCCTGACCGATCCGATTGGGGCCACCGCCCAGGACGATGACTTTTTTCCTGTTGGATGTTTTGACCTGGTTGGGACCATGATAGGTGGAGAAATAATAGGCCGCATCATTTACACCGCTCACCGGAACGGGTTCCCATCCCTGAACGATGTCCAGGAACTTTCGTCGTTCCCTGATTTCCTTCTCCGGAATATTAAGCAGTTGTTCAAGGTAACGATCGGCAAAACCTTCTTTTTTAGCCCGCATCAGCAGATCATCCGGCAATGTTCTGTCCCGGTAGGCCAGAATTTCTTCTTCCCGCTCCACGATTTCTTTCATCTGCTGAATAAACCAATGCTTAATATGGGTTTTCTCATGAATTTCATTTATGTCGGCACCCTTGCGGAGGGCCTCGTACATAATGAACTGCCGTTCACTGGTCGGTTTGGAAAGAAGGCCCATTAACTCATCGAGTGATTTCTCATTATAATCCTTCGCAAAACCCAGGCCATAGCGATTGATTTCAAGAGACCGTATCGCTTTCTGGAAGGCTTCCTTGTATGTTTTGCCGATGCTCATTGCTTCGCCGACGGCACGCATCTGAGTGCCGAGAATATCTTCGGCGCCTTCAAATTTTTCGAATGCCCATCGGGCGAACTTTACGACCACGTAATCTCCCGATGGTACATACTTTTCGAGCGTACCCGCTTTCCAGTATGGTATTTCATCCAGTGTGAGACCGGCTGCAAGCATTGATGAAATCAGGGCAATGGGGAATCCTGTCGCCTTGGAAGCCAGAGCCGATGAGCGGGACGTTCGGGGGTTAATTTCTATAACGACGACCCGACCCGTTTTAGGGTCGTGGGCAAATTGGACGTTCGTTCCACCGATGACCTCGATGGCCTCAACGATCTTGTATGCATATTCCTGAAGGCGTTGCTGTAATTCGGGGGAGATCGTAAGCATTGGCGCCGTGCAGTATGAGTCACCTGTATGAACTCCCATAGCGTCGACATTTTCAATGAAGCAGACGGTTATCATTTGGTTTTTGGCGTCACGAACAACCTCGAGCTCCAGCTCTTCCCAGCCGAGTACCGATTCTTCCACCAGGACCTGCCCGATGAGGCTTGCTGAAATTCCACGGCTGGTAATTGTCTGGAGTTCCTCCTGATTATAGACAAGACCGCCGCCGGTTCCTCCCATGGTGTAGGCTGGCCTGATGACTACGGGATAACCTAATTTTTCCGCTATCTTTTCAGCTTCTTCAATACTGTATGCCGGTTCGCTTCTGGGGATTTCAATACCGAGCCGATTCATTGTGGCCTTAAAGGCGATACGGTCTTCGCCTCGCTCGATCGCATCGACATTAACCCCGATGACCTTGACATTGAATTCATCGATGATTCCCGCTTTATAGAGTTCGGAGGTCAGATTCAGACCAGACTGGCCGCCGAGGTTCGGCAGAATTGCATCGGGACGTTCTTTATCAATAATTTCCCGTAAGGATGGGACATTGAGCGGTTCAATATACGTTGCATCGGCCATCCCCGGATCGGTCATGATGGTGGCAGGGTTCGAGTTTACGAGTACAATTTCGTATCCGAGATTTCGCAGAGCCTTACATGCCTGGGTACCGGAATAATCAAATTCACATGCCTGTCCTATGATAATAGGACCGGAACCAATAATCAGCACCTTCTTGATGTCTTTTCGTATGGGCATTTTTGTACCTTCGGGTTTTCATTTATTTCTATGTGAGGCGGACAGTGAATATGCCGTATAAACCTGCGGAGTATAGTGAAATTATACGTCTGTGTCAACCCGATTTATTTTTATTGATTTTCAGTGGTTATACTTGAGAATGTTGAAAGATGCTGAATGAATAATGGCTCGCTCCGAAATGGGAAGTATTTCTAAAGTTCTCCTCTAAGTTTCGCCAATTCTTTGAGCAGTTTCTCTTCTTTCTTGCTGAGGTCGGTGGGAACTTCAACGAGAGTCTGAACGACTTGGTCACCCTTTCCAAATCCACGCAGATGGGGGAATCCCTTTCCTTTCAGTCGAAATATCTTGCCATACTGTGTTCCCTTGGGAATTCTTATTTTTTCGTTCCCGTTTAATGTAGGTACTTCAATTGTTGCGCCTAAAGCCGCTTGAGTCATTGTTATGGGTATTTTGCACAGAATGTCGTCGTCCCGTCGCTCAAAAAATTCGTGAGGTGTAATATTAATGAACACATAAAGATCTCCATGGGGACCGCCGAACTCACCGGCTTCTCCCTCGCCACGAAGTCTGAGGCGTGATCCCGTTTCGACACCCGGCGGAATTTTTAATTCTACAACTTTTCTTTCTTTTGCCTTACCCGTTCCCCGGCAGTTTCTACAGGGGTTCCGTATGATTCTTCCCTCGCCGCGACAGTTCGGGCACGTGGTGCTGATACTGAAAAATCCGCTCCTCTGGGTAACCTGACCTCTTCCCTGGCACGTCGGACATAGCTCCGGTTCCGTTCCCGACGTCGCACCGCTCCCCCCACACTGGTCACAGGTGACGAACTTTTCCAATTCAATTTCAGTCGACGTTCCGAATGCCGCATCCATAAATGAAATGGTAAGGTCATACCGGAGATCAGCGCCTTGTCGGGGTGCTGTTCTTGATCGTCCACGACCGGTGCCGAAGCCAAAAATATCTTCAAAGATATCCCCGAAACTTGAGAAGATGTCTTCAAACCCTGAAAAGCCTCTATACCCTGTTCCGCTTAATCCTTCATGACCGAATCTGTTATAAATATCACGTTTTTCCGGGTCACTCAGAACTTCGTACGCTTCCGCCGCTTCCTTGAATTTCTCTTCCGCTTCCTTGTTGCCGGGATTTCTGTCGGGATGATACTGCATCGCCAGTTTTCGATAGCTGCGCTTGATTTCATCAGACGAAGCATTTCTATCGACGCCAAGTATCTTATAGTAATCAGACTTCATAGTGTGTTCCGGAGTATATCGCAGTAAATTACCGGGATTCTGTCATGAAAAGGGATTTGCTGCAGATGCAGCACGTGATTATATCCCGATTTGTTTTGTTAAATTAATAACCGCCCGGTGTCATGTCAAGGTGAATATTCATTTTTACTTCAGAAGTCGCTTCAATGCTTCTTCGTATTTCTCCTTTGTCTTCAGAATCACATCATCGGGGAGATTCGGGGCCGGAGGGTGCTGATCCCAATCAATTGAGAGAAGGTAATCCCGAAGGTACTGTTTGTCATAACTCTTCTGTGAACGTCCTTCTTCATAATCTTCCTTGGGCCAGAACCTTGACGAATCAGGTGTGAGAAGTTCGTCGATCAGGATGAGGCGGTCATCGATGATGCCGAATTCCAACTTTGTATCGGCAATGATGATTCCCGCTTGATCGGCTATGTGGGAAGCTCTCTCATAAATATTCATGCTTATGTCGATAATTGCTTCCGTCAATTCACGGCCGATAATAGTTTCCATCTCTCTCCGTGAGATCGGCACATCGTGGTCGCCCACATCCGCTTTCGTTGAAGGGGTAAAAATCGGTTCGCTCAGTTGTGCCGATTCTTTCAATCCATCGGGGAGGCGTATTCCCGACACAGGCATGCCCTGCCGGTAATCTTTCCATGCAGATCCGGAAAGGTACCCCCTTATGATACATTCGACCGGCAACTGACGGGCTTTTTTTACCAGCATGGTTCTTCCCGCCAGAATTTCCGCATAAGGCTTGCAGGCCGCCGGGAGTCTCGTCGTATCGGTTTCAACGAGATGATTGTCCACGATATCTTTCATCTTATCAAACCAGAAGACGGACATACGCGTCAGTATCCTCCCTTTGTCGGGTATGGGATTCGGCATGATGACATCAAAGGCGGAGATTCGGTCGGAAGCCACGATGAGTAAATAGTTGTCCAGTTCGTATATATCCCTGACTTTGCCCCGGCTGATAAGCTCCATATCGGCAAGATGTGTTTCAGTGAGACCTATGAGGTTCATGCGACCGTCTTCTTCCCCTTTATCGTAAAAAAGGATTTCTTTTCTTTTCGTTTGCGATCGTCGATGTGGGCTTCCTCCCGTAATTGTGCCCCGGGAGTACGACCGTATCATCCGGTAATGAAAGCAGTTTCGTTTTAATTGATGTAAACATGACGTCCCATGAACCGCCGGGCAAATCAGTTCGCCCCACCCCTTCCACGAAGAGGGTATCTCCGGTGAAAACATATCCTGGAATATAGAGTGACATTCCACCGGGGGAATGCCCCGGTGTGTGTATAACCTTTAATTCTATGGTTCCGACGCTGATGATGTCTCCATCCGTGACCATGATATCCGCCGGAGGGGATTCTTGTGCGTTAAACATTCGCAGTATCGCTGCCGGAGTAGATGTGAGCATCGGGGCATCGCCTTCATGGATGATGATCCGGGCACCCGTTCTTGATTTCATATCGGCATTTCCTCCGATATGATCGACGTGTCCGTGGGTATTGACAATATATTTGATTGTTATATTGTCCTGCCGAGCCTGAGCAATGATAGTGTCCGTGTCGGCGGCAGGGTCAATGACCAATCCTTCTCCGCTTTCGGCATCTCCGACGAGATAGGCAAAAACCATCATGGTTCCGACGAGAATCTGTCTTAAAATCATGTCCATCTCCATTTCGATGTTTGTTTTGCTTATACTAGAGTTTAGAGTCTCCACGTAAAAAATGGTTAAAATTTATAAAAAATACTTGACTTTGCCGCGCATTCGCGCGGCCCATTTATCAATGGGCCTCCAGAAGAAAATTTTCTTTTGGAGG
>DSDU01000090.1 GCA_011056835.1 Deltaproteobacteria bacterium
CAGTGGGAAATAACGGAACGGCCCTGAGATTCCTCACCTCGCTCGCTGCCCTGGGTGAAGGTTCCTTCGTCATCGATGGCAGCAGCCGCCTGAGAGAACGACCGATCCAACCACTGCTCAGCGCACTCCGAAGCCTGGGAGTGGAAACTTCCACGGTGAACAACACGGGCTACCCGCCGGTTACGGTTCACGGCGGAGGTATCAAAGGAGGAAGAGCCACGTTTGTTGATGCCGAGAGCAGCCAGTATATCTCGTCACTCCTGATCAGTTCACCGTATGCATCGGATGATGTTGAAATCAACCTGGAAGGAACCACCGTTTCGACACCCTACATCGATATGACAGTGGGCATCATGAACAGCTTCGGCGTCGATGTCGAATCGACAGGCACGACAAAATATCTCGTTCACACACCACAGCGTTACACGGGCCGGCGCTATGTCATCGAGAGCGATGCATCCAGCGCCTCCTATTTTTTCCTTGCCGCAGCACTGTGCCGGGGGCGGGTCAGGGTCGAGAACATCCATCCCGAAACGCTCCAGGGTGACATCGGTATCCTCGACATCATTGAGGAGGTCGGCTGCGATGTCATCCGTGGTACCGATTATATCGACGTCATCGGAAAGCATCTGACGGGAGGGAACCGGGAATTCGATATGGGAAATATGCCCGACATGGTTCCCACGCTTGCCGTCCTGGCGGCATTCAGGCCGGGGCTGACAGTCATAACGAACGTATCTCATCTTCGGATTAAGGAAAGCAATCGGATCGAAAGTCTCGTCACCGAGCTGAACAGAATCGGGATAACCGCCCGGGAACTTTCCGACGGTCTGGTTATTCACGGGGGAAATCCTCACGGCGCGGAGATCCACACCTATGACGATCACCGGATTGCCATGAGTTTCGCCATTGCCGGGTGTGTCACCGGCGGCATGACGATTACTAATAAAGGTTGTGTCAGAAAATCCTTCCCACACTTCTGGCAGACACTGGACGGGCTCTACCAATGAAAAATATAATTCTGGTCGGATACCGCTGCACAGGGAAAACATCAGTCGGCAGAAAGCTTTCAAATGTGCTCAATCGCCCTTTCATCGACACGGATAATCTTGTTACGGAAAAGGCAGGGCTGTCAATCAGAGAAATAGTGAACCAGGGCGGATGGAAACTTTTCAGGAAAAAGGAAAAAGAAGTGGCACACCAGGCGTCTACATCGTCGGGACAGATAATCGCCACCGGTGGAGGCATTCTCGATGATGATGAGAACCGGCGCCTGCTGCAACGAAACGGGCTGTTTATCTGGCTCACCGCTTCAAGTGAAACGATCCTGGCTCGTATGCAGACCGATGAGCAGACCAATGATCAGCGGCCGGCACTCTGCGATGCCGATCAGGAGCATGAGATTGCCATCATGCTGGCGCAACGGGAACCGGCCTACCGTCAGGCAGCGGATTTGATCATCGATACATCGGATAAATCGATTGACGATGTGGTCGACGACATCATAGGTTTTGTGTCCCCTCACAATACCGATGAAAATTAATAAGAAAGGAAAAACCATGGCAGGCAATACCTTCGGTGTCATGTTTACAGTAACGACGTGGGGAGAGTCCCACGGAGCGGCCATCGGTGCAGTGATTGACGGATGCCCTCCGCGGATGCCGCTTGTCGAATCGGATATCCAGGAAGACCTCAACCGGAGGAAGCCCGGTGGAGGCCGTTCCGCATCACCGAGGAAGGAAGATGATGTCGTCGAAATCCTTTCAGGAACTTTCGAGGGGAAAACTACGGGGACACCCATCTCGTTGATCATATACAACAAGTCCGCCCGAAGCAAAGATTACGATGCATACCGGGAGGTGTTCAGACCGGGACACGGCGACTTCACGTATGACCGGAAATACGGCATCCGGGATCACCGGGGCGGCGGTCGCGCTTCCGGCAGGGAAACGGCGGCCCGGGTGGCCGCCGGAGCCATCGCCAAAAAAATATTGCAGCAGGAAGGCATCACGGCGGTCGCTTGCACGAAAGAACTGGGCGGCATCGTGGCTGAATCTTCAGAGCTCGCCGCCATCGGACAAAATGAGCTCTACTGTCCGGATGCGGCGGCGGCACAGCGTATGATGAAGAAACTTTCTGAGGCAAAGAAAGACGGCGATTCTCTCGGGGGAATCGTCGAGATTATTGTCAGGGGGTGTCCTCCCGGTCTCGGCGAACCAGTTTTTGATAAGATCGATGCTGATCTCGCCAAGGCCCTCATGAGCATCGGTACGGTGAAAGGGGTTGAAATCGGAGCGGGCTTTCAGGCTTCGCGCATGACGGGCTCTCAATGCAACGACCCTATAACGCCGGACGGATTTCTCAGCAACAATGCCGGAGGCATTCTTGCCGGGATCACGACCGGTCAGGACATCGTCATCCGTGTGGCCTGCAAGCCCATCGCCTCGATCGAAAAGGAACAGGCAACGGTGGACAGTGCGGGAAACCCGACGACCATATCCGTAACAGGGCGGCACGACGTCTCCGTCATTCCCCGGATCATACCGGTCTGTGAGGCGATGGTCGCCGTCACCCTGGCTGATCACCTGTTACGGCGGAAACCTCTGTCCTTATGAAGTTGATGGATCGAAGCCACGGAATGTAAAACCTGATAGGGGGGACGGGAGGTTGAACGATCAGCCGGGACGATCAGGCTTCCGTCGATTCGGCCACTCTCCTTCGCAGAGTCGCCAGCGCTTTGGCTGCTGCGTTTTTCACTTTCTCGGGATGAGCGCGGATTGTGAGAACCGATTTTGTTTCGGCAATTTCTGAAAGAGGTCCGATGGCGACAGGCGATCCGATGGCTCCCAGCGCCACGCAGATTTTTTCTTCAAGGGCGTTTCTCGACGCCGACGGGATCAGCGGCCGGTTCTTGAGTAAACCGACCAGGTCGGTGACGGCTTCGGATGCTTTTAAAAGCCCCAGGAGTTCCACGATTCCGGCTTTGAATTCTTCATCGGCATCAGGAAGCGCCGCGCGAAGAAGGGCTCCTCTCCGGTTGCCCCCGGTACGATAAATGCTTTTGAGCGTTTCCTGCCGAACCCTGAGGTTTTCATGCCGCAGAAGGGGCTCAAGCATTCGGGCGCTTTCCTCGTTTCCGATCTGGCCCATCAGGTAAACTAGATTGCGCAGATAATACCATGGCTCATTTCTCCTGATGCCGGCGATGATCAGCGGCAGAGGCTTATCCCCGGCGGACGCAATCAAACGTATGATCCGAATGCGCTCGTTGCTGTCAGTCGAGTCGCGAAGCTTGTCGAGCAGCCTGAGGACGGGAGAATTACCCAGTACCCTCAATACCTTTCCTGTGTCCTCCCGTTGTTTACTGTCGGAAGAGTCGATTTCATCCAGCAGGATGTTGACATTTTCGGTGCCTGCCAGATGTTCCATCACATCGGTGCAGATTATTTTAACGGGCTCCGGCTTGTCGGCCATACCGGCGTCATGAAAAGCGCCCAGATACTTCAAGGCATGGGAGAGTTTTTTTTGGGTAATATGCTCCTGCGTGACACTTTTCAACATGTGGCAGATTCTTTGATACTCCGTTGAAAAAAGGTTTTCGTCTTTGATCCATTCAGTCAGGGGACCGGATATTTTCTCCACCAGGTCATGTTTCTGCTCGCCGGGGATCGTGTCGATCACGTCGGCCAGCCCCCTGGCCGCACCGGTTCTGACCTCGCTGTTTTCGTTTTTCAGATTGTCGGTGAGACGCCGGACCATGGTCTCCATCGTCTCGTGTTCTTTTTGCGCAATCAACTGCTGAATGATTTTGGGCAGAACCGACATCATGCCTTCATTGAGCAGGGTTTTCTCATCGTTGAGCCGGATGCTGAATTTCTCGGCGGCCTGAAGCAGTTTGCTTTTAAGTTCGGTCCCGGCACCGGTTTCCTCCGGCGCTGCTCCGTCACCCGTGCCTCCCGGTTTGTTGAGTGCCGGTCCGGCCATGAGATACTGCAAAACCATCCCTCCGAACAGGTGTTCCATGTTGTGCGATGTCAGGTGCTGAGCCAGCCCGGGATCAGCCGCGGCAATCGACGTGCCGATATCCTGCGAGAGTTTATGGCGGTCTTCGTCGGCAAAGCCGGCGGTGATTTTATCCAGAAGCGCCAGCATGTCATTAAGGCTCTCGGATAGCTTCACAGTGGAAAGCGTTTCTTTGCGCGCCATCATACTTGACAACCCGTCTTTAAAAGCATTGGAGAGTGCCTCCGGATTTCGGGCCATTTCTCTGAAGTGATCCGAGTTCATATCCATTTCCGGATGCGTCATCGCGAAGAACCGGGTGAGCTGATCGTCGCTGATGTCGAGACTGGAAAGGATTTTGTGATCTTTATCCATAGCCACGTAAACTTTCTGGTCCAGATGAATATGCGAAATAGTGCGATCAGCCATGAGTTGAGAAAGCCCGCCTCCTTCAGCAATGGTTTCCGGCTTGAGGGCAAGCAACTCGACGAAACGAGCGATTTCTTCTTTCTCCAGCCCTCTGATGAAGGAAATGCTTTTGAGGCCGAAACCGAGCAGTATGCCCAGCAGAGCGGCTGCGTGGGGTTTTTCCTGATCCTTCCGGCTCAGAACCTCGCCGTCGATCAGCAAGGCTTTCTCCGATTCGGCGAAGGCGATCTGTTCTTCCTGAGTCAGCAGGTCTAAAAGGGACTGATACAGTCTTTCGGTGGTATTAACGACGGATGCGCTGGTCGGAGGATACAGACGGACATTCTTAACGGCCGTATTCAGTATCAAGAGAGCATCCAGCGCTTTTTGTATAATGTCCGTGTCTGCCATTATCCCGGTTTCCGCATCTGATAAGATACTTCATTTCATGTCGGGGAATTTGATCAGAGCTTCCGTTTTGCAGAGGGAGTATATGAAGAGGAAATAAGATGTGTCAAGGGTATTTTTTGAACGAAACAGGGTATATTCACCAATCGCCGCGTGAATGATCGGGCACAATGGTTTTCACGGAGCATACGATCGTGAAGGGCAAGCTCTTCCAGATGAACGCGGATAAAGACCGGCTCCCCTCAGCGTTGCCGTCCGCTCATACATCCGCCCCATGTAGTTCTCATATGGTATGACTTCCGTCGCATCGATTCTCGTTTAATCGTTTGAAACCGGTAAATTCAAACTGTTTCTTGTGATATTTTTCAGCAGCCTGTCAACGACCTCGTTGCTCATTAACTCCCTGTCACGGATCATTTTCTTCCCCCGATATTGAAAAGGCATACTCAACTCAGTCAATCCCTGAACCTGAACATTTCGGTCAGATGTTGTGTATCTTGTTTTAATATTCTTTGTGCTGTGTCAGCAACAAGTTGAAACAGCGATACGAATCTCAAAGAAAGGATGTTATCCATGAACACAGTATGGTGCAAATTGCTTCCAGGCATACACTGATTCACAACTTTCTCATAATATCCCTCTTGTCTGGTACCTGGTCATCCAAGATCGGCATTTCGAGCAGGTGAGTCGGCAGAAAAAACTTGTTCGCAATAAGCGTCGGGATGACGGCGCTGGCGATGACGGCGCCTACGATAAAAGAATACTGTTCCTCTGTAATGATATTGTTGGTTAGACCATAAATGGCTGAAATTGTTCCGAATGTCAAGCCCGTGGACATTAGCAGTGTATAGTACCACTTTTCTCTTTTATCCTCCCGGAAACGATGAATGGCCGGATAGAGCCCGAATATCTTGGTAATGACTTTACCCCCGAAAAGCACGACAAAGATACCAGGCACCGCCAGCAACGCCGGTATGGATACCAGGGCGCCGGCTCTGAGAAAATATAGGGGCGTTAAGAAACCGATGGTTAATGTTCTGAGCCTTCTGACGAAATGACCATCTTCTTCCATCGTACGTGCCAGAACCATTCCCAGTACATAGGCTGGCAACACCGGTTCGCTGCCTGACCATAAGGCCAGAACACCCATTGACAGCACTATGAAAAGAATCCATTTTGCGCGGATGGCGGCCGTTTTGTATGCGAAATGCCGAACGATGAAATCCGTCATCGGACGTAAAATAAAAATTAAGAGAATCGTTACAGAAACAAATATGACTGACTTATATGTGAAGGGCGCGAAAATGAGTCCCAAGGCAATGACCGTTCCCAGGTCATTGACGAAGCAGGCCCCCAGAATCCCTTTGCCGAATTCGGTGTCATTGAATCCATACTCGAGCATGACGGCATAGACCACAGCCATAGAGGTTGTGGACAATGCGATGCCACATAATAAACTTGCCTCCATACTCCATCCTATGAAGTAGTATGAAATCAGGAAGCAGCCTATGAAGGGGGAGAAAAATCCGGTCAGACCGATAACGGACACTTCCCTGACTTTGGATTTCATGACATCGGGATTCAACTCCGCACCTGCGAGAAACGTCAGTAACATGGCACCGAGGCCGGTGCAGAATTTCATCCACTCTGCATTCAGAGATAACTTGTCAAGGTAACCAAGATGAAATGCACCCCAGCCAATAATCGAACCGACAATGATTTCCATCAAGGCAATAGAGATTTTCAGATTGTTGGCAAGTGCGGTGGACAGGACGGCGGCAAAGAACCAGATTGTTGCAGCAAGATAAATCGCTTCCATACATGACAACTCCTACAAAGCATTCTGTAGGAGTCATCAGCAATAAAAGCATTTAAAGGCGAACTCCATCACCTGTTCGTACAAGGAACAATCAGTACGATGCACCCCACCTAGCATGTTTGAATGCTACTGTCAATGCAGGACCAAAAAATCAGGATTATATCTGCGGTGACAAAACGTGGTTCGTTCTGTAGTCCCTGGTAACCATTGGGTACTGGATGTCGTTATAAAATAATTCTCATCGTAATATCGGAGAGATAGGGGCCACGCTCTGTGTCTGAAGGTGAGAATGTGACCCGATAGCTGTGAAATTCAGTACATGCATCCGTCGATTGTTAGAAAAAGTGATGTCAGTATGATGCGAAGGAGATAATCAATCACGAAAATTCGTGAACTTCATTTACGTTCCGTGACAGAAGTATCAAAGCGGCGATTACATCGAACTTACCCATATCATTTCTCACATATTTTATGTGTGATGGATTCCACGAGCTTCAGCGGTTGATTTTCTGCTGAGATTTTTGATAACTTTTCGGCCGAAATTCGATGTATGAGTCCAGAGTGAACATTGCAACAGTTGTCAGCAAACCTGTCGATCAGCCACCTATTTCTCCGTGTATGGAAGCGGCCTTCCTAATTGTTGCCTTCGCCGTCAGCAACAAAATAAAAAAAGGCAGGAACGGTTCGCCCTGCCTTTCCAGTTCAAGCGTTTTTTCATATCTTCTTATAGTTTCCTTCGAAATCCCGCAAGACCGATCAGGCCAAAACCGAGAAGCAGCATCGTCATCGGCTCAGGGACGGTCTCATCTATCGGTTTTGCCAAAAAAGCGGTATACGTCTGATCCTTCAAGTATTGCCCGACGATCCATCCGTCATTATTGATGCCGTGAGGAACGGTCCAGTCGGCACCGGGAAAGGACAGATCATAATCAATGCCATCGATTCTGACAAAACCGTGTCTCACACCGGTTGAATCTTTGTACTCGCCGACGATCCATTCATCGTCGTTGACATCATACAGTCGAGTCTCCGTCGCACCCGACAAGGTGACGGCAGAATATGCAAGGGTATCATAATTCAGCAGAAAGCCCTCCCATGCACCGACACCTGTATTATAATATGAACCGACAATCTGCCCAAGGTTGTTGATACCATATGCTGAAGCGGCATCATATCCGGGAAAATCGACAATCGTGAACAATTCATCGACCAGCAGGAATGCGTGGGACTGTGCTTCATTATCTCCTGGATTTTTCGGGTATCGGCACATTCCCACGATCCATCCGTCATTATTGATGCCGCGAGCATATGTGAGCCGCGGACCAAGCTCTGGATGCTCATATTCAAACGAAGTGACCGATGTATAGCTGCCGGATCCTGAATCATAAACGGCGCTGTATCCGTATTGCTTCAATTCACTGCTGCCGGATTCCCACCTGTCATAAAAGCCGACCAGTGTGTTGCCGTTATTGATATCATAAACCGCCGACTGGTGGAATCCGTCAACGGGAAGCGTTCTGACATCATAAAAATTTCCGTTAGTCAGAAGATACCCATCCCATCCAGCTATTGTAGTTTGTCCCACAATATCTCCATTGTCGTTAATGCCTTCAGCGCTGTATCTGCCGTCGATCGACTCATATGAGTAGGTTATCGCGCTGCTCCCCGAGGGCAGAAGAAACATGAAACAAAAGACGAGAATCATGAACGTCTTCCACCAACCGCACCGTGCAATGCCTGTCCCTGTTCGTTTCATCTTTACCGGCTCCTCTCTTTTCATTAATTGGTAGAAACTGTTTATACAGTTTACTAACGGCGACTTGACGAGCAGATCGTGGGTGAACTCCAGTGAAAGAGAAAATCATCTGAATTTTTATTAGCAAAAATCATGCAACACCTCGGCACATAGCCATACTATTTCCATGATTCCGATAACTAATTGAATACCTTAGTAATTATACCTTACATGGCACATGGCTGTCAGAGCGAAATCCATCTGAAGAAATTTACACTGATTTGATAGTGTAAAGTATTCCGACATATTTTAACTTTGCAATAACGTGAACCTGCTGAAACCCTTGCAGCCGCTGCATCAGAGCCGAATTTTAAAATTGTAAAGAAATCCGACAGTTTTACACCGATTTTACAGTTCCCGGCTTTTCTAAGATTTACCTATGGATGACGAGTTCGTCTTTTATCGTCGGGGAGGCTTCGTCAATGGTCAGGAATAGTCGGAGTCTCACCCGTTCCGTTTCATGGTGCCCTCCATTTTTGCCTTAGTGAAGGGCTTTGATTTTTAAAGCATTATTTATGCCGGGCGCGGAACGAAAAATAATCAATTGATCTTGAACAAGTAACAATATATATGTGTTCCATTATTTTCAAAATCACGTACTATGTTCCGCCTTTATGGCTGAAATTGGCGACCAGGCAACGGCAAAGAGAAAGGGATCAGTGATAAGTGAAAACGCACATGGATTACGAAAGTAAAACAGACATGGCGGAATTCGGAACACTTTTTCATGTTTGCCAAGGACGGGGAGATCACCCATGTGGAACATGTCGGAGTCAAACGATTCCACGCCCCGGTATTATGTTCAACCGGAACATGTCACCGCGCTGACGGGCCATCTATGAGCTGACGTGATTTCTTAAAATGAAGGATGAAATATAACAAAAGGAAGGTGCGTATATCATGAAAAAGTATCTGAGTTCAGTAATCGCTATAATACTTGCAATGTCGCTTGCGGGCTGCGGAGCAATGACGCGAGAAATGAACCTGATCCGGGCGGAAATGAAGCTTTCAACGCGGCAGTATGAAGACTCGATACCATTTTACAAAGCCTATCTTGCCGAGAACCCTGATTCTCCAGATGCCCGAAGCAGACTTGGCTTTGCCTATCTTAAAATAGGTAAACTCGATGATTCGATACGCGAAATGGAAACGGTTCTCTCAAAGGATGGGGGAAACAGCTACGCCATTCTCTATCTGGGAATCGCGTATCTCAACAAGGGTGATTACGGAAAAACCATTGATGTATGGCAGCGGTATCGCAGTAAGAATGAACCTTTAGTGGAGCAGGAAATTAAGAGACTCCTGACACTTGTTCAGCTTGCGGAAAGCCAGCGGCTTGCAAAGGAGGCCTTGGCGCATGAGAAGAAGCTTCAGGTGGCCGGACTTGACAAGGATGCCGTTGCGGTCTGCTACTATAAGGATCTTTCACCCGACAAGAGTCTGCGGGCCTTTCAGAAAGCCCTGACAGCCATGGTTATTACCGATATGTCGCGGGTAAAATCTCTCAACATCGTCGAGCGGACACGCCTTCAGGCTCTCTTTCAGGAGATGGAACTCGGACAGACGGGTGTTGTCGACGAAAAAACTGCGCCGCGGGTTGGAAGGCTTGTAGGTGCCGAAAACCTGGTGGTCGGCACTCTTGCCCTTGGAAGCATTCAGGCATCAACCTCCATTATTTCTGCGACAAAGGGGAAAGTTTTCGGGAGTTCGACCGTCGAGGTTTCACAAGACCAGTTTTATGATCTGCCGAAACACATCGTCATGAATTTTGCGAAGATAAAGGGAATCAATCTTTCGCAGGCCGAGCGTGAGGCCCTCGAAGTTCCGCACACGAAAGTTTACAAGGCTTTCATCTATTATGGAATGGCCCTCGACGCTCTCGATGCTGGAAAATGGGAGGACGCGAGAAATCTCTTCTCAAAGGCCCTGGAACTTGATCCGTATTTCCGGCTGGCGTCGGACGGTGCATCGTCATCGCCCGGCGATGCTGCCCCGACTCCGGATGCCATTGCCGCAATGTCGCCTTCGGAATTGGCAGATACTATGGATTCGCTGGTGAGTAGTGCCCAGGAGGCCCAGGCCGAGGCTGATCAGGCGGCTGCGGATGCCAAGAGCGGGGGCAGCGGAGGCGGACATTAAGATCGGTAAGGGTGTATGCCGGTTGACGGAAGGCCGTGCCGGGGCGGGAGGAGAACACTATCCCCGTCTTTCAGGGAAAGCAGGCAGACAGAATGCGCCGGTTGAAGATTCAATGTGAGGTGATGGAGAATGAGACGAAAAGGATGGAATGCGCTGGGCATGATTTTACTGCTGGTGCTTTGTTCCTGTGCGGTGCCGGAGAAGCCCGCCGTGAGGCGGACAGTGCCCGACGGGGACAGAATACCCCGGACGCTTGCAATACTTCACTTTGAGAATAACTCCATTACGGAGCCGGAGAAGTATCATCCCTTGAGTAAGGGATTGGCGGCAATGCTCATCACCGACCTGATTCAGAATCAAAACGTCTTGAAGATCATAGAGCGCAACAAGATCGAAGAGATCTTGAAGGAAATAGCCTTGAGTCAAACGGGGAGCGTCGATAATGCGACAGCTCTGAGGGCGGGAAGAATCCTTGGCGCCCAGAGCATCGCCTTCGGCTCCTTTGTCGTTCTGGGAAAGAATGTACGAATCGATACTCGAATTATCAATGTAGAGACGAGCGAGATGATCATGGCGGAAAACATCATAGGACTGAGCGATTCGTTCATGCAACTCGAGCAGGAACTTGCGAAGAAGATCGCCAGAGCCCTTAACGCAACGTTCAGACCTGCCGGGAAAGCTCCAAAGGGCGACATAGAGGCAGCGCTGTATTTTTCTCAGGGGGTGGAAGCGCTTGACAGAGGAGATACCGTCACAGCCGACAAGTATTTTAAAAAGGCGATCGATCGTGATCCTTCCTACAGAGATCATATCAATGCGATAAGAAAATCGAAGCAATGATATGCATGGATACACCGGCACCCATGCTCATGGTGTGAACGTTTTTAGTTCGGAGGCATCGGCATAAAACAAGGTCGATAAGGCGACGTGAAACGTTTTGGAATAAGCGACCCGACCTCGGAACACAGGAACGTTGATGTGTTGGAGCGGCCTCGATGCTCCCTGACCGAAAAACATCATAAATTTGATCCGCCTCGATGTGGAACCGAAGAAGTCAGCAAGAATGGAGACATGGTCGGGTGGCGTGAAGCGGGAGAACAGCACCGTGACCGTGTCACTGCCATAAGCCAAGCTGTTCTCCAATCCCACACTTTTTTTTACTCTACATCATAAGGAAGGCTGCTTTTCAAATTATCCTTTCAATTTTTGATTATAGGCCCTTTTCCCCTCCTTTTTTCTTCTACGCATAGTGCAACGGCGAAAGATAAAATAATCACGGTGTTCCTGAACAGATGACCGTTCTTCAACAGCCCGTCATTTATGGACTCCCTTTACTCAAAACCGACAAATGTGATCTTATACACCCTGACACAGTCCGGCGGTTTTTTTGCAGTCAATAATTCTCTCATTATCTGTCCGGACAGGACGAGCCAAGGGTGACATAGGTGCATGGAAAATTGTTACTGTTTATACATAATAATGATAATTCGTGCTACATATTGACAGTTACTGACACATCGAGTAATAGAATAAAAAAGTTATGTTACTGTGGAATTGCTAAAAAATAATATGGAAGGGAGAAAAACAATGAAAACTTTATTGAAGCGTTTATCGGTCTTGGCGGTTTCAGCCGTTTTTATGACTGTCCTTTCCCCTGTGCATTCTTATGCGGCGCCCAAAGGCACGCTTACTATGTTCCATGCAGGCAGTCTGTCCGTTCCCTTTGCCGCCATGGAGAAGGCCTTCGAAGCAAAATATCCCGGCGTCGATCTTCAACGCGAGGCAAGCGGCAGCCAACAGGCGGCCCGCAAAGTTACTGACCTGAAAAAGCCCTGCGATATTGTGGCATCAGCCGACTACAAGGTTATTGACAAGCTGCTGATCCCCGAGAGCGCCACATGGAACATACGTTTTGCCACCAACCAGCTCGTCCTGTGCTACACAGACAAAAGTGCATACGCGAAAGAGGTCAACGCCGAGAACTGGTATACTATCCTTCAGAAAAAAGGTGTGGTCTGGGGGCATTCGGACCCCAATCTCGATCCCTGCGGATACCGTTCACTGATGGTCCTGCAGTTGGCCGAAAAACATTACAAAATACCCGGGCTTTATGATAAATTGATTGCCAATCGTCCAAAGGCAAATATCCGTCCGAAATCGGTGGAGCTTGTTTCTTTGCTTCAGACGGGTAATATGGATTACGCGTGGGAATATCTTTCCGTGGCCGTACAACACGAGTTAAAGTACATCATACTGCCCGATGAGATCAACCTGGGGAATTATAAATTCGATGACCTTTACAGCGAAGCGATTGTGAAAGTCACAGGAAAAGAGCCGGGCACATTCATGGACATAAAGGGGCAATCCTGTACTTACGGGGTTACGATGATCAAGGACGCCCCCAATAAGGAGGCGGCGGAAGCCTTCTTGGAATATATGCTCGATCCCGAGGGCGGTCTCAAGATTCTGAAAGACATGGGACAGCCGCCGTTTGTCCCCTGCCGGGTCCCGACAGCGGAAATGAAGGCTATGATCCCTGCCGGTTTGCAGAAACTTGTGGAAGTGAAAGATTAGAAGGTATGCCGGTGAATGTTTAAGAAGGAGCTGTTTTTCTGGATAACCATCTCAAGCGGCGTGGTAATCCTCGCGTTTATCCTCATTCCTCTCGTTGAAATGATGACGGCGCCTTCGATGGACATGCTAGTAAAAACATTCAATGATAAAGATGTTATGCGGTCAATCTGGCTCAGCATTTATACCGCCGGGTTGGCCGCATTGATTTCTTTCATCTTCGGAACACCCTTCGCCTATCTGCTGGCCCGGACTGATTTCACCGGCAAACGCCTGGTTGAAAGCATCATCGATTTGCCCATTGTCATTCCCCATCCGGTTGTGGGAATCGCCATACTCAGCGTTGCCGGAAAAAATCACTGGATCGGACAGATCATGAGCGAACTGGGTATCCGCATCATGGGCAGTGTCACCGGGATCGTGACGGTACTTGTATTCGTCGGGCTGCCGTTTTATGTGAATGCCGCGAAAAACGGATTTGAAAGTATTTCACCGCGTCTTGAAAATGTATCCCGCAGCCTTGGCGCCTCCATATTCGGCACGTTTTTCAGAGTCACCTTTCCCCTTGCCTGGCGGAGCATGCTGATCGGTATCATCATGTGCAGCGCCCGGGCAATCAGTGAATTCGGCGCTGTCGTCATCGTCGCCTACCATCCCATGATTGCTCCGGTCATGCTGTACGAACGTTTCGAAGGATACGGCCTCAGGTATTCCCAGCCGGTTGCGGTGTGGCTTGTATCCATTTGATACTCATTGAGCCTTCCCTTTGTTGCAGCATTAATTTAAGCTGCGAAGGCATATCAAACCAAACAAAGGAGGAAGACTCAATGAAATTCTACACAAAACAACACAACCATTATTGCGG
>DSDU01000011.1 GCA_011056835.1 Deltaproteobacteria bacterium
GAAGCAAAGGCAATCGGCATGAGGACATAGGACAGCGGGTAGTTGTTCTTCCTGGCCAGGTGGATAGCTACCGGCATCATGATGGCGAGAGCGCCGACATTATTCATGAAGGCTGATGCAACGCCCACGAAGAAAGTAAGGACCAGAATCTGCGTTACCATTTTCGTTCCGAATCGGGTCACCCACTGGGCCATTATTTCAATGAGACCGGAATTCTGGAGCGCCCGGCTGATAATAAGGACCGACGCGACAGTAATGACGGCGGGATGGCCGAATCCAAGGAACGCCTCTTCCGGCGGAACAATGCCAAAAAGCACGACGATAAAGAGAGCGATAAGGGCCACGAAATCATGCCTGATAGCACCCCAGGCAAACAGAACAAGGGCTGTTCCCAGCGTGAGGAAGACGATAATTTGAGCCATGTCTGTTTATCCCCCATCTGCAATAAACATTGTACGACTATACCGGTGAAGATGAGAAAGTTCAAGAATTAAAGGTCGATGAATTGACCGCCTGAAGGGCTGTGATACAGGCAAAAGAAATGTTTATCTCCGATAAGAACAGTCGGACCGAGGGAATCGACATACAGGCAGACTGTTTGTACGGAAGAAAAACATCAAATGAGGTTATAATCCTTCAAAGAAACATTTACTGTTCGTAGCCGTCGACGCCGTAGACATCGGGGTTGTCCTTGGAAGTGCTCACTTTATGAACCAGCTTACGGATAAGATTCCAGAGCGACCGTATTACGATCTGAGCGCCGATCGCCGCCGCCGATGAGAAAAGAAGCGAACCTACCCACAGGTTAAGAGCGCTTCTGATAGCCCGTGAAGCGCCGTTATTAGGGGTGTAGGCGTTGAGAATGTCGCCGATGACGGGCAAATGAGTAACGATAAGCTTACCCATCTGCATGGCGGCCATATAAATCGGCACAGCCGTTACGGGATTGGTGATCCAGCATGCAGCCACGGCGACAGGCAGATTTACCCGCCAGTAGATGGCGCCGCAGGCGGCAAGCAGCATCTGAAAGGGAATGGTGGGTGTAAACGCAATAAACAACCCCAAGGCCATACCACCCGCCATGGATCTCTTGTCGATCTTCCAGAGCACTTGGGAAAAAAGGCGGTCTCCTACAAGGCGGTGAATATATGTCTTTCGTAAAGACTTCCTTATCTCAGACTGTTTTCGATACCAGGCCCTCAGCGGCATCTAGTGTCTGTTCTCCATATCCCGTATTTCCCCACATGCATTGATCTTCTATTCGACGATGTTACCGTCATTTACAACGACGGAACATCTCCTGTCAACAAAATTGATTGACACAACAGGTTCGGAATGCAAAAACAGACGCACTTCATGCGCGTAAATAAGTGACCGACCAGTCGACGACGGGTTCAGCAGTAGTCCCTTTTCATACGGCATCTATAAAACACGATTCCCGTTACCATTACGATATATTCTGTCGTCATCAGTCGGGCTTCAACCATACCACTTCATAAGCCGCGAGGGTGATTTTCAGTGTTGCGTCGTCTGTTTTGAAACGACGGCCGCTCAGAATGTCCAGCCAGCGACGGCATGACAATCCCACTGAAGCGCCGGATATTTCAACGGGACGATCAACAGCGGTCACGTTGATGAGCGCGAGAATATGCTCGTTTTTTTCAGGAGACGTCCGTACTACGGCAAAGACGAAGGGTGAGATATGAAGGATCTTTTGGTCTCCCCGAGGATGGAAGGCCCGATTACGGGTTCGGGCCGTATGGAGTCGGTTGGCACAACGTAAAATGCGGGAAAGACGGGGAACATCATCATTGAACTCCCGTTCAAGGATTTCGCTGTCGATGATTCCGCGGTTCACCTCCCGCTTTATCCCCGTCACCCGCACCCGTTCATGATCGTTGGGGCTCCCCAACACCCCGTGGAGATAGACGCCGGGAACGCCTCTGAGGACAAGGGCGATACTTCGGGATGCCCAGTACCGGATTATCTGCATGTCCATATCTTCCCCGGAGCCGTCCCCGTTTATTGCACTCCACCATGTCGTGTTGATTTCGTAGGGTTCTTGCGTTTTATCTCCGGCCATCTTGTTGGAAATATAAGCCCCGCGCTGTTGCGCCTCTTTGATGATACCATCGATTTCCGTGCCGGTAAGTATACCTCTGGCCCCCATAAGCCCGATGCCGTCATGGGTGTCAAGGATGTTGAAAAATGTCGTTACCGGCGATGGTGGTTCGAGCCGGGCGGCCCATGTCGAGAGGGTCCGCGAATCGCCCCGGTAAAATGTATGCAGGACAAGCGGCGGCAGGGCAAAGTTGTAGACCATGTGAGCCTCATCGAAACCATTCCCAAAATATGAAACATTTTCATTATGAGAAACGTTGGTTTCCGTGACAAGGGCAACCCCGGAGGCGACCGCATCCACCACGTCCCTCACAAGTTTGACGATTGTATGTGTCTGGGGCAGATGAACACTTTCCGTACCCGGTTCCGCCCAGAGATAGGTGACGGCATCAAGCCGAAGGATATCCGCTCCCCGACGTATATAAAAGAGAATGCCTTCAATAACGTTCAGCAGAACATCGGGATTTCGAAAGTTGAGATCTATCTGATCCTCGGAAAAGGTTGTCCAGACCCATTTAAGACCGTTAAGAGTGACAAAGGGGGTCAGAATATCGCTGGTTCGAGGGCGGAAAATTTTTCGCCGCTGCTCCGGTGTCAGAGCATCAGGGGAGTCGTAGGCAATGAAAAAGTCACGGTAGCGGGGATTTCCCTTTATGAACTCACGAAACATCTCACTCCTGGACGATACGTGATTCATTACCGAATCGAACATGAGATCATAGCGAAGCTTTTTTCTCCTGATGTCATCCCAGTTTCCCAGTTTTGGATCCACTTGCCTGAAATCGACAACGGCAAAGCCCCGATCCGAAGAATAAGGAAAAAAAGGAAGAATGTGCAAGGTGTTTATGGAGCCTTTATTGAAATTATTGACGAATTCATGAAGCGTCGCCAGAGTGTTCTTACCGTCGCGCTTGATGATGTCGCCGTAGGTGATCAGAATCAGATCCTGTTCCGAAAAACGCTCCGATGGCTCGTAGCGGGCTTCCTTCTCGATCATCTCAGAGGGCTTGTGTGCATGGTGAACTTTCAGGATTCGCTCGAGCTCCGGCATATACACCCGCGCACCATCATTACCGTAGAGAAAGGATAGCCGGCGCCCTAAACGTGCCCTAATGTCCGGCGGCATCGCATAGAGCGGTCTGCTGAAATCAGGATCGGGGGCATAGAATGTTCGCTTTCTCGGATAATCGCTGTACTCTTTCATCACTTCGGTTATCTATGACTACCGCAACAAAAATCAGGGTCCGGGTACCCGGAATATTCGCTCATGATATTTATTGCCTTTTCAGGGACAGGCTACTCGTATTCAAGTTTTATGGGTTCCAGTTCGACGAGACTATTGTGTTCCACCTGGCCGTAGAAATCGATGACGCTGCGGATGAGTCCGGAGACACGGCCGCGCGCCCTCAGTTCATAATGATGGAGCGGTGCGTATGCCTCGATACCTTTCGCCTTCGGGTTCAGAATTTCCTCCGGTGAATAACCCGATTCCATGGTTAGGCCTTTCGGTAGATTCCCGAAGACATTCTTCAATTTTTCACCGTGTTCTTCTGAAAACGTCTTGTAGCGAAAACCGAAAGATGCGCCTTTAATCTTCTTTACCGACTGAATGGCAATAGGAATCTCATCTTTTCGTTTCTCAAGGGCCTGACTGATAAGCTCATGAAAACGACAACAGATAATAACGCGGACCGTTTTGTCTTTTACCGCAATGAGCCGGAGGAGTTGGCCGAACTTTCCTTCATCGTCGGCGTGGTGCTCATCACTGAAGATTGCTTCTCCTTCCAACTCATTGCCCTCAATGAATCCGATAACAAATCCTTTGATGAGATCCAGTGAACCGCTGAAGACAACATCGTAATACGGCCTGTTAATATCGACATCGCTGAACATCTTAAGCATACCGCTATTCCTTCCTTTCTCATTTTTGTGTCTATTTTTGCATCAACAATGCTAATCGCTCGGACCACCCCGACCCTTGAGTACGTGACATATGATTGCAACGGAAGGCTCACTGATCAATGTCCGCGTAACATAATTTCACATGATAACCGGTATCCAAGGATCGATGGGATACTCAGTACCACCACACGGAGAATGTGGTAATCTTTGCATCGTTGCGGCTGTGCCGCTTTAAAAAAATATCAGTGTCAGGACTACGAAGCCGGGACACAGTATCGGAATAGAATACTTGAAGAGAAAGCCGAAAAAAGTGGGCATGTTGATCCCTGACTCCTCGGCAATGGATTTTACCATAAAATTTGGTGCGTTACCAATGTATGTGGTAGCGCCCATGAAAACGGCCCCTGCTGATATGGCCGTCAGAAAAGAAATAAACTGAGGGTTCGCCGTCACCGTTCCGGCCGCCAGAGCTGCAGGAATCATCGCCTCTGTCATGCCCAACTTTCCAAGGGAAAGATTGAAGAACGTCAAATATGTCGGCGCATTATCGAGAAAAGCGGAAAGAGTGCCGGTAACCCAGAAATAATGGGCCGGGTTTCGCACCACTTCGATAAGGGGTCTCAGGGCCCCATCCGCACCGGCTTTGAGGATTTCAAGGCAGGGGATGATGGTGACGAATATTCCCGCAAAGAGTTTGGCTACTTCCATTATAGGGAACCATCCGAATTCGTTTGCTTCCCGAATCCCCTTGGATGTGGTTGCCAGGGATATGAGCCCAAGGGAGACAATCGCGACATCCCGCAGAAGGTTCTGATACTGAACGTGGATCCCGAACACATCAAAGTTTCCCGGTTTCCAGTTGCCGCTCATGAGAACCATACCAACAACGCCGGCAAGAAGGAAAAGATTATGAATGCCTTCAACCCGCAGCGGTTCTTGTTTGAGAGGGCCTATCTTCTTCAGCCGGTCCTTTTCTTTCCGATAATAATAAGTATCCATGATGTAGAAGACTGCAAGGAGGAAAATCACCATAAAAAGCATGTGGGGGAAAAGGGCCGTGGTGACCCAGAAAAAGGGCACATTGTGAAGGAAACCGAGAAAGAGGGGCGGGTCGCCCAGCGGCGTGAGAGCGCCCCCGATATTAGCTACCAGAAAAATAAAGAAGACCATGAGGTGGACTTTCTTTTCCCGATTGTGATTGGCCCGGAGGATCGGCCGAATCATCACCATGGCGGCACCCGTGGTCCCCACCCATGATGCAAGTATCGTCCCGATAGTGAGCATGATCGTATTCACCAATGGTGTTCCCTTGATGGATCCCTTGATTAAAATACCGCCGGAAATGGTAAAAAGTCCCCAGAGAAGAATGATAAAGGGGAAGTAATCAAGCAGATAAATATGAAGGATATGATAAACTGCAGTGTCACGATAGTAATACCAGAAGGGAAGTGCAAACAGAAAAGCCCAGAAAAAAGATACCTTGCCGAAGTGACTGTGCCAGAAACGAGGCAGCAGAAGCGGACCAAGTGAAATAGACAGGAGGATTCCCACGAAAGGAATAACCCACAAAAGGCTCAGTTTATCTCCAACGTCATGAATGGAATCCGCTCCATGGAGTGGGGCGCATAGTGCCGGGATCGGTACTCCCGCCTGAAAGATCAGAACGATTGCCGCAATAAGAAAAACAGGCAACCATCCACATCGATGATGTATCGCTTTTACTATAACAGTTTTTGCTTTTGCGAAGAAAAAAACCATAACAGTACGCACAGTGTGTTCACTTCCCTATCCTCGCGAATTCTTTCTGAGACAGGAGAAAGAACCTCATTTGTAACAGCTTGACTTCAAAGTATTATTCAGCAGAACAGCGGACGCACTCCTCAAGATTGTCGTGAGTACGAGAACGAATAAGGTGTCATAAGGTAATCTCAAATAAAACTATCTCTCGCAGCACCCTGTCAGGCACTGCACTCTTCGATTAATGGTTAGATGTATACGGTAAAACGGCCTCCATGTCAAGGGAGTTCGGCGCATCTTCGTCACCCCTCATGTTCGGAATGAACGTTTCAAAAGGATGTTTTCTCCACCCTTATACTTCGCGAATCAACTCTCCTTATAGGATTGACAGACAAATGTCACGTATCCCTACTTGACTTTTTCATTCCCGACGCAGGCAGTAAAATAAAAGCCGGAAACGCAAAGGAGCAGGTCTGTGACGGTCGGCGTCTCGCTCGTGACAAATAACAACGGATGATTTACGTTATCCGCCATTATCACCTTGAAAATCCACCGTCGTTCGTATATGGTACCTTGTGTTTAGATCTGAATTCACAAAAAATCCCTCTATCAAACAGCAAAATGATAGAAATCAACGGCGGTCGCTCAATTCGGCTTATCTCTTTCTTCATATTACGTGGTGTCGTGATTTTCCATTGCTGTTTACTTCGACCGTCCGTATTCTATTTTGTATCCGCGGGGTGACGATTTCCCCGTTATCATAACTATCTTCCATCCGGGGGATGGAAAATAACAAGGAGGACGTATGACTGAAATCATTGATGTATATGCACGGGAAATTCTTGATTCACGAGGGAATCCCACAATAGAGGTGGAGGTGACGCTCAGTTCGGATATCGTAGGTCGGGCCTCGGTTCCTTCGGGCGCGTCCACCGGCGAGCATGAAATGCTTGAACTTCGAGACGGAGATGCCGAACGTTATCTCGGCAAAGGCGTTCTCGCCGCCATTGACAATGTGATCAACAAGATCGAGCCGGAAATCGTGGGACGGGACTGTCTCAACCAGCGGGAAATCGACTACGCAATGATCGAGCTGGATGGCACAGAAAATAAAAGCAGGCTCGGTGCAAATGCAATTCTCGGTGTTTCTCTTGCCTGTGCGAAGGCTGCAGCGGAAGTCGTGGGACTTCCCCTCTACAAGTACATCGGCGGCGTCATGGCAAAGGATATCCCCGTGCCCATGATGAATATCATCAACGGCGGGCAGCACGCAGACAATAACGTTGATATTCAGGAGTTTATGATCATGCCGGTAGGCGCCCCGAATTTCAAGGAGGGGCTTCGCATGTGCAGTGAAGTTTTTCACAACCTCAAAAGTGTCCTCAAGGATAAAGGCTATGCAACGAGCGTGGGAGATGAGGGAGGATTCGCACCGAACCTGCAATCCAACGAGGAGGCGGTGCAGGTCATAATGCAGGCCATTGAAAAGGCAAAGTACGAACCGGGAAAAGATATCGTCATCGCCCTCGATTCGGCTGCCAGTTCTTTCTTTAAGGATGGCAAATACATCCTTGCCGCCGAGAAGAATCCCACCATGTCAGCGGAAGAGCTGGTACGGTTTTACAGCAAACTTGTTGAAAAGTACCCCATTATCTCCATTGAAGACGGTCTTGCTGAAGACGATTGGGACGGATGGAAATTCATGACGGACGAACTCGGTTCGAAGATTCAGATCGTCGGTGACGACCTGTTTGTCACAAACAGGCAGCGGCTCGAACGAGGCATATCTCTGGGAATAGCCAATTCGATCCTGATTAAGTTGAATCAGATCGGATCATTGACCGAAACACTGGAAACAATTGAAACTGCGAAGGAGGCGGGATACACGACGGTCATTTCTCACCGCTCGGGAGAAACAGAGGATACCTATATGGCAGATGTTGCCGTCGCCGCAAACTGCGGGCAGATAAAGAGCGGTTCCGTTTCCAGGAGTGAGCGCCTTGCAAAGTACAACCAACTGCTCCGCATCGAAGAACAACTGGGCGAAGCATCCGTCTATCGAGGCCGCAGGGCATTTTACAGCATCAGATAAAACAAAACACCCTATGAAAAGTTGTTCATCTCCCTGCAATTTAATGTCTTTTTCACGGTTCAAGGGTTCGAGGATTCATGTAAAATGCATGAAGGATTCAAGTATTTAAATTTAGATGATCCTTTATATCGATTATGCCTGGACACGTATCTCTCAGCAGGAGGATTTACCACAGAAGAACAATACAAAAAAACACTTGAATCCTCGAACCCCTTTTGCAACACAACGGGAGATCAAACCGACCCCGCATGTTCTGTGTCTTCTGTGCAGTCTGTGTTTTGTGTGTAACCTTCCCGACACTATGTCATCGGAATGGCGACATCTTTCTTTTTCTCGGATCAACCTGAAACATGAAACCCGAAACTCGAAACGTTTTATTCACATAAACTTAAAAAGCCGATGTCGCAGGGATTCCATCAGCGCTTTATCGTCAGTCAGAGAAAAGGTCCTCGCATCTTTTCTACTATCCTCTTCGTCTCCTTCAGGTTTCAATATTTCCGCTTCGGTGAGAAACTTTACGGCATTCTGGAAATTCAAACGTGACAGGGCCTCCGCCTTGGATATTTCCCCTTTTTTATACATCTTCGCACCGAGTTTCTGAATTCTTTTAACCAGATCCTTTTCCTGCCTTTTTTTATCCTTCAGATACGCGGTTCCTCTCATGGCTATCCAATACGACTCTATATAGTTATGAATGAGCCCTCCATAGGGCACCAGGAGGGTTCGCCCCCTTCCCTTCACTTCAATCCACGCTTCACCATCGATATCGTGCCCGACGATCATTCCTTTATCATGAATATATGACAGGATATTGTTGACTTCTTCCATATCATCAACGGTATCGTCAAATATAAACTCATGACGAAAGAGTCTTTTGAAATAACTATAGTCTTCAACGATTTTGGATAGCGGGATGTCGTCATCGGTCGTCGAAAGGATTGAATTTGCCACGAACGAGAGGGGAACAAAAAAGTGGAGGATGTTATTCTTATAATATTCCAGACTCATCCGTTTATCATCCTCCACTGAATAAATGGTTTCAGCGAGTTCGTCGTCCTCGTCCTCTTCAGGACCCATTCTGGTTATCTGTCCCAACGATTCGAACCTGTTAAGGGCTTCGATGAGCGCCTTTTCTTTATTTGCAAAGGTAGCGGCGAAACGGACCTTTCGATGGGCGAGATAATCGTAAAATTCATCGAGCAGCGACATGAGGTCATCATGAGATATACCTCGTCGGTAATGGCACAGCAAGCCGGCGGCAACAAGTGAAATCGGTGAAACAACCGATATTTTATTAATTTCACCAACGATCTCATATCCCATTTTCCGATAGAATGACTGTCGTTCCGCCATGCTCATCTCCTCCATCGGCAGATCGTGAGATCTAAGATAATCCTTCAGGAGAATCGGCTCTCCGACATTCATATAAACACTGCCGTATCGCTTCCGTAACACCTTGCGACTTTTAAATAATGATGATGTTTTTTCCAGTTCCTTTTTGCCCCCGCCGATTTCTTTAAGATAGGATTTCTCTTCAATGACGGTATCGTATCCTATATAGACTGGAATAACGGCAAGATTATCACAGGCTCCTTCCCGATACGCCTGGATCACCATTGACAGTAGGCCGTATTTCGGCATGACCATCTTGCCCGTCCGGCTTCGACCACCCTCAATAAAAAACTCTATGGGAAATCCCTCCTGCATGACAACTTTGATATATTGAGAAAAAACATGTCCATACAGAATATCGTTTCTGAAAGTCCTGCGAAGGAAAAAGGCGCCCGATTTTCTAAAGATATGCCCCATCGGCCAGAACAAAAGATTTGTTCCTGCTGCAATGAACGGCAGTTGTATATTGTTGTGATAAAAAACATACGACAGGAAGAGGTAATCAATGTGGCTGCGATGACAAGGTACCACAACGAAAGGCATCTTCTTTGCGACGTTTCTCATCCGCGCCAGCCCTTCTTTGTCTACCACAACACCGTCATATATATCGTTCCACAGCCATGTGAGCACCTTATTCCATATACCGATATACGCCTCATTATAGTCAGAGGCTATTTCATACAGGTACTTTTTCGACTGCTTGAATATATCATCGTAAGTCTTATTTTCCTGATCCGACATATCTTTCATGAAGGTTACCAATTGAGGATCGCGAAGGACGATCTCGATAATCTCCTCCCTTGATTTTAAGACAGGACCAACAATGGCTTTTTTTTCTTCATCGATCTGCTCGATCAGTTTTCGTCGCAGAAGATAGGCAACGGTTCCCGGCGAAAGCGATGATCCCCTCTGTTTGTCCAGGTATTCCTTGAGATTGACCGGCTCTGCTGATATCACAAAGGCCATTTTTGAGAACCGCGCAAAATTGATGATCCGGCGGAGTGCCCCCGGATTTTCGACTTCACCGAAAAGCAAATCGATTAATGTCTTGTCTTTCTTTTCACGCCGACGGCCATACGTGACCAACTGCGGAACGAGGTAGATGGGCACATCCAGTTCTTTCTGGGCGCTGATCAATTCCAGAAGAGGATCTTTTTCGTAATTACTCCCGATAAATTCCGATCCACGAAGGTAAATAACCGAGGTCTGTTTTTGTTTTGTTATTTCTTTTAAGAACTTACGTTTATAGGGATTGTAGAAAAACAGTGAAAGAAGAGACCTCAACGCCTTGGTAAACGGCTGCCACAATATCATATTGATACCATGACAGTAAACGGGGCGGGTAATACCTTCCCGTTTTGAGATATTCCAGAGGATGAGAGCGTTGAGTTGACTGCTGTTTTTCAGGGCATGAACGACAATTCCTTTTCGCGACAAATCCCGTAAGTCCTCGATGTACTCGCCCGTCATTTGAACCCGGGAGAGCACCTTATGAAATACCCACAGAAGTGGCGATGTGGTTTCATCATAGAGAAAACCTGGATAATACTCGCCGATTATTTGTTTTAATTTTCGTATCATCGCTGGAATTCAGCTCACTGACCATAGTGACGGTTCCGATTACGACCCCTTCAACGGTACGATGCATTATTTATGGGGAAGTCTTCGGGAAATCGCTTTACCATATAACTTCTAACATATTCCTCAATTTCTTTGACCATGGAAAAGCTCATGACCGTATCGAGCAGGTTCTTCGATTCTTTCAGCGTCGCAGCCCGTATGATGTTCTTCATCCGCGGTATCGCCAATGGCGTCATACTCAACTCGTCGATACCAAGCCCGAGAAGAATGAGCGAGTAAAAAGGCTCTCCCGCCATTTCGCCGCACATGGCGATCTTTATGCCCGCATCATGTCCGGCGTCCACGACGTGCTTGATCAGTCTTAAAATTGCCGGATGAAGAGGTTCGTACAAATAAGTCACCCGTTCGTTTACCCGGTCGATGGCGAGAGAATACTGTATGAGGTCATTTGTTCCGATGCTGAAAAAATCAACCTCCTCGGCAAGTTTATCCGCCATCATCACTGCAGACGGCACTTCTATCATAATTCCGATTTCAATGTTCTCATCAATAGGAACTCCTTCATTGCGAAGTTCCTCTTTGACGTCACAGAGAATTTTTTTCGCTTCCCGGATTTCTGCGACCCCTGAAATCATGGGAAAGAGAATTTTCGTCTTTCCATGGATACTTGCCCGTAAAATTGCCCGTAACTGGACTTTAAAAAGGTCAACCTCCCGAAGGCAGAATCTGATTGCCCTCAATCCCATGGCGGGATTCATCTCTTCGGCCAACCGTGGATCAGACACAAATTTATCCCCGCCGAGATCGAATGTTCTGATGGTTGCCCACTTTAATCCCGGATCGCTCACCACTCGTTTGTAATTTAAAAAATGCTCTTCTTCCGTGGGAAGCTGCTCCTTGTTGACATAGATGAACTCCGTCCGGTAGAGACCGACACCATCGGTGCCGTGGCTCACCGCCGAGGGAATCTCTTCAACAAACTCGATATTCGCTCCGATTTCCACCCGGTAATTATCCCGTGTCACAGCGGGCAGGGCGGCGTTCCTGATCAGATTTTTCGCCATGATCTGATAATGCTTTTTCTTATCTTCATAGCGCTTCAGTATTTCAGGATCAGGATTAATAATTACAACACCGGCGGTTCCGTCAATAATGACGTGATCACCAGTCTGTATCTGCCGGGCAACACGTTCCAGTCCCACAACAGCGGGTATTTCCATGGACCGCGCCACAATAGCTGTGTGGGACGTCTTGCCGCCTATATCGGTGGCAAAACCGAGGACTTTCTCGGTGTTGATCTGTATGGTATCGGCAGGCGACAGGTCCCGGGCTATAATGATTACTTCTTCCTCGATATCGGATATTTTCTCACAGGATTTGCCGGATAGATTACGCAGTATCCGTTCACTCACATATTCAACATCATTGATCCGCTCCCGGATATATTCATCACCCATCTTTTTGAATATGTCACGATACTTTACCAACGTCAGCTTCAAGGCCCATTCCGCATTGACTCTGCGTTCCCTGATATTCTCGACGGTCTCACGAATAAACATCTTGTCTTTCAGGATCATAATGTGAATATCAACGAATAACGGTTCTATCCCCTCTTTTCTGCTGATTCGCTCTTTGATCTCCAGCAGCTCCCGGCTCGATGCCTTCAGGGCGTTTCTGAATCTTTTGACTTCTTTTGACACGAGGACCTTCGTATCAAGTTTATAGTAGGTTGTGGGAAGGTCCTGACAGTTGAAAAGATATGCCCGACCGTTGACAATGCCGGGAGATACACCGATACCCTTGAGAACAATTGTTTTTTTTATCGCGCCTGCCTCCATTAATCCTCTCCGAACTTGCCTTCGATGAGATTACCGAGTTGCTCCATCACTTCGCGTGCGTCATCTCCTTCCGCACTGATTGTTATACTACTTCCTTTGGGACATGCAAGCGTCAATATACCCAAAATACTCTTTCCGTTGATTTCTTTACCATCGCGTTCGAACAGTATTTTCGACTTAAAATTCGATGACACCGCCACCAGCATGGCGGCAGCCCTGGCATGCAGCCCCAGTTCGTTTTTCAATGTAAAGGTTTTCATTTCTTTCATATCACGACACTGTTATTATTAGAAAAACAATAAGACTTCCGTACAGAATAATAATTTGCGAAATGCGTCTCCGCAATAATTGATAGCAGGCAAGAATGAACATCAGCACCATCATGTTCGACACAGTGTTGGCCCACCCTAAAGACCCTATCGACGAAATTGCCGGAATCGGAAGCATCACGCAGGTCATCATCCCGAGAAGCACGATAGATATCCATCTCATTCTTCGGGACATTTGAGGCACGTCCAAACTTCTGAGAAATTTCATTCCGCCTTCATAATCTCGATAGCCATTCACAAAGCCTCGTAATCGAACCCATAGATGCATCATATTAAAGAGCAAAAAAAATGTTATCGGCGCCGCAAGATTGCCTTCCATCGCCAGCATGACCGCAGCAAGCGCCGCCAAGGGTTTCAAGGCTCCCCCGAAAAATGGATCGGCCATCGCCGCGTAAGGTCCCATGAGGGCCTTTTTGAGCCGACGTGCCGCATCATCCGATCCCGTTGATCCCCGTTCTTCCAACCTCACCACAGATCCGATAATCGGTCCCGTCAAATAAGGGTGGGTATTAAACAATTCAGTATGCCTTGTCAAGAAACGGGCGGCTTCTTCCTTATTTTTCTCCTTTTTTTTCGCTAAGGGAATAAGGGAAAATGCTAAACCTATATTTTGCATCTTGGAGAAGTTCCATGACGACTGAATGGAAAGGGATCGTATGAATATGTTTATGAGACCGGCAAGGCCCAACCTTTCTGATGGTGTATGCTCACTGTTTTCGCTCATTAGCTATTGCGAACGCCATACCCTCTGACGATGTATCTTCCGTAGACTAAGTTCACGTAACACTTTTAAAATACTAAGTCAATCATTCTACTTAGGGCTTGCTGAAAAAGTCATAATCCACACATTCATCATCAGGCAAGGCATGATACCGTTTATATTACACACCAAGCGCCATACTCCTGATTAGGCATAAATGCTGCCTGATGATGAGATA
>DSDU01000029.1 GCA_011056835.1 Deltaproteobacteria bacterium
ATCCTTGACGACGGATCGTACCGGTTCAGCCTGTTCGATTTCGAACAGCGGCATGCGCACCCCTGCGACGTTTCTCATGCCGGAAGTTACCCGGATTGCCATCTCGGCAGTGAGAAGTTCTTTCTCCAGCGGAACAGTGCCATGATACCCCGATGCAATGGAAAGAGCCTTAAATGCTTCTTGAAATTCTGAAAGCAGTCTTTCCTTCACTGCAGCACATTCCTTTACCGTCTGCAGGAATTCCATAATCAATATGGAAAGCCTGTCCTTGACGATCTTCTGAATTCTCGTGGCAAGCTTGTGTCGACGTTTGAGTCGGGCAAGCTCCATTTTTGTCGGTCGTGTTACTTCTACTTTCGCAGCCATGGCACACTCGCTTTATGATGGTTCAGGCAAGTACTTTTTGATGTATTCTTCCTGGATCAACTTCAGATCCTCCTTGTGAAGCATGGAAAATATGTTCCAGGCAATGCCGAGTGTTTCTTCGACGCTTCTTCTTTCATGCTCTGCCTGAGAGATAAATGTACGTTCGAATCGATCTGCGGCGCTCAAATACACTTTGTCACGATCGCTCAGCGCTTCCGAACCGATAACTGTTGAAATTTCCCGTAAATAGTTACCCTCAGCGTATACGGCATACGACTGCATGAAAACGTTATTGTGATCTTCCCTCGTATTCCCCTCGCCGATTCCTTCCTTCATCATCCGGGAAAGGGATAGAAAGACATCAATCGGGGGGTAAATCCTTTTTCTTTCGAGCCCCCGTGAAAGGACGATCTGTCCTTCCGTAATATATCCCGTGAGGTCGGCGATGGGATGGGTGATGTCGTCGTCGGGCATGGTCAGGATGGGCAGAATCGTTACGGAGCCTTCCCGTCCGGCGATTCGTCCGGCCCGTTCATACATGGACGCCAGGTCGGTGTACATGTATCCCGGGTAGCCGCGCCTGCTGGGGATCTCTCCCCTCATTGCCGCCAGTTCCCGAAGGGCGTCACAATAATTCGTGATGTCCGTGAGGATGACGAGAACATGCATATCCTGTTCCCATGCGAGGTATTCCGCGGCCGTCAGGGCAAGGCGGGGTGTTGAAAGTCGCTCGATGACCGGAGATGATGCCGTGTTGATAAACCCGATGGCCCTACTCAGTGCCCCTGTCTCCTCGAGGTTTGATATGAAGTATGCCGCATCATCGTAACTGACTCCGATGGCGGCGAAAACGATGGCGAAGTCCTCTGCTTTTCCCCTCAGGGCTGCCTGCCGGAGGATCTGTGCGGCGATCTTGTTGTGGGGAAGCCCTGAACCGCTGAAAATCGGCAGCTTCTGCCCGCGGACAAGAACATTCAACCCGTCGATGGCTGAGATACCCGTCTCGATAAATTCAGCCGGCGGCATTCGGGATGCGGGATTTGCCGGTACGCCGTTGATGTCGAGATAGTCCTCGGCGACGATGGGCGGTCCCCCATCAATAGGAGTTCCGCTTCCATCGAAAATCCTTCCCAGGATATCGGGAGACACCGGCAGCTTAAGTGTTTCGCCCTTGTATTGGACCCTGCTGTTCTGGAGGTCGACCTCACTGACCCCCCCGAAGACCTGGACAACGGTTGTTTTCTTTCCAACTTCAATGACCTGCCCCGTTCTCGTTTCTCCGGTACCGAGCTGGACGTCGACGATTTCATTGTAACGGATTCCGGGAATGCTTTCAATGATGAGCAGGGATCGGTGAGCGATACTGATCGCCTTTGTCTGCCTGGTGAATAGTTGTACCGAGTCCATTATATCCCTCCTTCTTCAGCGATCAGACCTTTATCCATATCGGTCCGCAGGCTGTTGACATAATCGTCGATCTGGTCATGCGGTATGTCCTTCATTCTCGAAATCCGCGGGATGAGCTTCGATTGTGCAATTTCACTGACGAGCATTCCCGATTCAGCCATTTCCTTTGCCACGTCGTAGAACCTGATAATGGTACTCAGCATTTTATGTGATCTCTCAGGAGGACTATAGGTATCGACGGGATGATAGGCACTCTGCATGAGGAAGTCTTCTCTGATCATTCGCGCCACGAGAAGGAGTAATTTGTCGTCTTCGGGCAAAGCTTCGGGCCCGACGAGCCTCACGATTTCTTCGAGATCGGCTTCGTTCTGAAGGATGATGAGCGTCCTGTTGCGAACGTCCGTATAGTCCTTACTGATTCGGTTCCACCACTTGTCCACCGAATCGGCGTACATACTGTAACTCTGAAGCCAGCTTATAGTGGGAAAATGCCGCCTGTTTGCAAGGGCCACATCAAGGGAGTAGAGCGCGTCAATGATTCGCAATGTCGACTGAGTTACCGGTTCGCTGAAGTCTGCTCCGGGAGGACTGACGGAACCGATAACAGTGGCCGATCCCATGCGTTCCGGACGACCCATACATGTTACCCGGCCTGATCGTTCATAAAAGCTGGCGAGGCGTGAGCCGAGGTAGGTAGGAAATCCCTCTTCACCGGGCGTTTCCTCCAGTCGTGCACCGATCTCCCTCATTGCCTCGGCCCATCGTGACGTCGAGTCTGCAACAAGGAGGACATCGTATCCCATGTCTCTGAAATATTCCGCCATGGTTATTCCCAGGTAAATACTGATTTCCCGTGCCACAACAGGCATGTTGGACGTGTTGGCAATAAAGATTTCCTTTTCCTGGAGCAGTCTGTCCGTTGCGGGATCTCTCAATTTCTTGAAACTGTAGAGAACGTCCGCCATCTCATTTCCTCGTTCTCCGCATCCCACATAAATATTCAAGTGAGTCTGCGACCACCGGGCCATCTGTTGAAGGTTGACCGTTTTTCCCGTACCGAATCCCCCCGGTATGGCGGCCTTTCCTCCCAAGGCGAGGGGAAAAAGATAGTCGATGATCCGGGTGCCCGTGACAAGAAGGTCTTCGGGGAAGAATCTCTGCTTATAGATTCGTGGTTTCCGTGCCGGCCATCGTTGCATAAGTTTCAGCGGTGATTCTTTTCCTTTATGATCAAGGATTGCAATGGTTTCTTCTACGGTAAAATCACCTTCCGAGATGTTCCTGATCGTGCCCTGAAGGCCGATGGGGACCATAACCTTGTGTTCTATAAGTCCTGTTTCCGGCACCGTGCCGATAATATCGCCTTCCTCGACGACGTCTCCGGCTTTAACCGTCGGGGTGAAATGCCATTTTTTCTCACGATCCAAGGCATGCGTACGGGCGCCCCGGGTGAGGAAGTCGCCGATGTCGTCCATCATGGTGATGAGGGATCGCTGGACACCGTCGTAGATATTGCCCACCATGCCGGGGCCCAATTCGACCATAAGAATTTCACCGGTGCCGACAACCGGTTCTCCCACGCGCAATCCCACGGTATCCTCGTAAACCTGTATGACCGCCTTATCCCCTTCAAGGGCGATGATTTCGCCGGTAAGCCGCTGTTCTCCCACATCAACGACTTCATACACCTGAGATCCCCGCATATCGTCCGCGATGACAACCGGTCCTGAAACTCTCCAAATCCTGCCTGTGATAGCCATAGGTCATGCCTCACTTTTTTGGTTTGTATGGTTCACCTCGTATATCTGGTGCCCTGTTTCGTCTCCCAATCGGCTGCTTGCTTTCCGCTGAAGTTTAACGGACGGAACAAACAAGCCACAGTGAGGAACCCCAGGGATCAGATTAGATTTCGACATTAAATCCAATTAAATTTTTTGTATACGCTTTATAATATCCCTTGACATCTCGTTTTTCCGGGTCGAAATGTGCCGGGAAATCGATAACAATGGTTGTTACTTTTTTATCTCTTCGAATATTTTGGACTATATCCGTCACGTGCTCCATCCAGTTACCCGGTATCATGATTATTTCAATAGACCGATCCCGGGAAAACTCGGTTAGAGTTTTTCTTATTTTTCCCCGGAGATCATGATCGCCTTCGTCGATACTTTCATAGGTGTCGATTCCAGCGAGCCTCATGAGGGTGGTCTGATCCTTATTTCCGATTATGGCAATTTTAAAATCTTTCATGGATTTCATGATACAGTCACCAGATAATCCCTTATTTCTGAAAGCGGCAGGCCGTCTATAAATGTTTTAAACATTATCCGAACGTTTTGTATTTCACGTTCCTTTACGATGAGGTACCATAACAAATTGCAGGGTGATAGTGCCCGTGGGGACAATAAGTCGCCCAGAAGTCTGATTTTGTGCTTTTCGATGATTCTGTCGACGACGGCAATGTTTCCCTCTTTTTCAAAGTTTTTGGCAATATCCTGTGCGACATTATAATACTCCGTATCTTCCAGTCTGCCTGCAATTTCTCCGATCTTGAGCGACTGTAATTCCGTGACGGTATCACCGGTCAGGACGTTGCCGCCGTCAAAGATCATTTCACGGGAGAGGCCTTTTGTGCCCAGTAGGGTTCGGACGATGGAGCGAAGATTGATCAGATCGATGATGATACCCAAAGCCCTGATCAGGATAACGCTGTCCTTCATATTTTCCACGGCATCAAGCATCTTACGAAAAAACAGATTGTCCAGGTTGAACTCGGCTTCCGTGGTCGATCGGGAGTCTTTTTCCTTGATGTCATTGATAATGGCGGCAAAATCAATCATGTTGATTTTTACAAAGGTATCGGAAAGTTCCTCCGGCGTTGACGCGCTCGTCAGTGTCTCAAGATAATCCTGATTCGAGAGTTCACCCACCGGCATCAGGGGATATGTTGTTTCCATGAGGATTCCCCTGAGGGCGGTTTTCATGTTCAAAATGTCGTATTTGCGGATGTATGCCGCCAGCATGGTCACCATATCATCGGGCAGTTTAAAGCGATCGAGACGGTCCAGACAGTCTCCGAGATATTTTCCGAGAGCATGATCCATCTCATCAAAGGTTGACCACCCGTTCGGTGCGACATCAAGGAGGTATTCGCCGATGTCCGTTTCCTTGATGACGTCAATGGCCTCAGGCATGGCCCTGGATCGCTGTACGACGCCTTCGATGTGATCCGACATTATTGTCCGGGCCTCTTCACCCTTGAGGTAGGCCGACGTGAATGCATAACGTGCGTTGATGAGATTCACCGTTATTCATCTCCAAAAAGTTTTCTGCCGATGTCGGGGAGTATTTTGGGCATCAACATTTCAAGCCGCATATCATAGGTATTATCAATGCTCATCATACCGTCATCGGACTCGGCAAAAACGCCGCCGAGACATTCCAGTTCCCTGACTTCCGATATTTTCCCCTTCATACTGCTGTCTGTCTCTATGATGTCCCGTACGACGGCAAGATCCTTGGGAGCAACATAAATTCTTACCGGTTTGTCTATTTCAAACGCATCGATCGCCGTCGTTACCAGGGGTACGAAGGCGCCCTTGTCAACAACCTGTTTCGACAGCTCATTCCTCACTTCATGTACGATCCTGGTCAGAATGGCATCTTTCCCCTGCAGAACTTCCTGTCGTGCCTTAAGAGAAGCCTGGGCCTTGATCTTGGATGCTTCCCGCTGAGCATCTGAAATAATTCTTTTCCTTTCTTGCTCGATCTTCTGCTTTTTCTGATCCTGAGCTTTCCGGATCATCTCGCGGGACTTCGCTTCTGCGTCGGCGACAATAGTGTCGGCTTCAGCTTTCACTTTTGTGAGGATCGCTTCTCTTATATTATCGGTTTCCATATTGTTCACCCTTGTATTATTACTACATGAGGTTTAATAGACTCAGTGCCATAATGGTAAAGACAAGACCCAGAACTCCGATCAACTCCACGAAGACGGCAAGCATCATGGAAGATGTGAGAATTGCTCCACGTGTTTTCGGGAGGAGGGCGATACCCGAAGCACAGACGGCACCCTGGAAGGCAGCGGAGAAAAACTGGGCAAAGCCGGTCATGATTCCGATTCCTAAAATCGCCATGCCCGCGCCGCCCGTGTCCGGCAATTTGGGAAGCGAAACGGTCATGATGATAATCAGGATGATAAGCCCGTAAAAAGTCTGCGTCATGGGCAGTGACGCCAGGACGATGACATTTCTCAGCTGACCGGAATCCCCGGATAATGTCGCCACTCCGGAAGATGCGGCGTTGGCGATACCGATAGCGGAGCCGCCCAGTCCTCCTGCTAATGCCATGGCACCGCCAAATGTAGCCAATGCTTGTATAGTTGTCATAACCCACTCCTCTCTTATAAATTTTTACCAACGGTTACTTCCCGCCGATGTCTAAGGTGAAACGGAGCGTATACCCTTCCACCACCTACATAGAATTTTAGTAGATACTCGACAAAGCACAATCTCAGTGAATGTATGAAAGCGGCAAGGCTGCTCAAAAGCAGGTTGAATACATGGAAAACGGTGAGGAAGATAACACCGATGATGAGGGCGATAGCCGCGCCGATGAACCCGGGTATAACCGACGACACAGCCGTGGATACCCAGTGTGACAGGAGATTGAAGGCGGAGGCAAGATAAAACGTTGCAAGCCCGACCCCCGCAAGTCGTGAATATGACATGACATCACCAAGGATGCCCGTGAGATCAAAGATCCAGAACACCACTCCCAGGGCCCCCATCTGCATGAATGCGCTGACAATAATCAAGATGATCCCGAGGATGAGCGGATATGCAAAGAATCCGTAGGTCGCCTCGCTGAGCGGCAGCAGGGTGATCCCGAATATTGCTTTGAAAATATAAGGTATGCCGAAAATCTGCACTACAAAAAGACCGATTTTACTTATTACCATCCCTTTGTCGTTTTCTTTGAACCCCTTTATCATCCCGAGTATATGGGCGATGTTGAGATGAACGAGTCCGATGATAAGTGACAGAATGATGAAGGAGATGGGATCGGTAACCTGAGCCTGAAATCCCTTGGCGAGTGCAAGCAACTTGAGATCGACACCGAAATACATGTTTAAAAAATCGCCGAGATACGATCCGGACAACAATCCCAGGATAAAGGCGGTGCCTCCACTTATGTACAGAACACGTCTGAACAATTGTGTTCCTTCACTTGTCGGGTCATCGACAAGTTTATCGAGGACAAATTTTGCAAGAATGAGCAGGCCGACGGCATACACTGCATCGTTCAACATGAGGCCGAAGAAGAAGGCAAAAAAGTATGCGACGCTCGGTGTCGGATCCCAGTCGCCGTATCGCGGCACGCTGAAGAGGCTGACGATGACTTCGAATGGTTTGACCCCTCTGACATTTCGCAGCTTTGTGGGCGGTTCTTCCGTCGGAATGGGGGGGCGCTTTTCAATGGATGTATAATTGATGAGTTCTCCGAGACCGGAAAAGATTTGGTCGGTGTTTGATTCGGGAACAAAGCCCTCAATGAGATTTACGTATCGGGCTTCACATGCCTGCTGGAGCACGGAGAGACGCTCGTCTTCCATGACAAGAACCTCCCGATACAGGACGACCCGATCAAGCATTCCTTCAATCGCTTTCTGGATTTCTTCGTGAATCTTGGCAAGATCGTTCTTTTTTTGCTGCAGCACTGCATCATTGTGAAGCAGAAAGTCGCCGATCATGCGATCGTCCGGGGGAATTTTCAACGGTGTGATTCCCATTTCCCTTATAACGGTCTCAATTGATGGACGATCATCTGCCCGGGCAATGAAATAAAGAACCGTTTCTCCTCCTTCGGAGACGGCAAAGTCCTGAAGCAGGTAGTTGCGAGCTCGTTCACCGAATGTCTTATTCATTTCATCGCTCAGGACAAGAACCCCGGTGAAGATATAATGCCCCGAGTAGCTGAGATCCTTTGTGGGTAAATCTACTTTATGGTGCAGAACCCGGAGATATGTGCCGAGAAAGCTGCGATTGGCTATCTCTTCCTGGAGTTTGTCCCGTTTTTGAATAAGGTGGGAAATGCCTGAGTATATTTTTTGGACGTCCCTGGCAATATCATCTATGTGTAAACGGTCCGTCGCTTCAGGGACAAGAATCGTCCGTTCGCCGGCGAGATTTCCCAGAATGGCGTCTAATGTGGAGAGAGCCTTTCTCACGTCGCTTCTGCGATTGTCGATTGCCGCTCGATCAATGGGGCTTAATTCAGTTGCCTCCTCCACATGGAGGATGCCCAGATTTTGTAGAAAGGAGAGGGTTTTGAAAGAATGATCCTTGACGGTTACCACCCTGACCTTCACCATCGGTTCAGATGTGTTGATAAGTATCGGTATCATGTTCTGCTCTCCGGCGATGGTAGCGATTTGCCTTACGTACAACAATAACAAATCGGGTTGTCATTGTCTCAGGAAGTCATAAATTCAAGTTCTGCTCGGTGTTCCTGAGTGTGATCCAGAATGATTCCTCTTGTCGCAGAGAATATCACTTGTCTGCGTATGCTAACGGGCAATAACGACTTCGCTTGAACTATGCTGCATTTCATGAAATTACGGGTCGTCCGGTAAATCTCCGGAGCTATGAAGCGAATTCACCGTTCAATTCTTTTCATGTAAAGAACGAGTTAATGGTTGAAGTGTAGTGACGACTTGTTACAAAACCGCTCCGCGCTAACTCGGTTTTGAGTTGAAGGTTGTTTGGATGTCATGACAATTTCAATGTTTCTCTTCTAACATTACATTCCTGGATGACATGGTTCTGGAAATTTGTGAAAGATAAGCGTTAACAAGTCGGTGCCATTCTATCCTAACTTTTTTACTTTTTCCAGAAAAATTTTTCTTTTTATCACAAAAGATCAGGTTCATGGTGATGAACGGCTTGTTATAATTGTAACACCTGCTGGTAATGGCTCCCGTGCCGAGCGATGTTCATATATCGTCGTGCCTTCCGAGTGCCTCATCGTGCCGTTTCAAAAAGGAGATGAATCACCCTTTATCATGTGTGTAATCGGCAGGATGGGAATAAGTGCCGTCATCAGCAGCAATGGAGACGCGGTTTTTTCCGCTCTTTTTCGCTTTGTACATGCTTTCATCCGCCCGCTTGAGAAAAATGGATAAATCTTCTCCCGGCACATACTGGGCGACTCCTATACTTACCGTTTTCCGCACCGTTCTTCCCGGTCTCGGTGAAAACAGTTCATGCTCGAATTCTCTTCGAATTCTTTCGGCAAGCGCCGTTGCCGCTTCTCCCTTCGTTTCCGGGAGAATGACGGTGAATTCTTCACCACCGTATCGGTATCCCGAGTCGGTCTTCCGAAGACATCGGCGGATTACCTGGCCGATTCTCATCAGGACTTTATCGCCTTCGAGATGTCCGTAAGTATCGTTGAAGTCCTTGAAATCGTCAATGTCCAGGATGAGAATGGAAAGAGAATGTCTGTAGCGATTGGATCGTTCAATTTCTCCCTTGATATGTGTGTAGAAATTTCTAAGATTTCCGAGTCCCGTCAGGCCGTCCGTGATGCTCAGCTCAAGATATTTTCGTTCCTTTTCCTTGAGGGCGACCTCGACGAGTTTCAATGCTGTGATATCTTCTATGGTTTCAATCGCTCCGAAGAGCGTTTTCCGTGAGTCGCGGAGTGCCGCTGCGGTAAATCGCAGCCATTTCCCCTCTTTTCCGAGATCGGAATAGAACTCTGTCGACTCATATGCACCCTCTATGAGACCCGATCTGGAATATTTTTCCGTGTACCAGGGAGGAATTTCATCAAGCAGTTCGTCAACGAGCAGATCTGCCATGCAGGGTTTCTCCTTGTCGTGAAATATATCCCAGTGTATCCTCGTTCCAATGGCGCTCTCGGCAACGATGCCGGTGAGTTTTTCCATAGCTCTGTTCCAGTAAAGAATACGGTGATCCTTACCGATGATCATGGTGGGAATGGGCGATCCTTCAAGAATCGATGTAAGGCGCTGCTCACTTTCCCTGAGGGCTTCGTGTATTTGTTTCTGTTCGGTGATGTCCTCCAGGGTTTCAATGGCGCCGAAGATACCCCCTTTTAAGTCATGTATGGCCGCTGCGGTGAATCTCAGCCATTTACCTTTTGAACCCAGTGCCGGGAAAAAATCGGTGGCTTCATAAGCATTGTCGATCAACTCGGACTTGCGATATTTCTCAGCATACCATGGTGGAATCTCATCCAATAATTCATCAACAAGCAAATCGGCCATACAGGGACGTTCCTGATTGTAAAAGGCTTCCCAGTGCTTTCGTGTACTGATGGCATCCTCGGCCCTGATAGCGCTCAATTCCTCCAGCGCCTTATTCCAATGGGTGACTTTGTGGTCTTTACCGATAATAAATGACGGTATGGGTAAGCTCTCGAAGATCGTTCTCAGTCGCTGTTCGCTTTCCTTTACGGCATCCTCTGCATGCTTGCGGTCGGAGATATCTTCAAGCGTTTCAATAGCGCCGAAGAGTATTCCGTTCGAATCCCGCAGTGCCGCTGCGGTAAAGCGAAGCCATTTGCCGCTGATTCCCAGTGCAGGGAAGAAATCGGTGGCTTCGAAGGCTTCGTTGATGAGTTGAGATTGCTCGTACTTTCCGACGTACCACCGGGGGATTTCATCAAAGATATTGTCGACCAGCAGATCGGCCATACAGGGTCTCTCATGATGATAAAATGCCCGCCAGTGATGATTCGTACCGATGACTTCATTCGACGCGATGCCGCTCATCTCTTCCAGCGCCTTGTTCCAGTAAATGACCTTGTGGTCGAGGCTTATCACGAATGTAGGGATGGGTAACCCCTCAAGAACCGTTTTCAATCGTTGTTCGCTCACTTTGAGAGCATTTTCTGCAAGGATACGGTCAGTCACGTCTTCCAGGGTTTCGATAGCGCCGAGAATAGATCCATCGGTATCTCTCAGGGTCGCTGCGGTGAATCGCAGCCATTTCCCCCCGTCACCGAGGGCGGGGAAAAAATCTGTTGCTTCGTATGCATCGGGGATGAGGTCTGTCGTTCTGAATTTACCGGCATACCAACGGGTTATTTCATCAATGCGGCCGTCGACCAGAAGGTCGGCCATGCAGGGCCTCTCTTTATTGTAAAATGCCCGCCAGTGCTGATTCGTTCCGACGACCTCACTGAATGTGATGCCGCTCATCTTCTCCAGCGCTTTGTTCCAGTGAACGACTCTGTGATTGTTATCAATAACGAACCGGGGAGTGGGAGATCCTTCAAGAATAATGTTCAAGTGCTGTTCGCCTTTCCAGAATGAAGAGGGGGAAACGACCCCATCGACGTGTTCAGTCGACACTGTCTTTGCGGAGGGTTTTTGTTTTCTTTGAACTGATTCGGACACGCCTGTTCTCCCCCGTTCTTCATGTTTATTGAACATTCATTCTCAAGACATGGGATGGAATCAACCGAATCGTTATACTAAAGCATTGCAGCAGATACCTGTGGCGTGATTTAAAGAGCATGGTGAATGGTGATGGCGATGCAATGTGGTGAAGAAAACCTGGCGTTCAAAAACTCAGGACACGTAAAGAGATAGAGAGACTTCAATCAAGATCATGAGGATGAATTCTCCGACTGAATGGGGACCGACTGTATAGATTTGTCTTAAAAATATACTGCCCTGGAAAATTATTCAAGAATATTTTTTATGACAACAAAAAAACCGTATCGTGAATCCGCTGACAGAGCAGCCATCAACGGGTTCATCTTTTCGTTTCCGTCGGCAGGATCTTTCAATCGATTGCTCACAGTCATTTTCACCCGTGCGACAGCATCTCTTACATGTGACGGAGATCTTGAATATCGGTATCCCTCCGCGTTTCAAACTGGAGGATCGGGTGGTCGATATTAAAACGGGAAAAGAGCATTTCCCGGACTTCTACCGCCAGTTTGTCCACATCACTCAACATCTGGTCGGGAACAATGACATGAGCGGCGAGAGCGATTCGTTCCGGCGATATATTCCAGACATGAATGTGATGAACGTCGTCGATGTTGTCGATGCTGAGCATTGCATGCCGGATGGTGTTGATATCCATGCCGGGCGGTGTTGCATCCATGAGAAAGTGAAAGGCTTTTTTCAGAATATCCCAGGCACCGTAAAGAATGAGTGCGACTATCATCCATGAAACAACTGAGTCGAGCCAATAGAGCGGCGCAAAAAGCCAGATGATTCCTACAACCACCACACCGACCGAGGTGAGGGCATCGGTGAGCATATGAAGGAACACGCTCCTGAGATTCAGATTTACCTTCGCTCCCTTATGCAGGATAAGAACAGCGATCATATTGGCGATGAAGCCGATAAGAGCAAAGACAATCACAAGCTCACCCTGAATGGGCCTGGGATTGGTGAAACGCTTCCATCCCTCGTAGGCGATGTAGAAACAGGCCGCCGTGAGTAATGCCACATTAACGACGGCGGCAAACACTTCGATACGTTTATAACCGAAAGTCAGGCGGGGAGTCGCCGGCTTCTCGCCGATACGAAGTGCGATATAACTGATTAACGTGGCGGTGAAATCACCGAGATTATGGAGGGCATCACTGATCAGTGCCATGCTGCCGGTGAGGAAGCCGCCGATGATCTGAACGATGGGAATGATCAGATTCATTACCATCGTTATGATGAGGCGTTTACCCCAGGTATTTGAGTGATAATGGGCATGAACCATTTTGGTACCCTTTAATCAATGGTTTTGACTGTATACCCCATTCTTACACAGGAAACTCAGAGCCGTTCCGGTTCATCCCGTCCGGGAGTCGTCATTGATCCGTTGATTCCTGCAGCCACCGTTTTATTTGATCCTTTGAAGGTACGGTGCCGACGCATCGTGTCTTTCCGTTTATGAGCAGCGCCGGTGAGCCGATAACACGATATTTCACGATTTCCCTCATATCTGTTATGTGTTCAACGTCGGCGGCAAGGTTCAGCTCTGCCAGGGCGTTGATGACCTCCTTTTTCATCCCGTCACAGCGGGCGCAGCCGACGCCCAGGATCTTCACCTCCAATGGAAGGGCGCCCGTCTCTTCTTCATAATCCTGTCCCAGATGCTTTCTGAATTCCCGGAGAAATGCCGTGCCATAATTGTCCACCACCCGATCGGGGATATAGTTTTCCCGGGACAGGCGTCTTATCATTTCAGCCTGGATTTCTCCGTCTGATTTTTCCGCATACTCATCGGCCATGTCCAGAATGGTGCTTTCCAATCCGATGATGCCGACTTTGCGGTTGTTAACGGTGATTTGCGTTACGTCTGATGCTGCCATTGGTCATAATTCCTTTTCACTATTATTTACTAGAGTTTAGAGTTTCCTTAGCGCCTGTTGTTCTTTAAAAAAAGCATACCTCACCGTCGGTGCCTTTTTAAGCGGCAAATAACGCATTGATTGTACAGATGTAACGCTGTTATTCAGG
>DSDU01000027.1 GCA_011056835.1 Deltaproteobacteria bacterium
CCAGATCTATGAAGGCACCAATGAAATTCAGCGGATGGTCATCGCCCGGAAGCTGATGGGCCAGAGATAGTCACACCACAACACGGGTACCCGAGGCCGGAGCTCTCACGCTCCGGCCTTTTTCTTTCTCTCCGTTATATCCGTTCACATAACCTTACTCCGGTTAAGAACAGATCATTCGGGTACAGCACATAAATAATGTCTGCTCCATTCGGTTACTCTTCCTCACCGCAAGGCTGAGACGTTAACCTGACAGCATTCTGAAACGGTCCGCAGATTCAAGCGTGTCGGTCCCTCACAATAACGGCTTCAACCGGCAGGAGTTCACATTTAAAATCTTATGTTTTGCTCTGCGGACTCTACATCCTCTGCGGTAATATTCTGAAAAAGGACCCTTTTGCCAGACTTTCTCGACCTATTCAGTCACCTTTTATCGACGTTCACCTTCGCCCCGCACTACTTTAATCCCACATGATCATCCCGTTAACGCATCCAAAATTATGCCCGGGCAACAGCTCGATAGTACTTGACTTTACCACACATACTTATATGATGGTGATGCATGTTGATAAACCATGTCGTTCAATTCCGTTTAAAAGGAACGTACGATGATAACAGATTTTCTAGTCGGGTTAATTACCGTTGCATCAATAATAATCTTTATTCCTTTGCTCTGGTTTGCATTTCACCTCAGCATCATGATAGCCATACCGATGGGGATCGCCGTGGGGATTTTTTTCGGCCTCGTCGTCGTCGGAAAGCTCATTCGGCACATCTACGGTTACTATAAAAAGGAAAAAGGGCTCGACGTTCGTGAAGGATCGTGATGACGTGCATCAGCGGGAGAGCCTACAGCAGACAAAGGACATTGACAACCGTCCAGTTTTACGATCCACACGGGATCTACAGAGGATATCATTTTATCTGTGTCCGATCATCGTTGGAACAAATCTTGCTGGTTTGAAACAACATCTAAAACCGGAATCACAGGTGTGCCATGAATCGACGGACACGGGAACTGGAAGCTAAAAATAAAGTCATTACATCCATATTCAGGATCTCTAGCCTCCTGACACAAAATATAAGCATTGACGAAATCCTGTATGCCATCCTGCTAAGTGCAAAAAAAGATCTCGGATTTTCCGCCGCCTGCCTCTTTCTGATCAACAACGAAACAGCGCTCTTGGAATGTCGAATGATCACGGGATTCGGAGAAAAGGGAGAGTATTGGGCGTACAACAAACCCTTTCACATGGAAAAACATGACTGCATGGAAACAAGAGTTGTGAAGTCAGGACAGGTCATGTATTTCGAGGACACCCTTCATGACCCGCGGCTCACCACGATCGACCAGACAATAACCACACGCCTTAACAGGGGGCGAGTCGTCTATTCCCCCCTCACGGTCAAAGGAAAAATCATCGGCTGCATGGGAGTCAACAGACCACTGGAGGAACAGCCGATATCGACGGAGGAGATTGAAGCATTTACGATCTTTGCAAATCAGGCAAGCATTATCGTAGAAAACAGCCAGTCGCTGAAACAATTGATGAGCGAGCGAAACTTAAACGAAAACATCCTTGACAGCTCTCCCAACGGCATTCTCACCATCGACAGCACCGGAAAAATCATATCGATTAACCGGACCGCCGAGGCTATACTGTCGTTTCACCAAAAGGACATCCTTAATAGAAATATACGTGACATGACCCTGCACCAGAGTCTGCTCTCATTACTGAGAGAAATACTGTCGTCACCGTCACGACAATCACGAAAGGAGTATGATTTCAGACGTCCCGACGGTTCCCGGTGTTACCTGGAAATAACATCGTCCCCCTTGCAGGATATGGATGGAAACGAAACAGGAACCCTTTTTTTACTCCAGGATCTTACGGAAAGAAAAATTATCAGTGACCAGGTTCAGAGAATGGAAAAACTCGCCTCGATAGGACAGTTGGCAGCTGGTATCGCCCACGAAATCCGTAATCCTCTCATGGGTATCGGCGCAACCCTCGAACTTACGATGCAAAACCTTTCAGCGGACGATCCCCGGCGGAGTATGCTGGTCCGCGCGATGGAGGAGATCGAAGGAATCGATGACATCATCAGTGATCTCCTCGATTTTGCAAAACCGAAAGAAATGAATTTCCAAACCTGTGACATCAATGACATTGTGAATGACGCCGCACAGTTTCTGTCGGGCCTCTGTTACAAAGACAACATTGAATTGATCGTGCATTGTGGCGGCACACCTCCGCCCGTGCAGGTGGACAGAGACAGGATCAAGCAGGTCATTATCAATATTGCTCTGAATGCCATTCAATCAATGGGAAACAACGGCGTGCTGACAATTGAAACGTCCATGATACACCACACCTATTACGGCCTGAGCAACGGTGGTATCAGCATCATCATTGAAGACAACGGCAGGGGAATCTCACCGGAACTGAAGGAACGGGTATTCGACCCCTTTTTCACCACGCGAGCCAAGGGCACCGGCCTGGGTCTCTACAACTGCCACAGAATCATCGAAGCTCACAGTGGAAATATTGTTATTGAAGACGCTCCCGGGGAAGGAACAAAAGTCATCGTTATGATACCGGAACACGGACGAGACAAGGCTCACCATGAACAGACTGCTCATTGTTGACGATCAAGAACTGATCCGAACGACGCTTCATAAGGCCCTTACCGAGGAAGGATATGCCGTCCGTTGCGCCGAAAACGGGCAGGAATGCCTTCAGGTGGTTGAATCGGATGAAACGGATCTCATTTTGCTCGACATGCGCCTTCCGGATCTGAACGGTCTCGAAATTCTCAGGACCGTGAAAGCCGCACACCCCGATATTGTCGTCATTGTCATGACCGCCTATGGGGATATCGATTCGTCCCGGGAGGCCATGGCTCTTGGGGCATTCGATTTCATCCACAAACCGGTCAAGGCCCGTGCAATTATCTCCATTGTTAAAATGGCACTGGAAATCCGCTCACTCCGAATGGAACTTCAACAGATCATATACAAAAATAAGGAGCGATACGGTTATCACAATATTATCGGCACGAGCGAGGCTATGCAAAAGGTCATGGAAAACATGACGCGGGTGGCAACCACTGACGCCGCTACTATCCTCATCGAAGGAGCCAGCGGAACCGGCAAGAGTATGATTGCTAAATGCCTCCATTATAACGGCATGAGGGCTTACCAGCCCTTTGTGGAAATCAACTGCGCATCCATTCCGCCGACTCTCCTGGAAAGCGAACTGTTCGGCCATGAAGCGGGAGCATTCACAGACGCGAAAAAGCAAAAGAAAGGACTTGTCGAGATGGCGAACGGCGGAACTCTCTTTCTCGACGAAATCGGAGAAATGCCCGTCGTCCTTCAGGCAAAACTGCTCCAGGTCATAGAAGAAAAATCGTTCCGCCGTGTGGGCGGCACGAAAAAAATTGAAGTGAATATACGGATCATTGCCGCAACCAACCGGAATCTGAAAGAAGCGGTCGACAATAAGACATTCCGACAGGACCTCTATTACCGGCTTAATGTTATTAATATTTACCTGCCGTCACTGAAGGAACGCAAAGCCGATATTATGCCGCTGATCGAACATTTCATTATTTACAAGGCCCGGGAATTTCGAAAATCAACCAAAAAAGTTTCAGACGAAGCCCGGGATTTACTACTCGGTTATGACTGGCCCGGCAATGTACGTGAATTGCTGAATACAGTCGAACGAATCATGATACTGGAGGACGGCCCTGTTCTTACACCGGAAAATCTTCCCATCGAAGTAAGGACCGGAAACAATCATTCACAGAGCCGCGCATCGTCAATACTCGCCGAGCTGACCGGTATGGCTGACAGTTTCGATTATGAAGAATTGACCCAGAATTTTCAATCCATTCTCATTAAACGGGCCATCGACCTCTGTCACGGTAACAAAACGGAAGCCGCCAAAATGCTCGGCCTCACACGCCTCGGATTACACTATCAGATGAAGAAACTGGGAATACCTCTGCAGAACAGTCGTTAGCATCGTAGCTCATCGTTGGAGAGACTACTGACACGTAGAAGTGTTAAATATTTCTACACAGTGTTAAAATACCGAACACATGTCTGTAAGGGTGTTGTTTCAACAGCTTCTCACGCACTCGTTTGACAATATAAATTGCATCACTCTCCATGTTTTTCGAGCGATCTTATTTGCGTTAATCAGAGGCGACCAAACGTTAAAACCTTTGTAGCCATGAGGCCGGCAGTGAAACCGACCCCATTCAGTTTCATGGCACCCTCTTTGCAATGCCATTGAGGAAATCAATGCGACATCGTTCACATCATTGCCGGCGTCCGACCTGATGATGGCTCAACCGGTGCGGATGACCTGTGGCAATCATCATAATGAAGGAGGAGATCATCATGATTCGTACGCTGGAAGACGTTTCTCGACTGGCGAAAGAGAAGGGTCCGAAAAAGCTGGCCGTTCTTGCTCCTGAAGACAGTGAATTCATGCTGGCCGTCAAGAAGAGCGCTGAAGCAGGCTATATCGAACCCGTTCTGATCGGAAACCGGGACAAGATGAATAAAGTGGCTGACGAGGTCGAATTTCGAATCACCGAAGTTGAAAAAATCTATGAAGAAGATCGACAGACCATTGCAAATCTCGGCACGGCCATGCTCTTTTCCGGGGATGTCGATATGTCGAGCAAAGGTCAGATTCCCACCTCGTATATTTATCGGTCAATTATCCGGGAAGAGGCAAAACTGGGAACGGGACGGACGATCAGTGTCATCTCTCTCTGGGAAATACCCGAATTGAAGCGATTGACATCGTTTACCGATACGGGAGTCAATATACATCCTGACTACAGAGCCAAGACGGCGGTAATAAAAAATGCCGTCTTTCTCTTTCATGTTCTCGGATATGCCAGACCACGGATCTCGGCACTTTCAGGACAGCGTGAAATCGGCGGTGAACTTGACTCGTATAAGGATTGGAAGCTTATCAAAGGGGCGGCGACGGCGGGAGAGTTCGGTGAATGCGAGGTCGTCGATGCAACGTCATTTCACGACTTTATTGTGGGTCCGGGAATCAGGCTCAGTTCCTGCGACGACATCGACATCTCTGATATACCGGAGATACTCCTGGTACCCTCTCTGGACGCTGGAAATATTCTTTGCAAGCTCGACTTTTTCCTTGACGTTCATCGCCGTTCTCTCGTCATGACATCAAAAGGCCCTGCGCTTATTCCATCCCGCTCGGATTCCAGTAATTCAATCGTCGGAGAAATCGCCATGGGGGTTGTCGTGGCCGACATGTTACGAAAGGGGGCGCATTAACATGATAAAATCATTCAGGGACATCAGAAATGTGTCGCAACAGAAAAGCCTTATGAATAAACTCGCCATCCCCTGGGCTGGCACAAAAACCATTCCGACCGTCGACGCCGCAGTTGCAGCGCAGATCATTACACCTCTGTTCATAGGCAGGGGAAAAGAAATCGAACCCATCCTCAAGGATACCTGTATTGCCATGGGAAACTATGAAATCGTTGACGTAAACGATCAGGATGCGGCGCTTTCACAAGCCATTGCCATGACCAGAGACGGACAGGCAGATATCCTCATGCAGGGACAGATTTCCCATCAAACATTCATCGATGCTGTTGTAAACAAAAACAGCGGACTTCTGACCGGCAAACTGGCAAGCTTCGTCTCTATCTATCAGCTTAAAAAAAAGGATAAGTTGATTCTGATTACCGATACATACATCAACAACAGGCCATCCCTTCCGGACAAAGTCACCATTCTCGAGAACGCTCTCGGGCTATCCCGTATACTGGATATTGAAACGCCGAGAGTGGCTGCACTGGCATCGATAGAACAGGTCAACCCTGCAATACCATCAACACTAGATGCGGCAATTCTTTCAAAAATGTCCCAACGACGCCAATTTGGTAGTGTTGTTGTGGAAGGTCCCCTTGATATCGACTGTGCCCTGGATAAGAAGGCGGCACAGAGAAAAGGTGTTCAGAGTGAGGTAACGGGAACGGTTGATATTTACCTGGTTCCCGATATCGATGTGGGATATCCTTTGTCCCAATTACTGGTGTTTATCGGCAAAATGCAAATGATCGGGATAGTTGCGGGAACAAAAAGGCCCGTTATTCTCGATCTACCTTTCGTTTCGGCGGAAAACAAAGTGACGGAAATCGCACTCGCCGCCATGATGTGTGAAAGGGGGGGATGACATGAATTCTGAACTCCGTATTCTGGCTATTAATGTGGGCTCGACATCGACAAAGATAACCTGTTTCAAAGGAACGCAGCCCATGGTCACTGAATCCATTACATACAGCAGCGATGAACTTTCGCAGTATCGCTCTCTTGAGGATCAGCTGCCCCGGCGGGAAGCGGATGTGTTTGCATTCCTTGACAATCATGCCGTCAATGTAGACGATATCGATATTATTATAAGCCGCGGGGGACTGGGGAAACCGGGTGCCGCCGGGGCATATGAAATCAACACAACCATGTGCGAGGATCTCCTCACCGGGAAGTACGGCAGGCATCCATCGGCGCTCGGCCCCGCCATTGCAATGAGAATCGGGGAAAAACACAACAGGCCGGCCATTGTCATCGATCCGCCCAGTACGGACGAATTTCACGAATTGGCCAGGATTTCTGGACTTCCCGACATTGAAAGGAAAAGCGCCTTCCATGCCCTTAACCAGAAAGCTGCGGCACGACGGGCGGCTGCTCAGCTCGGCAAAGCCTATGAAGCTGTTAATCTGGTGGTAGCTCACCTCGGGGGCGGCATTACCATTGGGGCCCACAAAAACGGTGCTGTTATCGACTGCACCCATGGCCTGGGAGAAGGTCCTTTCACCCCGGAACGATGCGGCAGCCTGCCGACGCTCGATCTTGTCAAGCTTTCGTATTCAGGTGAATACAGCAGAGATGAGCTGGAGAAAAAACTGGTCGGCCGGGGCGGATTGTTTGCCTATCTTGACACCAGCGATGCAAAAAAAGTTCAGGATATGATCAAAACGGGGAACACACGGGCAGAACTTATTTTTAAAGCGATGGCGTATCAGGTTGCAAAAGACATCGGAGCAATGTATGCGGTTCTCAAAGGTAATGTACAGGGGATTGTTTTGACGGGAGGGCTTGCACAGTCGGAATTGCTAACCCAATGGATAGAAGACTGGGTCGGTTCGATCGCGCCTGTGTTCATATATCCCGGAGAAGACGAGATGCTTGCCATGGCAGAGGGAGCAGATCGAGTGTTGCGTAAAGATGAGCAAGTAAAAAAATATGAATAATCTTCACGCAACGGGAGGCCGCTGTTTGGGACAGATATGGTCGATGAGGATTGTAAATCAAAACTTAAGGCCCGTTCTCCTTCAGGAGGTTAAACAACAGAAACAGACGGTTCTGATGAGAGATCATGGGATGGACTTGAGTTGATGAAACCGGATCACTTGTTTACAGAGATATGCTTCGAGCATTATAACGTTTATGTTCCGTTTGAATGCCGAAGATGCGGCAAACGATGCCGAACCTATACACCGCGAATTGCCGAAGATACGCTTGAAGAAATTGCTCATTATCTTGGCAAACCGTCATATGATGTGCGCTTCATCTATGAAGAACGGTATAAAAAGAGGTATCGCAGTGATGCACTGCCCTGTCCTTTTTTTAAAGGAGAAACGAACGAGTGCGGCATATATCCCCTGAGACCGGAATGCTGCCGTCTCTATCCGTTCTCATTCGGAGGAGGAGACACCAACTGTCAGGCATATCGTCGTCATATACGAATAGTATCGGCTATAAAAAAACAGGACCAGTATCGCGATACGTATGATTCAAGCTTTTGCCCCAATCAAAGAAAAAAACCGATCCCAGGGCACAAGTGGCCGGATATACTGTATCAGTTCATGCTGATGGAGACATCATATCTGATGATTTTGAAATTCATTCGAATCAATACGATTTCGACTCGCGGATTCGGAACACCGGAGCGATATTCTTATTCCACAACCTGATACTGAATAATGCTCTACGCGTCGATCACGACAATCTTTCCGGCTGCTTCGAACAAAGGAAATCAACGTGACAGGAGATTACCATGCCATCGTATCCACTCCTTTTTTCACCTCTGACCATCGGCACAGTTAAATTGAAGAATCGAATTGTCATGCCGGCAATGGCTACCAATGCGACAACCGATGGAGCGGCATCACAACAGATCGTCGACTATTTCGTCGAACGGGCACGTGGCCGGACGGGATTGATCATCACGGAAGCCGCTTCCGTAATGGTTCCGCCGCAGGGAAAATTCGCCCGGTTTCACCTTAATATATCGGACGATCGTTTCATCCCGTCGCTGAAGCGGTTGACCGATGCCGTTCATGTTCATGGAACAAAGATCGCCATTCAATTAAGTCATCTGGGAAGACAGATTCATGCCGCGTTCTGGGGAGAACAGCCGGTTGCTCCTTCCTCCATCGCATGTCCCGTTTGTCGGGATCTTCCAAAGGAACTGACCATCGAGGAAATCAAGCTTATTATCCATGCCTTCGTGGAGGCGTCACGGCGGGCGCAGGAAGCGGGATTCGACATGGTGGAACTGCACGGATGTCACGGATATCTCATCGGCAACTTTTTTTCGCGTCGGTCTAATATCAGGACGGATCTTTACGGTGGCGACGCCATGGGGCGATCCCGATTCTGTAAGGAAATCATCCGGGGAATCAAAGAAGCGTCCGAATCGCCGTTACCCGTTATCGTGCGTATGAACGGACACGACTATATCAAGGACGGTGAGACCCTCGAAGATATGCAGGAAATCGCTCCCCTTCTCGAGGAGGCCGGCGCCGACGCGCTTCACGTTACGGCAGGGGTATACGGATCATACAAAGCAACCGTGGCACCCATGTACGAAAAAGAGGGATGCTTTATCGACCTCGCCGAGGGCATCAGAAAGGTTGTCTCCATTCCGGTCATTGCGGTGGGACGAATCATCAATCCGTCGATGGCGGAAGAAACCATACGAACCGGCAAGGCCGATCTCGTGGCCATGGGGCGGGCGCTCATCGCCGATCCCAATATGCCGCTCAAGGCCATGTCGTCGAAGAGTGAAGATATTTGCGCATGCACCGGATGCAATCAGGGCTGCATCGACCAGATAAACAACAGCATGATGGCCGGCAGAACGGAACCGGTTACCTGTCTCGTTAATCCCCGGGTCCTTCGGGAGGCTGAGTTGACCGTTGACCGGACAAACACACCCCGAAACATTCTTGTTCTCGGGGGCGGGCCCGCCGGGCTTGAGGCGGCGCTGACGGCGGCGCGACGAGGGCATGACGTTGTTCTCTGGGAAAAGGAACCCGCCCTCGGAGGTCAATTTAAACTCGCAGGAACTCCCCCCGGCCGGGAATCCTTTACAGACTATATTCGATATATGGATCGCCAGATCGCCAAGGCAGGCGTCCAAGTCATGCTGAACCGGGAAGCGACGGCCGATACACTTTCGAAACTGTCTCCCCATGCAATCATCTATGCCTTGGGAGCATCACCGATCATCCCGTCATTCACCCGAGGAAAGAGTGCCGAAACGACAACGGCATGGAGTGTCCTCCGGGGAAATATCCCTGACGGCAGGAGGATCGCTGTTATCGGCGGAGGAGCAGTCGGTCTGGAAACCGCTCATTATATGGCAGGCAAGGGGAAAGAAATCACAGTCCTTGAAGCCACAGGCACTCTGGGAAGTGATATGGGAGCAATCGTATCGTTTTATTTAAGGAATATTCTGAAACAGGCAGGGGTCAACATTCTTCGCAATACAGTGGTACAAGATATCTTTCATGGCAAAATCGTTGTTCTTCAGGAGGGGAAGGAACGGCTTCTGAACGGATTCGACGCCATTGTCCTGGCCCTCGGTGCCCGTTCCAACGATACGCTCGTTGAGGATCTGAGACGCATTATACCGGAAATCCACGTCATCGGAGACGCCCGCAAGCCGAGAAAAGCCCTGGAGGCGATCGCGGAAGGATTTGAAATCGGAATACGCATTTAGAATGCCGTCCGATCACACTCTTCCGCTTCGGATGGCTGCAAATACCGGATGCCGCATCAGCAAGACCCGCATCTCCAGCGCAGCTGCAACTGCGCTTCCGCCGCTTTCGGCCTTACTGCCCCACCTGAGACGTTTTCGTCATTCCCCGCGACAAAGCTATTCTCGGAAAGCCTCCCGGTTTCGCTTGGCTCCTGCCAAGGGTTGTGGTAAGAAAGCCCCATGACGGGGAACAACAACCAAACTGAAAAAACTCACACCACCCAGCTAAGTGGAAACCATGGAATTCTCGGAATTGCCAGTCTGGTCGATTTCTTTTTTCGACGAAAGATCCTCGGGCGACCCATTCCGCTTCTGGCCAGCTTTAAGCTGACGTATCAGTGTAATCTCCGGTGCGGCGGGTGCCCCTATCATATGAGAGCCGCAGATGAACACTCTCATATGAGCTGGAAGACGGCAACACGAGCGCTACGGGAACTGCACCACAGGGGTACCCGTATTGTCGTCTTCGAGGGAGGAGAACCTTTTTTGTGGAGTGACGGAATCCATAACTTCAACGATCTCGTGGAATACGCGAAAAATCTTTTTTTTCGCGTGGCGGTCACCACCAACGGAACCTATCCCCTTGCATCGCCCGTGGATGTGCTCTGGGTAAGCCTTGACGGATCGAAGGACCTTCATGATCGACTGCGAAGCCGATCATTCGACCGAGTGTGGAATAATCTTGCGGCAACAGACCATCGAAATATTCTGGTTCACTATACGGTCAACAGGGAAAACTGGCGGGATCTGGAAAGACTGATCGAGCTACTGAAGAACGTGCCGGCAGTAAGAGGAATAACGGTTCAGTTTTTCTACCCGTACGGACAGGGAGAAGCTCCCCTTGCTCTCTCTGGCCGGGAACGACGATCGGCAATAGAACACATTCTGGATTTAAAACGAAATGGACATCCTATTCTCAACTCGACGGGTCGTCTGAAAGCCATGATTGACAATTCATGGACCTGCCACGACGATATTTTGATCAACGTTGATCCCGACGGCTCGATAACACCTGGATGTTACGTCAAAAATCGGGGAACGGTCAGCTGCAGGGACTGCGGATTCACCCCTGTGGCTGAAGCATCAGGGGCGCTTGACCTTCTTCCGAGTTCAATTATAGCGGGATATCGGATATTCATGAAGAATTCGTGACGCTGTTGCAATAAATCGGTTGACACTGCAAATCAGGATCTTGTTTTATTCATATTTTTAGGATATTAAGGCAAAATCATCGTAGTCCAATACCAAGGATAGAGAGACCCGACAATGAAGAAAAAAGACTATCTGCAACACGAAGTAAAACATATCGACATTAAAAAGATCAATTCCGTTGACATCATCAACGCGATGAAAGGTATGTCCTTTTCAGCGCGGGAACTCGCAGTTGCCTCAGATATATACGACAGGATGCTCTCCGATAAAGAATGTGCCGTTATTCTGACCATTGCGGGAAGCACCAGCGCCGCAGGCTGCATGCAGATCTATGTCGATCTGGTACAACACAATATGGTCGATGCAATTGTAGCCACGGGCGCTGCCATCGTCGATATGGATTTTTTTGAAGCCCTTGGTTATAAACACTACCAAGGCACATCCTATGTCGACGATACGAAATTGCGAAATCTTTATATCGATCGAATTTACGACACCTTTATCGATGAAGAACAGCTCCAGGCATGCGATCAAACAGTTGCCGACATTGCCGATTCACTGGAACGACGCCCCTATTCATCACGGGAATTCATCAAGGAAATGGGAAAGTATCTCGTGACCCACGCAAAGAAAAAAGACTCTCTCGTGCAGGCGGCATACGAACATGACGTACCTATCTTCTGTCCCGCTTTCTCCGACAGCAGCGCCGGATTCGGCCTGGTCCTTCATCAGCACAAAAACCCGGACAACCATGTGTCAATGGATTCGGTGAAGGATTTCCTGGAACTTACGATGATCAAAATGGAAGCTGAAACAACGGGTCTGCTGATGATCGGCGGCGGCGTTCCAAAAAATTTCATTCAGGATACGGTCATCTGTGCGGAAATCCTGGGCCGGGACGTCCCCATGCATAAATATGCAATTCAGATTACCGTTGCGGACGTTCGGGACGGCGCATGCTCCAGTTCGACCCTGAAGGAGGCAAGCTCGTGGGGAAAGGTGGACACGGTCTACGAACAGATGGTCTACGCCGAAGCAACGATGGCGCTGCCCCTCCTGGCAAGCTATGCCTACCATCAGGGATGCTGGAAGACGAGAAAGAAACGGAAATTCTCACGGATCTTTCCGTAACATCGATCAGTTTCAGTAAACATCGGATGGCATGCCTGACAGCCGGCAACTCTCCCTAAGGACGTCGTTGAAAAAACCCCTCTATGAGGCTGTCCAAAAATGTCGGGATGCAAGGCACCTTAAATCCTGAGGATTGAGACATACTTATAGGTACGCCTCAGCAATGAAGGATAAGAGATATGCCGCAGATTGTCGTTTTCCCTCAGCCCGGCACCTCTTTCATTTCCGAATCCTCTCTCTGTACATCTGGCTTTCCACAGGTCGAAGATTGCAAAAAACAGCAATAATCATTAAAATTGACTGCTCATGTGCCGATTGTATTTCAGAACATTATTATGAGGAAGTTACACATGACTCAACGTTTTGTTATCATCTGGCTGTGGATTTTCATTTTTGGAGGAACTGCGCTCACCTATTTCGGCAAGGGCGTCTCGATCGTGGAATCTCTCGTCATAGGCCCCATCTTCGGAATCGTTGTGGGGACTTCCACGGGCATCCTGATCAATGGTATTCTCAAGTACCGACACAGTGAAGGCAAGGGTATCATCGTGGGATGGATCGGGGCGACCGTGGGATGCACATGGTGTTTGACTTCCGTATTTCACTGGCGGAGTGAAGGCATCGCAGCTGGATACATGTGGGATCTTGCCGCCGTTTCATCAATCGCCGGGGCCGCCGGATCACTATTTTTCGGCACCGTTATCATCAACATACTTCGATCAAGACAGAAAAGTAACGTCATCGAGGCCACTTACAAGTGATCGAGGAGCCCCTCACCGTGGAAACTCCTCCCATGGCAGGGGTATATATAAACAGGATTAAGCCCCTTCAATTTTCTTATGGTCCACCCCGTCTGCAGTGGATTCGAATAAA
>DSDU01000254.1 GCA_011056835.1 Deltaproteobacteria bacterium
CCCCCTGCACCCTGTTCTCCCCCCTCCACAGGCTTCGTCGGAGGACGACTGCATGGAAAACAACAATTACCGTTCCCATACGTCACGGCGTATGATATGATCCGTCATCATGAAAGGCGCCATGTGAAATGATGATTCGGCACTCAACTATTATTGATTTGCAACCGATTATAGTACGTAACAATCGATCGGGAATGACGTGATACGTGATAAGGAGGAGGAAAATCGATGGCTCAGTCAAAGGGTACAATGATAATCGCGGCACTTGTCCTGGCTGTCGCAGTCGGATCGTTGGGATTCTGGTTCTATCAAAAACAAAAGGCGGAGACCGCTCGAACAGCAGCGATCACTGACGGGCTGTCTCTGGCAAACGATGCGCAAAGCAAGATCCTGAAGTACTATTTCGATCATAATGAATTCCCCTCGACAAATGCCGAAGCGGGCATTCCCCGTCCCGAATCCTTTCAGATAAAGGCCCTGAAAAGCATAACGGTTAAAAAAGGAGGGCAGCTCTGGCTGCATTTCAACGATAAATCCGGTGTTGACAACGGCACGGTCGTTTTGATCCCCGTAATGGACATCAACTCGGGGAAATTGTGGGACTGTAAAACCAACAGCTTCCCCGAAATAAAAAAATGCTGCGATTGTGAGTTCACTGATAAGTTTTAAGCGGAGTTTTCAGGAATTCCTTCGAAATTTCCCTACAGGTCAAAGCTGGCGTCAATTTTAAACGTCCGTGTGGCGGGCATGCTGATAATTTGGACGACCCCGGTTGTGTGCCTGATTTCTTCAAGCGACCGCTCGATTTCCTCCATTGAGGGCGCAATAAAGGTAAACCATATGTTGTATCGGTGCCGTCTCCGGTAATTATGGGTTACCCCGCGATACGAGTTAACCACCGCAACAAAGTCCTCGATCTTTTCTTCCGGCACCTCTGCGGCACAGAGAGTGCTTGCATACCCGAGTTTCTTACTGTCAAAAACAGCGCCGATTCTTCGGATAACGCCCGATTCCTTGAGCCTCATGACCCGTTCGAAAACGTCATCCTCGGTGAGACCGATTCTGTCGCCCATAATTCTGTAAGGTTCGGTCTCAAGAGGAAATTCCTTCTGAATCATATTAAGAATTTTTCTGTCGATGGCATCCATGTTCTCAGCTTTCAGCGATCAGCAGTCTGCATTGTTATCGTCGTGTTTACTTCCGGCCTTCCTTGATCCATCCACATATTCTCCCGCAGGAACCGGTGTTTTCCTCCTCCCGGCGCCCTGCCCCCTGTTGTTCTCACGTACCACTACTCACTTCACACTCACCACTACTTCCCCGGCTCATAGACGCAGAACGGTTCTTCCGCAAGGTAGTCTCCCGTCATCTCATACGCCCGGGCGCGACACCCGCCGCATACCTTGAAAAATTCGCACCGCCCGCACTTCCCCTTATAGAGGCTCAAATCTCTCAACTCTTTGAAAATCTTTGAATTTTCCCAGATATCCTTGAAGTCCCTTTCCGTGAGCTGTCCGCAGTCGATTTCGAGGAAACCGCAGGGTTGAATCTGCCCCGTGTGGGATATGAAACAGAATGAACTTCCCCCCATGCATCCCCTGGTCATGCTGTGCAAAGGGCCTTGCGGCATGTTCGATCCATCTCTTATTTCCTTTTTTCTTTGATGATAGATCCTGTAGAAATGGGGTGCACAGGTGGCCTTGAGTTGAATGGAGCAGGTGAAACTTTGATCATAGAACCAGTGAAGTGTTGTTTCATAATCCTCCCGAGATATCTCTTGCTCCGCCATGTCGCGAGCCCTTCCGGTGGGTACGAGAAGGAAGATGTGGTGGGCAGCGGCTCCCAGCTTGATCGCCAGGTTCAAAATATCTTGTATCTGATGATGATTGAAACGAGTGATCGTCGTGTTGATCTGAAATTCTACTCCCGCACGCTTAAAGGCCTCAATTCCCCGCAGTGAACCTGCAAAAGCGCCGGGGACCCCCCGAAAGTCGTCATGATGCTTCTCGTCGGACCCGTCAAGACTGATGCTCACCCGTTTGATCCCCGATTCCCTGGTTCGCTGAGCAATTTCGTCCGTCACAATCGTGCCATTCGTCGCCAGGACCATTCTCAGGCCTTGAGCATCACCATATGCCGAAACGTCAAAGATGTCATCCCGTAAGTACGGCTCCCCTCCTGTCAGGATCACCACCGGTTTGCTGAAGGATGCCATATTGTCGATAAGCTGCAGGCACTGCTCCGTCGTAAATTCTCCTTCATACGGCCCGTATTCGGCGGACGCACGACAATGGACACATGACAGGTTGCATTGCCGGGTTATTTCCCACGCCACCATGCGAAGGGTATGAGGCAAAATCAAAGATTGTTTATTTGAACTCATTATCAACAACCCCGTCGGACGGAATGTAGCACCGCCCCCAAATCGCGAAACATGAAACCTGAAACTTTAAACGATTAATTTTGCGGCATCTTTGGCAAAATAGGTCAGAATCATATCGGCGCCGGCACGCTTGATGGAAATGAGCGCCTCCATCATTGCCCGCGTCTCATCAATCCAGCCCAGGTTGGCCGCCGCCTTTATCATGGCAAACTCACCGCTTACATTGTACGCCGCCAGGGGAAGATCAAATTCCTCTTTCGCCCGGCGGATAATGTCAAGATAGGGAAGCGCCGGCTTTACCATGATGATATCCGCTCCCTCTTCCACATCAAGGGTGATTTCCCTCATTGCCTCATCACTGTTGGGCGGGTCCATCTGATAGGCCTTTCGATCGCCGAACTGCGGCGTGCTTTCCGCGGCATCACGAAACGGGCCGTAGAAGCACGAGGCATACTTGGCGGAATACGCCATGATGGGAACATGTTCATACCCTGATTCATCAAGGGCTTCCCTGACGGCAAGGACCTGGCCGTCCATCATTCCCGAAGGAGCAACCATATCGGCACCAGCTTTCGCCTGGGATACCGCCGTCTCGCCGAGGACCTGAAGTGTGGCATCATTATCCACCACATGCCCGTCAAGGATACCGCAGTGGCCGTGACTGGTGTACTCGCAGAGGCATAAATCGGTAATGACCAGTATATCGGGGACCGCGTCCTTTACCGCTTTCACCGCCTGTTGAATGATCCCTTTATCACCGAGGGCTCCCGAGGCTACCTCATCCTTTGTCTCGGGGATACCGAACAGAATAACGGCAGGAATTCCAAGGTCCCGGGCACTCTTGACTTCCTTGACGAGATGATCTATGGACAGTTGAAAGTTGCCGGGCATGGAAGCAATCGGCTTTTTCACGTTCTTCCCGAACGTGACAAACAGCGGATATATAAAATCATTCACGGTCAACGTCGTTTCCCGTATCATTCTCCTGAAATTTTCATTCTGTCTCAGCCTCCTCGGCCGGTATTCCGGATAATGCATGGCAAGCCCTCCGCTATGAATTAAAAATTAAGGTAATAACGTAAATTGAAATATCCTCCCCCTCCCTCAACAGTTTCCACTCATCACTTATCACTCTTCACTTCTGCGATTTCCTCCTCCGTCAGATAACATGCCGGATCCGGCGCCCACAGATCATCAAAAACCGCTTCCGCCCGAGCCCTGAAGTTTCCACCGCAGACATCGAGCCACCGGCATGTGGCGCATCGCCCCGTGACAAATGACTTTTTATCTTTCAATTTCGCCATGAGCTCATTCGACGTATCCTGCCAGATCTCGCTGAAGGGGCGCCTTCTCACGTTCCCGAACGAAATGGTTCTCCAGAACTGATCGGCGTGCACTTCCCCGTCCCAGCTTACGCAACCGATTCCCCGTCCCGAATTATTGCCTTCGTTCATCTTGAGGAGCTTCAGAACTTCCTCCGCACGCTTCGGATCTTCCTTCAACAGTCTGAGATAAATGTACGGCCCGTCGGCATGGTTGTCCACGGTGAGGATCTCTTTTTCAAGCCCCCGGTCAAAAAGGTCCCGTGTTCTGTCAAGAATCAGATCAACAACCCTCCTCGTTTCATCATGAGACAGGTCTTCGTCGATCAGAGCGGATCCGCGCCCCGAATAAACGAGATGATAGAAGCATGCCCGTGGAATATTCTCTTTTTCGATGAGATCGAATATGGCCGGTATCTCGTGGGCATTTGACCCCGTTATGGTAAAACGGACGCCCACCTTGATCCCCTCATCCTGACAGTTCGCGATACCCCGCATCGCGGCATCAAAGGCGCCTGCGACACCCCTGAAACGGTCATGGATCACAGAGAGGCCGTCAAGGCTCACCCCGACGTAGGAAAGACCGATTTTACTGAAAATTCGAGCCTTTTCCTTCGTAATCAAAGTACCATTCGTCGATATGACGGCACGCATCCCCTTGTCGACAGCCAGCTCGAGGAGTTCGGGCAGATCCCGTCGCATCAGCGGCTCCCCGCCGGAAAAGAGGATGACAGGGCACCCGAATGCCGAAAGATCCGTCAGCAGCGCCCGTGCTTCGTCTCCGCTGAGTTCATCGCTGTAGGTGATGTTCTGGGAACTCGAGTAACAGTGGACACATTTCAGGTTACATCTCCTCGTCATATTCCAGACCACAACGGGCCGTTTGTCTTTGGAAAACTGGAGCAGATGGGAAGGAAGCCTTCCCGAATCGGCGCCGTACCGGAGAACATCCGACGATTCAACGGCACCGCAATATAATTTTGAAATTCCGATCATTAACCACCTGTTATCAGATTTTAAGTTAAGAATGACACATGAAAGATTACGAATCTCAAGCTCCGCGGCGGACCCGTACCATTCGCAGAATGCTTCGATTCATGCATCATCTCTCATTTCGCATCATGTTTAAACGCCCGTTCCAGTGCGTCGACAAGACCCTCAATGACATAGGGCCCGTGCATGATATCAACGGTAAAACCCGCCTGTTCCGCCGCTTGTTTCGTCACCGGCCCGATGCAGGCAATCTTTATATATGACGGAAGTTTTGTGCCGCTTCCGATTATATCGATAAAATTACTCACCGTCGACGGACTTGTAAAGGTTATGACATCGACCTTTCTTCTTTCTATCAGATCAAAGAGTTCCGCCGGATCGATCTGCGAGTTGACCGTCCGGTACGCCGTTACCACATCGACGTGGGCGCCCAGTTCGGCAAGACCGTCGGGGATGACATTCCGGGCTGTTTCCGCCCGAGGCAGCAGAACCCGTTTGCCACGCATATCGTGACCTCGGAATGCATCGACCACGCCCTCGGATATATACTCATCGGGAACACTATCAACGATTATGCCGTAATCTTCCACAACAGAGGCCGATGCCGGTCCGATCGTACAGATCCGAATCCCTTTTAAATCACGGATATCCCGTCCCAGTTCCTTTATTCTATCAAAAAAGAACCTCACACCGTTGGCGCTGGTAAAAATAATCCAGTCATACGCTGCAATCGTCTCCACGGCTCGATCCAGCGCGTCGTAACTCGCGGGAGGAACGATTCTGATCGTCGGGAACAGGATGACGCGGGCACCTCGTTCATTCAACAGGGCCGCAAAATCATCGGCCTGTTCTTTCGGCCTGGTGATCACAACTCCTTTGCCGAAGAGAGGCTTCGTTTCATACCAGTCAAGATCGTTCCGCAGGGAGACAACGTCTCCCACGACAAAAATGGACGGCGGAGAGAATTTTCGCTCCCGGGCCATCTCAACGATGGTTTTCAATGTTCCCGTTACGGTTTCCTGATCCGGCGTGGTTCCCCACCGAATGAGCGCAGCCGGGGTATCGGGATGCCGTCCGTGTTGTATCAGCTGCCCTGCAATATACTCAAGGTTTCTCACACCCATGAGAAACACGACCGTGCCGGAGTGGGATACAGTCTGCCAGTCGACACTGCTTTCCGTTTTTGCCGGGTCTTCATGGCCCGTAACAAACGTAACCGATGAAGCAAACCTGCGGTGGGTCAGCGGTATTCCCGCATAGGCCGGTACGGCGATGGCCGAGGTGACGCCGGGAATAACTTCGAAGGGAATTCCCGCGGCCGCCAGCACTTCCGCCTCTTCCCCCCCTCGGCCGAAAATAAAGGGGTCACCACCCTTCAACCGGGCAACGATATTGCCTCCTGATGCCTCATCAACGAGAATTTGATTCAGCTTCTGCTGCGTTACGGTGTGATCTCCACCCTTTTTCCCGACATATATCAGCCTTGCATCGCTCGGGGCATGATTCAGGATATCAGGGCTCGCAAGGTAATCATAGACGATGACGTCGGAACGTTTCAGACATTCAACGCCGCGAAGCGTGATAAGCCCGGGATCTCCCGGACCGGCACCGATTATGTACACATACCCTCTTTTCGCCACGGCGACTATTCTCTCTCCCTCACGACCGTCATCGTGAGCCGTTTTTCTTCCCCTGTTCCGCAAAAGTTGGGATCACCGGAAATATAACATTTTTTATTCGCAACCGCGTTGTTGCGTTGCTGCCCAATTCATTTGAGCGGCATTCATAACGTGCCGTTGAAAAAAGCCAACATAAGGCTGTTCAAAAATGTCCATATGCAAGGCGCCCGACACCCTGAGGAACGAGTCGTGCTAATAGTACGTCGCAGTGACAAAGGGTGGGGGGAACGCAGCAGATGGGCGTTTTTCAACAGCCTTTCAGCACCCGTTATACATTTCAGCCAGAATTTCCCGTCCGCCCCGCGCCAGGATTTTTTCAGCCATCATCCATCCCATCTCCGATGATTCCGTGCAGGAACCTCGCACCTCCTCGGAAATAATGAAACTGCCGTCCACCGTACCCAGAAGCCCCCTGAGGATCAATCGATCACCCTGTTTTCTACAGTAAGCGCCGATGGGAACCTGGCATCCGCCGCCCAAGCGCTTGAGGAATGCCCGTTCCGCCGTGAGCTCAACCAGCGTATCCGAATGATTCAGAAAAGAAATGATTTCTTTACTGTCGGTATCGTCCCGCTTCACTTCAACGCCGAGTATCCCCTGTCCCGCCGACGGTATCATCCACTCCACCGGTATGTACTGCGACACCTGCCCCGTCAATCCCATCCGCCTCATGCCGGCGGCGGCAACCACAATTCCGTCGAGGTCTTCACTTTCAATTTTTCTTATCCTCGTATCGAGGTTTCCCCTGATCGGAATGACCTCGGCATCCGGTAATAACTGCCGGAGTTGAATTGTTCGCCTGAGAGAACCGGTGCCGATTCGTGCTCCGTTACGGAGTTCCTCGATCTTTCTGCCGTCTCTGGAAACGAGGACGTCACGGGGATCCTCCCGCTGCGGCACGGCCCCGATCTCCAGGTCTTCGGGCAGGCCTACCGGCACGTCTTTCATGCTGTGGACGGCAACATGAATGTCGCCCCGGAGCAGGGCCTCTTCGATTTCCTTGACAAATACGCCCTTTCCGCCGATCGTGACGAGGGCGACATCCTGCAGTTTATCACCTTTTGTCCGTATCTGGACAATCTCTATATCCAACCCGGGGTGTTTCCGCTTGATTCGATCCGCGATCAATTGTGTCTGTGTCAGTGCAAGTTTACTTCCCCGTGTTCCGATTCTTAACGGAGTTTTAATCGTCTCTCCTCCCCGTATCATAAATTTCTTTCTGATGGACCATGTGCCTCAACCGTTTCGAATACCGGCGGGGGCCATCGATCATTCGTCGTGTCCCAGCTTGAAGAGCCTTATTATAGCCGCCACATACGGGTCTGCTCCTCCATTGAGACTCTCTTCTTTCAAACTCGTAATCGGATCGTGAAGGATCTTGTTGACAATGGACGATGCGATGATTTTAACCTTGTCCCGGTCGTCATCACTGAGATTCTTCATCCATGCGCCGGATCGCTCCAACTCGCCCGCGATAATATCCTCCGCCTTCCTTCTGAGTGACACGATCGTCGGAACGACCTCCAATGTGCTCAGCCAGTTTGAAAAAATAATAATCTCCTCGGTAATAATAGTCTCCGCCTTCTCCGCCTCTTTCAGGCGAACCTTCATATTGTCATCGACAATTTCCTGGAGGTTATCGATATTATACAGGTAAACGTTGTCAATGTCCCCCACTGCCGGATCGATGTCTCTCGGCACGGCGATGTCTATCATGAACATCAGCCTGTTCTTCCGCCGCCGAAGCGCCGATACGACCACCTCAGGGGTAATCACATAACCGGGGGCAGCGGTGGAACTGATAACGATATCAACTTCATTCAGTTTCTCATCGAGGAGGTCAAGCCCGATCGGTTCACCATGAAAATCATTTGCCAGCCGAACGGCGTTTTCATACGTTCGATTCGCTACGATAATCCGGTTGACTCCATTGGCCATCAAATGCCGGGCCGCCAATTCGGACATCTCCCCGGCCCCGATGACGAGAACACTTTTTCCGGCGAGAAAGCCGAAGATCTTTTTTGCCAGTGCGACGGCGGCAAAACTCACCGATACGGCGTTGTTTGCGATTCCCGTTTCCGTCCTCACCCGCTTGGCGACCCGAAAGGTGTGGTGCAGCAATTTATTTAAAATGATACCGGATGCCTTGTATTCAACACATTGACGATAGGCATCCTTCACCTGGCCCAGAATCTGCGGTTCTCCCATAATCATTGAATCGAGGCTGGAAGCAACCCTGAAAAGATGACGAACCGCATCGTCATCACGATAGACATAGAGGCATGATCGTAGTTCCTCAAGCGACAAGTTCCCGTGGGACAGAATGAATTTCTTTAACTCTTCCACCCCCCCTTCCCTGTCTTCAAGATGAGCCAGAACTTCAACCCGATTGCACGTGGCAAGATACAGCGCTTCACTGATCTGCGATATTTGTTTCAATTTACGCAACGGCACATCCGCGCTGTCGCATGACAGCGACAGCCTCTCCCGTATTGTCAGGGGAGCCGTTTTATGATTCATGCCGACAAGAATAATACTCATACATTTACACAAAGCGGTGAACCGTCACGGAAAACAGGTTAACACCGATAACGGCAACCATTAATATGCCGAAAGCGACAATCGAAAAAAGAGCGGCTTTTCTGCCCTTCCATCCGATGGCAAGCCGCTGATGCAGGAGAAAGGCATACAAAATCCATGAGATCATGGTCCCGACCTGTTTCGGATCCCATTGCCAGTGGCTTCCCCACACCGTGCGGGCCCAGATCGAACCGGCAATAATGCCGAGCGTCAAGAGAGGGAATCCCCAGAGGATACAGATATGGTTGATCCGGTCGAGGTCCCGCAGGGGCGGCAGCAATCTGCTGAAACTGTATGATTTTTTCTTCCTGATTAAGTTATCCTGAATAAGATACATAATGCCCGCGCAGCATGCCAGCGCAAAAAGCGCCTCCCCTATCAGCGCCAGAATGGTATGGGCCGACACCCACCACCCCTTGAGGATATCCGGGAGAATCATCTCGCGAACAAGTCCGCCTGATGCCGATGCTTCCATGATAAGGAAAAAAGCAAGGGGTGATACGATGGAACCGAGCACCCTTGTTTTCGTTTTCATCTGGAAGGCGAGATAAATTCCCGATATGGCCCACCCGATAAATGACAGGGAATCATGAAGATGAACCACCGGGCTGTATCCGGCTTTAACCCATCTAACCGCTATAAAGGCCCCATAAAGAATAAATGCGAAAAACAGAACCCAGGTTGCCGCCTTTGCCATGAAAACACGCCTGACGAGAATCGATGCGATATACCCCACAGTACTTACAAAATAAGCGATAAGAGCACTCTTGAAAATAATCATTTCCATGATTCACCAGATCATCATTGCCGGGTATTGGCCGTCACCGGCAGACTGCATGTCTGCCGCCAGACAACACTTCAACATCCAGACTTTCTCCCACCGTGTCTTCTATGATCGTCTTAACCTGTTCCCAGTCCCGATTTCTAATACAATCAAGGATATGGGAATTCAAAACCGATTCAAACAGTTTTTTGTTCATGTCTGAAGGAGCGCCCCGGGCCGTTATTTTTTCCCTGATCATGCCCATGATCATAAGGAGGATCCCGTATTCGGGACCGAATTTCGTTTCCAGTTCTTCACGGATTTGCTTTGCCAGGGCGGGGCTTTTACCGCCCGTTGATATGGCGATGGTCAGATCTCCCTGACGCAGAACGGAAGGAACAATAAAATCACACCGTGCCGGATCATCGACGATATTGACCCAGATGTTGTTCCACCTTGAATCCGTGGCGACTTGACCGTTGACCTCATCGTCATCGGTCGCACCGATGACGAGAAATGCTCCCTCAATATATTCCCGCTTATAGGTATCCACGATGTGGCAGATTTTCTTGTCTCTGGCGAGCGCATCAAGCGTGGAGGTCAATTCCATTCCCACGACACTCACCTCGGCCCCGCAGGCAAGAAGTCGCTCCACCTTTCTTTCGGCCACATCACCGCCACCGACAACGACACACCGTTTCTTTCTGATATCCAGGGACACTGGATAATATTCCACCGGCAGGATCCTTTCGTCACATAATATTCCCATCTAGTGAAAGACTTGTAACTATCACGAAGAACTTGAAAATTCAAGTTACTTGCAATCTCACGAAAAAGAAGTTATACATCTTTTTGAAACTTATTCACCGCACGCACGATATTCCAGCCCGTTTTATCAACAAACAGAAAATCGCCGGAGAGGAGATCAGCAAATGCCCGCTTCATCCGAGAAGGAAGTATGGATCGAAATTGTCGTGACGACCCCTCCTGAATTATCAGATGCCCTTGCGAACTTTCTCACCGAGCTTGGGACCCAGGGAGTCATCCAGGAAGAGCGGATAGAAAATTCATTCGATTCGAATGATCATACCTCAGTGGAGATCAAGGCATATCTGCCGGCATCAGGTGACATAAAGGAGCAAATCGGTGCGCTGAACCGGTATATCGACAGCCTGTCAATCCTTTTTCCCGACCTGGATAAACCTGAGGTAACAACGGACAGGATCGTCGATCCGGACTGGGGTGAACAATGGAAGAAATTCTTCAAACCGCTGAGAATAAGCAAAGATATCGTCATTAAGCCGACATGGGAACGGTATGCGCCGCTGGGCCGGGACATCGTGATCGATATAGATCCGGGTATGGCCTTTGGAACAGGGCAACATCCGTCAACGAGAATGTGCATCAATGCGATTGAAGAACTTGTCAGAGCAAACCAGGACAGCAATACCTGGACGGCTCTCGACGTGGGCACCGGGACAGGAATTCTCGCCATATGCTGTGCAAAACTGGGCATCGACAAGGTGGTGGCCCTTGATCTCGACCCCAAGGCTGTGGAAATTGCAGGCATAAATATCGCCATCAATCGTGTTGACCATAAAATCGATATCCTTAATCGGGATGTGGCAATGTATGCCGGTGAATTCAACCTTGTCGTGGCAAATCTCACGGCAAACGCACTGATCAATCTCAGGCCTCATCTGGACCGGATGATCAAGCAGGACGGATTCATCGTATTGTCGGGGATTATGGACCAGGACGGGACAAACGTCACAACCATATATCAGACCAAAGATATCACCCTTGACAGCACTCTCACTGAAAAAGAATGGGTCTGCTACGTGTTTAGAAAAAGGAGCAGGAAGCATTGACAACTCCCCGCATCTACGTTCCCCGCATATCCGACGATGTCGATCATGTCGCCCTTGGAAATGACAATCTGAATTATATTAAAAACGTACTCCGCCTGAAGCCGGGAGACCCCGTTACCGTCTTCGACGGGCGGCAGTTCGAATACGAAACCATCATTGATCATTTCAGCAGTGATTCGGCAATTCTCACCATAACAGAAAAAAAAGAAATCCGTCATTCTGAGATAAGAATCACATTGGCCCAGTCGATTCCGAAAGCGGGGAAAATGGAGTTTATAATACAGAAAGCCACAGAACTCGGCATAACCACCATCATTCCCGTACTATCCAGGCGATCGATCCCGAAATTCCCGGGAAATAAAATGACTGCAAAGGTATCGCGTTGGCGGAAAATCGCTGTCGAGGCGTCTCGGCAATGCGGACGCGCGGTTATACCGGATATAAGAGACATCGTTTCATTCGATGATATGGTGAGGTTGCCGGGAGATAATGACTGCAGAATCATCTTCTGGGAAGAAGAGACAACCCGGGACTTTAAAACCATGCTGCACAATGATACCGTGAAAAACAGGAAGGATTTTTTTATCGTTGTCGGACCTGAAGGAGGTTTCACCCGGGAAGAAGTCGAATCGGCCCGGGCAAACGGATTTGCCTCCGTTACACTGGGAACGTATATTCTGCGAACTGAAACCGTCGCCCTTGCCGTCCTCTCCATTCTGCAATACGAACGGGGAATGTTCGGTGCCTCGGCGAAAGGAGAACACAGCGATGCATAATGTCCGTTATGGAGGCTTCTGGCGGAGAGCAATTGCGTTTGTCATCGATAAGGCAATCCTCTTCTTCATATCGGTGCCCCTCATTGTCATCGGCTCTCTTATTCTGGACACCGGGTTATCCTTCGATCCCGAAAGTCTGATGACAGGCCCATTCCTTATAGCATATTACGGAACGACGATCCTGCTTAACATGGTCTATTTCACATACTTTCACGGCTCTATCGGGCAGACACCGGGCAAAATGATGCTTGGGCTGAGAGTCGTCCCGATGACGGGGGACCAGATGACCTTCGGTATCGCATTTCTCCGGTGGGTGGGCTACATCATATCGGAACTCATCGTCAACCTCGGCTTCATCTGGATTGCTTTCGACGGCAGGAAACGGGGGTGGCACGATATGATTGCAGCAACATATGTCATTAGAACACCTCGCCAAAATGCTAATTACGACAATCGTTAAAAATTGCTTGACAAACAGCTGCTTCGAATCTAGAATGCGTTCCCTGACACAGAGGGTCGGTAGCTCAGTCGGTAGAGCACTGGACTGAAAATCCAGGTGTCGGCAGTTCGATTCTGCCCTGACCCACCATGGAAAATCAAGAGGTTAGCTTCCACAGCTCGCCTCTTTTTTTTGCCTCACAATCGGCACTTGTAACTGTTTTGTAACCGTGCCGAGCATTCAGATACTCTTCCTGCCGTTGTGCCGCCTGCTTCACGTCATGCGCACTCACCATGTTATGACATCCAGACACCTGCTTCTCATTCGTAACCACACAGGGGGGGCAGGTGGATAAAATATTCACCAACGCCATTTCAGGCACAAGAAGAAAAGGAATTTGACCGAATCATGATC
>DSDU01000113.1 GCA_011056835.1 Deltaproteobacteria bacterium
GGATAAATCAAAAAATACCTAAACAAAACAGAATCGTACTTTGATTGTCACCCAAAGTATGGTAGTAGAGAACGAGCAATTTCATGAAATGGAGCCGATCATGGAACAAAAATACCTTCCTTTGCAAATTGAGGAAAAGTGGCAGAAATACTGGGAAAAGAATAAATCATTCAAGGTAACGGAGGATCCGAACAGAGAAAAATACTACTTGCTCGAGATGTTTCCCTACCCCTCGGGCAAGATTCATATGGGTCATGTCAGGAACTATACCATCGGTGATGTCGTCGCCCGCTACAAGAAAATGAAGGGGTATAATGTTCTTCATCCCATCGGATGGGATTCTTTCGGCATGCCCGCGGAAAATGCCGCGATCGACCATGGGGTTCCACCGGCACGATGGACGAATGAAAACATTGAAGCTATGAAAAAACAGTTGAAGAAGATGGGCTTCAGCTATGACTGGGACCGGGAACTTTCAACGTGCGAACCGCTGTATTACAAATGGGAGCAACTCTTCTTTCTCTGGATGTACGAAAAGGGACTGGCGTACAAGAAAGGAGCTTCGCTGAACTGGTGTTCCAAGTGCCGGACCGTCCTCGCGAACGAACAGGTTGAAGCAGGATTATGCTGGCGATGCGGGACGGAAGTCGAAGAGGAGTATATGGAACAATGGTTCTTCCGCATCACCCGGTATGTTGAAGAGCTGCTCGAATACTGTGACAGGCTTCCCGGCTGGCCCGAACGGGTCCTCACGATGCAGAGAAACTGGATCGGCAAAAGTTACGGATGCGAAATCGTCTTCCCCATGGCCGACTCCGATGATGTGATAAAAGTCTTCACCACGCGGCAGGATACCATCTTCGGCGCAACGTTCATGCTTATAGCCGCCGAACATCCCCTCGTCATGGAACTGGCGAAGGGCAAACCCATCGAGAATGATGTGAGAGATTATATCGAACGTGTCAAGAAGCAGGATAAAATGATGCGGACCTCCGACTATTACGAAAAAGAGGGCATATTCCTCGATGCGTACTGTCTCAACCCTGTCACGGAAAAAAAGATGCCCATCTATGCCGCCAATTTTGTTCTTGCCGATTACGGCACAGGATGCGTCATGGCGGTTCCGACCCATGATCAGCGAGACTTTGAATTCGCCAGGAAATACGGACTGGAGTTGATCGTTGTTATTGACAACCCCGACAAACCTCTCGATGCCGAAACGATGACGGAAGCTTATGTGGACGAAGGAATCCTGATCAATTCGGGTCGATTCAACGGCATGGAAAACATGAAGGCACTTGAATCGATTGCCGAATATCTTGAGTCATTGGGCCGCGGGAGAAAAACCGTCGAATATCGGCTGAGAGACTGGGGCATATCCAGGCAACGATACTGGGGAGCGCCGATTCCCATCACCTACTGCGAAAAGTGCGGAGCCGTCCCCGTTCCCGAAAAGGACCTTCCCGTCATCCTGCCACGGGATGTGGAACTGACCGGTGAGGGAGGCTCACCTCTTGCGAAAATAAAATCATTCGTAGAAACATCCTGTCCGAACTGTGAAGGACCGGCCAGGCGGGAAACCGATACCATGGATACCTTCGTGGAATCATCGTGGTATTTTGACCGGTTCTGCTGTCCTCTCTTCGATGAAAAGCCGGGCCTCGATAAGAAAGCTCTTGATTACTGGATGCCCGTGGATCAGTACATCGGGGGAATTGAACACGCCATTCTTCACTTGCTGTATTCGCGATTCTATACAAAGATGCTGAGGGATTTCGGAATCATCGGCGTAGACGAACCCTTCACCAACCTCCTGACGCAGGGAATGGTCTGCAAGGAAACGGTGAGATGCGGGCAGCACGGATTTCTCTATCCCGAGCAGGTCAAAGACGGCAAATGCACCCAGTGCGGGAAGGATGTGCAGATCGGCAAAACGGAGAAAATGTCGAAATCCCTCAAGAACGTTGTCGATCCCGACTACCTCATCAAAGAGTACGGCGCGGATACAGCGAGGCTCTTCTGCCTGTTCGCGGCCCCGCCGGAGAAAGACCTTGAGTGGAGCGACCAGGGGGTCGACGGCTCATTCCGTTTTCTCAACAGGGTATGGCGTATCATTCAAGAGTATCTCGATGACGTCAGGAGCCTCGAATCATTTGACGGCCGGGGAGAACTGAATGACGAACTGAAGAATCTGAGAAAGAAAACGCATCAGACAATCAAACGGGTGACACACGACATCGATCCCAGATTCCACTTCAACACCGCCATAAGCGCCGTCATGGAACTGGTCAATACTTTGTACCAGACTGCACGGCCCCCGAAAAATGAAACTCGCGCCCTTTCGGTTGTTCGGGAGGCAATTGAGGCGATTGTCATTCTATTACACCCCATCGTTCCCCACATCACTGAAGAACTGTGGGAAACAATTGGCAAAACGGTAAAACTGTCCGAGACGCCATGGCCCGAATTCGATGAAACCGCTGCAAAAGAAGAGGAAATGACCATTGTTATTCAAGTAAACGGAAAACTTCGGAGCAGAATTCGGGTCAGTGCCGACGAAGACGGAGAGATCATAAAAGAACGTGCCCGAAAGGATGAACGAGTCCTGCAATTCATAGGCGGGAAAACCGTTGTCAAGGAAATTTACGTTCCCGGAAAGCTGGTCAATATCGTTGTGAAGGGATGAGCAAGCTATCAGCTATCAGCAGTCAGCTTACAGCGAAGGTTTCGCAATAAAGAAGCTTCTCGGAAGACGAATGACATGATCGCAAAAGCGGGCATCAGATTCTCTTTTACCGGCATCGCGCGTGATCGGGCTGTTGCCCAAACGAAAATTGATTTGAGTAGTTCATCATGGAGCTTTTTGCGAATAAATCACGGCGAAGCGAAAGGCCGGCAATTCCAACTGTCTGAGCCCAACGGGTGAGTTTTGGAATTGCCTGAAGCAAGCTGTAGACTGATCAAAAAGCGGAATCGACCCGGTGAAAATGAATTTGAGTAATAACAAGTGATCAGATGACACTTTCAGACGGAACATAATAGGATTGCCGTATCATGACCTTTCCACAGAAACACCTTGTCTGGACTATCCTTCTTACCATCATAGTTTGTGGTTGCGGATATCGCTTTTCACCGGGAGGAGAACACATCGATCAGACAATTCAAAGGGTTTTCGTCGAGAAGTTCGATAATTACACCAGCGAGGCCGATCTTGAAAATTACGTTCAGAGTGCCTTCATCAATGAAATCAGACAGGGAGGCAGGTTCGATATGGCGGGAAGCAAGGAGGAGGCCGATGCCGTTGTTTCGGGGAAAATCCTGCGGTCGGACGTCTCGCATCTTTCATACACCGACGTAGATGTTGCCAAGGAAAATCGCGTCACCGTCACCATGGAAATCACCTTCAAGGAACTGAGAACCGGCCAGATCATCTGGAACAACAACGCCTTGACGGAAAGAGAGGCTTTCATTGTTGCCGGCGACCCGGGCAGGACTGAAGCCAACAGAAAAAATGCCCTGATCAAGCTTGTCAAAGACATGGCTGAACGGGCACATCGTAGTATAATGTCAGGATTTTAATTCCGATGTAACGGGTTGACTGCTATCCCAGAGCGTTAACCTTTTTGGTCAAGCGGGATATCTTGCGGGCAGCATTATTCTTGTGCAACATTCCCTTGGAAGATGCTTTCCCTATTGCTTTTATAGCCTTTTTGAGCGCTTCCGTTGATTCGACCCCATCCTTCGCATCAACAGCGGCGAGAACGGCCTTTATTGTCGTTTTCACATGAGATTTTGCCGAGACATTTCTCGTTTTTCGCATTATATTCTGTCTCATTCGCTTCTCAGCAGACGTATGATTCGCCAAAGGTATATCCTCCCCTTTCGACATGATTTTAAGAACGAACTGAATATATCAGTTTCCCCACGATGTCAAGCTTTAATCAACAACAAAAACAAAGAATTGGTATTTTTCAACCCCGTATGATACACACATCGGTGTCGGGGAAAGGGGACTCGCTACGTGCGCATGCATAGACTCACCGTTTCATTTCTGTTGATCATACTTCTTTGTACAGCGCTTTCCCTGCCGTCGCAGGGAAAAGATGCGGACGTCTTTCCGAAGCCGCAGGGTGCGGTCAATGATTTTGCAGCAATCATTCCTCCGAATTACAGTAAACCCATGGATCTTCTTGCCCGGGAAGTGCTCCAGAAGACGAGGACAGCCGTTGTCGTCGCAACGGTCACAACGATCGGCGATAATGATCCGGCTGATTATGCAAACAGGCTTTATGAAGCGTGGGGAATCGGCAAGAAGGGGGAAGACAAGGGGCTCCTGATACTGCTGGCGCTGAAAGAGCGACGAATAAGGATAGAAACGGGCTACGGCGTCGAAGGAATCCTGCCCGACGGTCTGGTCGGGCAGATCCTCGATACCCACGTTCTTCCCCACCTCAGAAAAGGGGATTACGGAAAAGGACTTCTCAATGCCGTGGCGGCGGTATCGTCGGTAATCGCCAGGGATGCCGGCGTCACCTTATCAGGACAACCGACGATACCCAAAGCGGGAAGCCCCCGGGGAAGTCCGGAAATGAACATCTTCTCTCTCATCCTCTTCTTTGTAATTATTACGATGCTGCTCGGCACACGGACCGGAAGAGCAATGCTTCCGTACCTTCTCATCATGCTCATGATGGGCGGCCGTGGCGGCGGCGGTGGTGGAGGTGGCGGCTTCGGCGGTTTCGGCGGCGGTTTCGGTGGTTTCGGCGGCGGCATGAGCGGCGGAGGCGGCGCCGGCCGGGGATTTTAATGAACCGGCGGACAGCCGTCATGCATGATGCTGAATCACGTATCACTGTAGTGAATTCGATTGAAAGGTAAGGGAACACCATGGCTACCATACAGAGACCGGAGGAAATCTTTTCGGCGCTTACGGAAGATTACAAAAAACTCTATCAAAATGATCTCATTTCAATCATCCTGTACGGGAGCGGAGCCGGTCAGGACTACAAACCGGGAAAATCAGACTTGAACTTCCTCATAGTGCTCTCTGAAAACGCTGTTGATCAACTGGACAGGGCTCTCGACACGGTTGCCCGATGGAGGAAGAAAAATGTAGCGATCCCGCTGATTATGACGCGATCGTATATTGATACCTCACTTGATGCCTTCCCGCTGGAATTTCTCACCATGAAAAACAGCTACCGTGTCGTCTACGGTGATGATGTGCTCAGGGAGATATCTTTCGACATGAATCATGTCAGGCTGCAGTGCGAACGGGAAATCAAGGGAAAACTGCTCCTGCTCAGGGAAGGATTCATGGGTACCCAGGGAAAACAAAAAAGAATCCAGGAATTGATCGCTGCATCCATAACGGCGTTTACTGCCATCTTTCATGGTCTTTTGTACATGAAAGGAACCGAGATCCCCACCACGAAACAGGAAATTATTGAAAAGTGTTCAGAGAACATACCTATCAGGTCGGACGTGTTCATGACCTGCCTCGATATTAAAGAAGGGAAAAAGGTGTACCCTTCAAATATTAAGGATTTTTTCACTGATTATCTGGCGGAAGTCGGAAGACTGTGGAAATTTGTCGACACAATGGAAGTATAAGGCGCACAGCAGCCGGTAATCAGTCCGGGCAGAAACAGGGCGTCACGCGGAAGGATGACCGGAAGCCGCTGAAAGCTTAAGCAAGGAGGACGGAAAACATGACAAAGGGCCTGAGAAACTTATTAATTGCCGTTGCCGCAGTTCTTTTAATCCTTTTTTCCATCTACGGATTTGTCAAAGGGACGTATAATAATTTTGTAACCCTTGATGAGTCGGTGAAAGCGTCGTGGGCACAGGTTGAAAACCAGCTCCAGCGGCGATACGATCTTATTCCTAATCTCGTGGAAACAGTGAAAGGGTTTGCCCAGCAGGAAAGGGACGTTTTTCTCGGCGTCACCGAAGCACGGGCCAAAGTCGGGGGGGCCGCGAATATTCCCGACAAAATCGCGGCAAACAACGAACTATCGGGAGCATTAAGCCGGTTGCTTCTTGTAGTCGAACGATACCCTGATATCAAATCGAATGAAAACTTTATGAAACTTCAGGATGAACTCGCGGGAACGGAAAATCGCATTGCCGTGGAACGGCGACGGTACAACGAAACGGTGCGACAATACAATGTAACGATACGGAGCTTCCCGAACAATCTGTTTGCCGGACTGTTCGGTTTCGAGAAAGCCGCTTTCTTTGAGGTTCCGGAAGCAGCGCAGGCCGTCCCGAGTGTAAGCTTTAAATAAGCATGGGCGCTTCTCAACAACATCTTGAAGTATCCCCGCACGACACCATGGAGGAAGAATACCATGAAAATAGCAGCTATCGAGCTCTACCATGTATCGATACCGCTCAGGCATACGTTCTGGCCCACGTGGATTCCCGGTTATCCGCAGAGCCACAACAGTTTCACCCTCATCAAACTCGTCACTGACGATGGGATCGAAGGGTATTCGGCGGGGACATCCATGGGAACTGAACGACAAGGCTTGGGAGAGCTTATCGGTGGATATCTCATGGGGGCCGATCCCACGGATATTGACGGCATCCAGGCGCTCCTGAAGCAGGCAGGTTTCCTCGGATGGCGCAATTTCTGGATCGAACCGGCATGCTGGGACATCATCGGGAAAAGCCGGGGCAAACCGGTCTATGAACTGCTGGGAGGCGAAGCCAGGACAATCCCTGTCTATTGTTCAACCGGTGAAATGCATCCCCCCGGCCGGAGGGTGGAAGAACTTCTCGCCATGAAAGAACGGGGTTTCACCACTGCCAAGCTGCGAGTGAAAAACAGGATGCTGAAAGACGACATCGAGCTTCTTGAAGCGGTAAGAAAGGGAATCGGCGACGGCATGGCTCTCGGCGTCGATGCCAACCAGGGGTGGCTCGTCACCATCGTCGATAAAATTCCACCATGGGACCTGGAACGGGCGACAGAATTTGCAAAAGCATGCGCCGACAACGGAATCTCATGGCTCGAAGAGCCCCTCGATTCAAGGGACTATGACGGAAATGCGGCGCTGAAGAAAATATCACCCGTCAGAATATCCGGTGCGGAGTTGAACTACGGATGGGATGAAATCAAGATCATGCTTGAAAAGGACTGTTTTCACATCTACCAGCCCGATGCAACCTTCGCCGGCGGCATTGCCCAGGTCGAAAAGGTCATCAAGGCGTGCCATGCCAATAAAAGGGAATTTTCTCCCCATACATGGACGAACGGCATCGGTTTTTACGTCAACTGGAACATGGTTCTTGCCGACAGAAACAATAAACTGCCCCTGGAATATCCGCTGGAAGAACCGTCGTGGACTCCCGAATTTCGCGACGGGATCATCGAACCGATACTCCCTGATTCAAACGGCATGCTCCATCCTCCGCGGAAACCGGGACTCGGTTTTGAAATCGACAAAGCCCTGCTGAAAAAATACGGCAAGCGATTCTTCAAGCTTACTGAAACACGCCTCAAGATCAAAGTCATCAGGCAGAAAGGGCTGAAAGCGGCACTCGATCTGAAAAAGAGAAAAGAAAGCCGGTAATTCGAACATACTACATATCATGAACGAAAGTTCTTGCTTACTACTGACGCTCGCACTGTCAGGCATCACCGCTGTCCGCCATTCGCGGGCAGAACGGATTCTCTTCCTTTCACTCCTGTGGTTCATGCTGCTCCCCTGCATTACCCACGGTGCGGAAAGACAGCACGGCAGTTTCGAGGTCGGAGGCATCTATGTCAGGCAGGCAAATAATTTCAGTACAAACAGTAAGGCGCGGATTAATAACCTCAATACAAGAGCGCCATCGGAATCAATGACACGACCGTTTGCCCTCATCCATCTCAGTACGGGATATGGAAAGAACAACCGCCTCTATCTGAGAACGGATCCGGAACAAATGGATGATTTGAATATATACCTGGGCACACACATCCCCCTTAGCGACAGGGGGAACCGTCTTGATATCGCCGTTTTTACTTCCCCTCTTTTCAGTGAAGCATGGAAGAACCCGTACGCAACGGGATCGGCTCGCGAAGAAACCGATGTTATCGGATACGGCATCAGGATTGCTCTGAACGATGTTCTCGGCAGCTCACTGAATGTCAGTCTCAAGGCGGCTGTCGTTGATGTGGACGACGACGAAATCGGAGGGATGTACCGTAATCTCAGAAGAGACGGCCGCGTGTATACGGTGACGGGCGAGTATCGGTTCAGCCTCACATCGAACCTCTCCATGACGCCGTCTCTGAATCTTGATCGAGGCGATTTCAAAGGCAAAAGCAACTCCTTTTACAGATACGGCATGGCGCTCAAATGGATGTATGCCAAAGGAGATATGACGTTTATTCCCATGATCAGGTATTCATTCGCAACCTACGATGAAAATCATCCGATCTTCGACAAAAGACGTGAAGATCATCGTTATCTGGCGGCGCTTATGATAACCTTCTCGAATCCCTTCGGCCTCCAAGACTTTTTTATCAGAACTATCGGCGGTTACGGTTCAACCGAATCAAACATCACATTCTGCGATGCAACGGGGAAATTCGTCGGGCTCACCATAGGATATCGTTTCTGACCGTCGGATTCGCTCAGCTCGACGGCGGAACGACACATGTGAGATAACAGGGGGCCGCCAGTTGTTCCTCCCCGTTGATTCTCCTGACAAAAACTGCCGTCGTAATCGGTGAAATAGTAAAAAAACAGGTTTCTTTCAAAAGAAACATGGTGTATAAACACGTCTCAAAGATTCACCAATGTGCGCGTTTCTTTTCATATCGTCGACACGGCACAATGGCCGGGACTGAAAAAGATTTTTCTGCGCATAAGATTCATCACCGTATTAAAACAACACATTCTACGAAAGGAAGCGACGATGAAGACCATCCAACATAATCGCGGGATCATTCTGGCCGTTATCTTCACGGTGTTCCTGTCATCTCCTCTCTTCGCTCAGGATAAACCTGAACGATGCGTCCGTTTTAAAGACGGAACGACCATCCGGGGAACCATTCTTGAAATGAATGCGGATGTCATAAGAATTGAGACGCAGAGCGGTATAACGGTAGCGCACCCTTTCGACAGTATTGATTACTTTTGTGATGACTATATAAAAAATTCTCAGTTACCGGCGCCTGAAATAAAAAGAGTGCCGAAGGTGGTGCTGCCGCGGCACACCTGGGAAATCCGGCCGGAACTATCCTACATCAAATACGAGGAGCCTGAGATCATGAAAGAGGACGGCTTCATGTACGGTATTGGGGCGGCCTATACCTACCACAACAAGGTCATGGCGCGTCTGGACGGCCGGTACAGTTACGGCAAGGTTGATTATAAAAATTCCGGAACGTTAAACAATATAGAGGACTACATGGTGGAACTGCGTATGATCGTCGGATACGACTTCCCCCTTCCGTCGGGACTTTCCTATGTCACAACTTATTTCGGCTTCGGCTATCGATATCTCAACGACGATTCTTCCGGCATGGTAAGTTCTACGGGAGCACGCGGCTATGAACGGGAATCGAATTACTACTACAGCCCCATCGGTGTTACGACTTACACCAGCCTCGGAAACGGGTGGTCGTACGGTGTGACGGTGGAGTACGACATCTTCTGGAAAGGCAAGCAGAAGTCCCATCTCAGTGACGTGGGCCCCGGGTATGACGATATTGAAAATGATCAGGAATACGGAGACGGATTCCGGGCATCACTGAAAATCGAAAAACAGGTCCGCTACGTGAGTTTCTTCATCGAACCATTCTTCCGTTACTGGTCCATTAAACGATCGGATATCGAACGGGATTCCGCAGGCAGAGCATGGGTCGAACCGAAGAACAAATCAACCGAAATCGGATTGAGCCTTGCAATGTGCTTCTAATCACATCGGCATATATGATGACACTTTCCAAAATATACCGACACTGACAGTGTACGCGGACAGCGCATGCAGACAGCGCAGCGATGTCGAGGATATTAGTACGAGACACCATGGACTCATCATACTGCCGTCTATGGAACACCGGGTGTGAAGAGACTGTTGAAAAACGCCTGTCTGCGGCGTTACCCCCATTCTTCGTCACTGCGACGTACCCATACCACGATCTATTCCTTGCTCCAATCAATATCTCGAACAGGGTCAAGCTCATCTTTGAGCCGTTTGTAGTCGTTCTGACTCATCTTGATAAATTTCGCACCCATTCCAACAGGATTTGAAACGGGATCATTCGTTGTCGTTCTGTTCCAGCGAGCTTCACAGCTGATTTTCAACGGTTCGAGATCATCGGGCAGAAAGAGATGGAGAACAAACTGTTCTCCCTGATTCAACGGGTTGTCGGTATTGATGAATATTCCCCTGGGGCTGATGTTGCCGGAAAATGCCTGTATCACATCCTGCTTCCCTTTAAAGTGGAGGCTGAAGACTTTGGAGGTACGGAACTCGCTTCGCGGTGATATCGCCTGACAGGCAATCCGGGTGGTCCGGGCCAGCCGTACCGCCAGTTTTCTCAGGATCTTTTGAAAACCACTGGACAGTTTGTTAAATTCATGATCGAGATACGATCGCTCAATAAGACCCACCGTCGTTTCCCCTACCGCCCTGGCGGTGGCCGTCCGGGGAAGCTGTGTTATGAATCCAAGCTCACCGAACATATCTCCCGGCGTTACCACTTCAAGGACTACCTTTTTGCCGCCGACTTCCCGCGTCAGCTCCACGGCCCCTGATTCAACGACATACACCCAGTCACCGTGACTTCCTTCCTCGAAAATGACTTCACCGTCCTCATACTTTTCTTCCGTTGTTATCATGTACATGGCGCTATCCTCGTCTCCTTCTATGCGAATGGTAAGTAAATCAGACTAACAAGAAGCCGACAATCTCACGATATGCGGCTTACCGATGTAACGGTTTCATCGAAGCATTTTACCGATTCCAAGGAGATAAATCGACAAAAAAGTGTCGGGATATTTCATTCTACGTGAGGTCGTACTTATACACATCCCACCGCAAAAGCCGTTCAAACGACTCATGAGCCGCTTTTAACAACACACTCACATCAACCGGTTTAAGAAAGAAATCGTCAAATCCAGCGGCACGGCATTCCAGAAGGCCATAAAAGTTGGCATATCCCGTGAGTGCATGGATGATACCGATCTGATTTTCTTTACGAATCTGCCGACAGAGCTCGATTCCGCTCATCCCCGGCAGCTTCAGATCAAGAAACATAACCATAATGCTGTCCTTTTTAAGGATGGTCAATGCATCTTCGGCATTTTGGGCGGTAAAGACACAATATCCAGCATCGGTAAACAATTCTTCCAGCATATCCAGAAGGAATGTTTCATCATCGACAACGAGCATCTTCTTCTCATTCACAGCATACCCTCTTCATACGGCAGGTTTCATTCATTCTTCGAGAAAAAATCTGAAGCGCCATCAATGTCGAGTATTGTTCCGATTCCCGCATAATCCCTGGTTTGATACTCCTCAAGGGACAGCAATTTTTTTGTTATAATCCGCATCCGTTCAATCTGATCCTTAATGATCTTCAGTTTTGCCGATTGCCCGTCCTGTCCCTCATTTTGCATCAACAGGAGATCCGTATAACCTGAAATGATCTGCATTGGTTGATTCATTTCATGACATATCGTCCCGGCTACCTCCAGAACACTCCTCATCTTCTCAAAAAGAACCGTTTCTTCTTCGATCTGCTTGCGGTCCGTTATGTCCCGCATGACACCTATTACCTCAATTAAGTTTCGTTCCTTATCGAATACTGCTCGGGAATGCAACTCAAACCAGATGAATGCCCCGTCTTTTTTAAGCAGCCTCAGTACACACACTTTCGTGGAATAATCCCGCGCCGCAAATGTATCCTGGAACGACAGCATGACATTGTCGACATCGTCGGGATGAATAAAATCCATGAACGCAGTATATGGCCTACCCAGCACATCCGGTGAGTCGACGTAACCGAAACGTTTTGAAATATCTTCATTTATGGAAACGATTTCACCCTTCGCATTCAGACGATAAATGATGTCAGGCAAATTACCGACAAGACTCCGGTATCGTTCCTCACTCTCGAGCAGAGCCGCCGTCGCTCGCTTGAAGTCGGTAATATCACGAGCCGATGTCATCACCGTCTTCACGTTTCCGTCCTCATCACATTCAGGAACGAGAAGCCAGTCTATACAGATATTCGACGGCAACGCGAACTCGATCCGGTTGGGTTTTCCCGTGTCGAAGACCGTTTGAATCGCTTTCTCCCATGTCATGACAAGATGTTCGGGGAATCCCAGTTCCACATGTGTTTTCCCGATGAAGTCTTCCCGGGCGATACCTGTTGCTTTCGACGCAATCGGATTGACATAGAGATGTCTGTGTCCCCGATCGAATCTCATAATCACATCATATGAATTTTCCGCCAGAGCTCTGAAAATATCATCATCGTCATTGGTGGAATCTTTCTGAGGCGGCATTTCTTCCGTCGATTGAAAACGCTTGAGCTCAGTCTCGAGTTCCTGTTCTTTCCGTTTTCGGCAGACAACCTCACACTCCAACGCTCTTATTCTTTGTTCCAGCTCCTTATATGCCGGTTTCCCTGCCATTTCCTCTCCCCCTGAACATTGTCATCATCACCGACAAGATCACTCAAATGAGTCGTGCATTACTTTGAATCGGCATTTCCACGGGAAAAATTGAACAGTCAAACGGAACATTCCAATGAATCGGTGGCGGGAAAAAACAGTGAAGAGCCATCGCAGAGAGAACCATCCGATAACGCATTTATCATGTAATGCCTGATGTTCCATCAATAAAGAAAGCAGAGCATCATTTCATGCCCTGCTTCATCATCTCATGGGTTGAGTAGTTCGATTATACGTTACAGCCGCCTCACATTGACGGCCTGTGGTCCTTTTGGAGAATCTTCGATTTCAAACATTGACGTCCTCGCAAATAGTTACACAGCCAAATCATCATAAAAGTGCTAGCTGGCGTGAGGGCAAGTAACAAAAGGAAATATCAACCGCCGACAGGCGGCAAATCGCTCTTTTACAATGTCA
>DSDU01000157.1 GCA_011056835.1 Deltaproteobacteria bacterium
ACCGTGAACGCCTTTATGATGCGGATGGTGTTGGTGCCTGCGTTCACATTATCACCAAAGGCGGTTTCAGCTGGGATGAATGAAGAAGGCTGATGAGTTCTTAAGCTCGTAAGAGGCTGTTGAAAAACGCCCATCTGCGGCGTTACCCTCATTCTTCGTCACTGCGACGTACTCATACGTACGACTCGTTCCTTAAGATTTCGGGTGCCTTGCATACGGACATTTTTGAACAGCCTCACCATGGGACTTTTTCAATTGCCTGTTAAGATATTAAACTCCCTTTCCTCCTCACCCTTTTCACCTCGCTCCTTCCCTGCCCCATCCACCCTGACTCCTGTCCCATTGGATACCACGCTCATTCCGAAGCGCTGCGGTGATATGACGGGCACGGACAGGCGGCGGTCGCCGGGTCGGCATCCATTCATTTTTCTTTACAATTCAGCAGAATGCTGTTAGTTACGAGTACCCATATTACGGAAGAGTTATCCCATGGAAAGAAAAAACGTACATCGTCTGTCTTTTGCCGACAGAGAGATCATCCTCATCGGGACCGCCCACGTATCACGGGAAAGCGCGGAACTTGTCGAACGGATAATCGATGAGGAGAAGCCTGACACTGTCTGTGTGGAGCTGTGCACATCCCGCTACGACGCGATACGGCAGAAGGATTCGTGGGAAAACACCGACATTTTCAAGGTCATCAAGGAAAAGCGAACGTCACAGCTCCTGGCACAGCTTCTGATGGCGTCATTTCAAAAGAAGCTCGCCGAAAAATTCGGCATCAATCCCGGCGAAGAAATGAGACGGGCGATCATGAAGGCCGAAGCAATCGGCGCCGATGTCGTCCTGGCAGACCGTGACATTCGAACCACCATGACCCGCACCTGGAGGACGATGAAGTTCTTCAGTAAAATCAGACTTATGGGGGAAATCCTTCTCTCTCTCTTTTACAGCGATGATATAACGGAAGAGGAAGTCGAAAAGCTCAAGGAACACGATGCCCTTGAACTTGCCTTGCAGACGTTCGGTAAAAAGGTGCCTGAAGTCAAGAGGACGCTCATCGACGAACGGGATACCCATCTGGCTTATAAAATCTTCCGTGCGCCCGGGTCCAAAGTCGTTGCCGTCGTAGGAGCGGGACATGTTCCGGGAATACTCAGACAGATAGGAAATGAGATAGATATTTCCCCCGTTCTGGCGATTCCCCCGCGAGGCATCTTCGGACGACTTTTCGGATGGGGCATTACGGTGGGTGTCGTCGCGCTCATTGCGGCAGGGTTTTATAATTCCGGCGCCGAAGCCAGCCTGAACATGATTAAATGGTGGTTTGCCGTCAACGGGATTCTTGCCGGCACAGGAGCCCTGATCGTCTTTGCCCATCCGCTGACCGTTGCCGCGTCGGTGGCGGCGGCTCCCTTTACCTCCCTCAACCCCCTGGTGGCTGCAGGGTGGGTTGCCGGGCTGGTGGAGGTATCTCTCCGGAAACCGCAGGTGAAAGATTTTATCGATTTAAGGGATGACATTGCCACCTTCCGGGGATTCCGGCATAATAAGATTACCCGTATATTGCTGCTGGTCGTTTTTGTTAATCTCGGAAGCGCCGCGGGCACGTTTGTGGCGATTCCTTTAATGATGAGATTCCTGCATATCTGATGTGCCGAAACCGTCACACTGATACGGTATGACTGAAAGATGTCCTATGGGTCGCCTGGATAAAAATTCAACACTCTGTCCCAACTGTCGAAAGCTTATCAGCATTGATGAACCGAAGTGCCCCTACTGCGGGCTTTCAAAACCGGGAGCGCCGTGGAAACGGACCTTTGCGATCAGGCTGTTGAGTAATCCCTATGATGTGATCACGTATATTATTTACATCAATGCGACGCTCTTCATCATGTCGATCCTGTTACATCCCACGTCTCTGGGGTTTTCATCCAATCCGTTCACGTTCCTTTCACCTTCGAGCAAAAGCCTCCTCATCCTCGGTGCAACGGGAACCTTGCCCATCGACCAGTTTCACCGTTGGTGGACGCTGATTTCCGCATCATACCTGCACGGCGGAATCCTCCATATATTTTTTAACATGATCGCCCTCCGGCAACTCGGTCCGTTTGTCGTCTCCGAATACGGGATGAACCGGTTTTTGATCATTTATGTGATAACGGGAATATTCGGATTTTTTATCTCGTATGTTGCGGGCATACCTTTTACCATCGGAGCGTCGGGAAGCGTCTGCGGCCTGATCGGCGCCATTCTGTTTTACGGCAAAAACCGGGGGGGTTATTATGGAGAGGCAATATACAAACAGACACTCGGATGGGTCATCGGACTGGTGCTTTTCGGCTTTTTCTTCCCGGGCATCAATAACTGGGCTCACGGAGGCGGACTCTTTGCGGGAGCCTTGACAGGATTCCTGCTGGGATACGACGAGAAAAAACGGGAAACGCTGGTCCACCGGGCGCTGGCATGGGGATGCGTCGGACTGACCGTCATCACCCTGCTATGGGCTGTCCTTCAGGCGCTGTATCTCAGTTTTACCTGATTCGACAGGCAGAAACAGGAAATGGAAACATGTAAATCGGAGACCACGTCATCTCGTAACCCCTGAAGCTGATGAGTTCATGGGCTGATAAGTTCATTACCTCCCCACTTTTTCTGCCTCACATCTCCCGGCACTCGTTGCTCATGGCCCATCGTTTATATTTTCCGGATGACTTTCACCCGTGCCTTCATATGTTGCTACGTTTAATATAAGACTTGAAACTTGTTCCGTGAAACTTTAAACTCAGTTCAACAACGATAAGGAGGGCCCACATGTTCAAGAATATGCTCGCCGGTTCAATCATTGCCGTCTCCATCATCATATCGGTCGGCTGCGCGATCCAGGTAGGAGATTCGGTAATGGGAGTCAAGTCGGAGGGATTTTTTTATACCGACGGAATTCTGAGGACGAACTATCACACCGACTTTGAAAGAGTATGGGATGCAAGTATCAAGGCATTGAAACAATTAAACATACAGTCTATTACTGAAGACAAGAAGATTTCGAAAGGTACCGTCACCGCCATGACATACGATGAAGAAATCCGTCTTACCGTGGAATATCTGGAAAGAAATATAACACAGGTCGGTATTCGCGTCGGCGTTTCGGGCAGCGCCTTTTCGTCCCAGATCATTCATGATAAAATCAAGAACATTCTTCTTGGTAAAGAATAGCCGCCGACAACGGTTTATTACAGAATGAAAAGGCACGGAATCTCGGGCCCGTATCGTATCATTTCATAATGGTACTCATTCAGACATGATACACTTCCGTTCGGCATTTATTTTCGGCCATGATGCCGACGGACACGCTGCAACATCCAGGTGACGCACAATTTTATGGAAACAACACCCAATTCCGCGCTGACCCTTTTCGCTGACCCGCAAAAGGGACGTTTCGTAAAGAGACTGAATCGGTTCGCCATAGAATGCATGATAGACGGAATCATCGTCAGGGCCCACCTTCCCAACCCGGGCCGCCTCTGGGAACTGCTTCTGCCGGGAAGAACGGTGTATCTCACCAGACAAAAAGGGGTGGGCAATAGAAAAACGGAATACACCGCCGTTGCGGTCGAGCGGGACGAAACGCCGATTGTCCTGCATACACATCGAACAAACGATGCGGTCAAATGGCTTATCGAAAAAAGAGCGCTTCACGGCCTGGAAGATTGTGAAATCGTTAAACCGGAAGCAACGGTCGGTCACAGCAGATTCGACTTTCTCCTCACAAGAAATGGAAAGCCGCTCCTGCTCGAAGTCAAATCGTGTACCCTCTTCGGCAACACCATCGCCATGTTTCCCGATGCAATAACGGCACGGGGGAGGAAACACCTGAGAGAACTGGCGGACCTTTCCCGCGGGGGAACGGAAACGGCAGTGGCTTTTCTCTGTCACTGGAAGAGAGCCCGCTGGTTTCTCCCCGATTATCATACTGATTTTGACTTTGCCCGCACTGTCTTGGAGTCACGTAACCATGTGCTGATGAAGCCGATCGCCGTTGAATGGAGTGATACGCTTTCACTGTCACCGCAGACCCGGGAGCTCTTCATACCGTGGGATCTGATCGAAAGCGAGGCCAGGGACAGGGGAAGCTATCTTATTATGCTCCACCTTCCATCGGACATGTCCGTAACGGTGGGAAAACGAGGAATGGTTCATTTTCAGAAAGGCTACTATATCTATGTCGGATCCGCCCGGAAAAATCTCACGCAGCGGGTACAGCGACATTTGAGAAGACGAAAGTCTTTCCACTGGCATATTGACTATCTTCGGGAACATGCCGATCGATGCACCGCCCTTCCCGTTCGGTCGAGCACATCTCTCGAACATGATCTGGCAGCGGCCGTCAGCGCCGTTGCGGACTGGTCTGTGCCGGGATTCGGTTCATCAGACTGTTCGTGTGACAGCCATCTGTTCGGAATGCTGCAGAACCCGATTGAAAACAAACGATTTATCGATCTGCTGCTCGAGTTCAGGATAAATCGTCTGGAAAAACAGTTGTAGGAAAGAAGAGGATCACGCCCAAAGGGGTGGTGAGTGGAAAGTGGGAAGTAGTTAGTGGTGAGTGACAAGCGGCGACGCGGTGAGAATGGGATTATCAGCTTATGAACTCATCAGCTGACGCCGTAAGGTGTGAAGAGCCGGTTTCCGATTTTCCATTTCCCGTTGACTGCCCCCCGAGCAACGATTTCCAACGGATTGTCTCTTTTGAGATCTATCAATCACCGGCGAAAGGATACTACAGGTATGACAGATATATGGGTCAGGCAAAAACCGATCATCATCGGTATCATGGGAAGTCATGAGGATGGCTCTCCTGCAGTGGATGACGCATTCGTTCTGGGTAAGGCTGTTGCTCAGCGGGGGTATGTTCTCCTCACCGGCGGAGGGCGGGGCGTCATGAAAGCCGCGTCCGAGGGCGCCTGCCTCGCGGGTGGTCTCGTCATCGCCGTTCTGCCGAGCGAAAGGAACCTTCCGTTGAACGGCTACCCCAACGAATTCGTGGATATTCCCATTTATACGGGGATGTACGACGCCCGAAATGTCATCAACGCCAAGACACCCTCTCTTATCATAGCGTTGTCGGGAAGCGCGGGGACGCTTTCGGAGATTGCAATCGCGCTCAAAAGCGGGACTGCCGTTATCGGCCTGAATTGTCCCCGCTTCGAGCTTCCCGGGACTGGTGAATATTATCCCGTCACGACGGTTGAAGAAGCAATCAGCAAAATGGATGAGCTTATGGCGCAATGTGGCGGAAGCAGGAGTGAACCGATGAAACATCATCATGTGGCCGTTGCATGCAGCAGGAGAGATCGGGCAGAGCAATTCTATGGAAAAATTCTCGGTCTGTCACTGATTAAAACCACGTCCATCGGCGGTGATCTGGCTGAACGTATTTTTGACGCACCGGACACATGCGACGTTATCTTGTTCGGTAACGAACATTGTGCCATCGAAGTGTTTGTCACCGGCACAGCCGCACCGAAGGTCGGCACATATGCTCATGTCTGCCTGGAGGTTCAGGACAAACGACACTGTGCCGACGTCTGCGAATCACAGGGCTTTGATGTGAGAAGAATACCCCGCGGTGACGATCTTATGATTTTTATCAGAGATTACGACGGTAATCTTTTCGAAATAAAAGAGGCGCCACGGGCAGCGAGGTGAGGGGCGAGGCGGGAATGAGCTTGCCGGCCTGCCGGCTTATGAGCTGACGGCTTCTACCCTATGTGGGCGCATAAACAATCAGAGGGGTCTATTCGTGAATGTCGGAGATGTCATAGAACTTGCCATTGATTCGGTTGCCTTCGGCGGCGAAGGAGTCGGCCGGATCGACGACAGAGTCGTGTTTGTTCCCTTCACCGTTGACGGCGATGTTGTAAAGGTCAAGATCAGCGAGGTCAGAAAGCGGTACGCCCGCGGCGATGTCGCGGCGGTCACCGTAACGTCACCCAAACGCACCGAGCCGCGATGCCGGCATTATTATCGGTGTGGCGGCTGTCAATATCAGCATATCGCCTATGAACATCAGGCAGCCATGAAAAAACAGCAGGTTATCGATGCCTTTATGAGAATCGGAAAGATTCCCCTCCCACCCGTCGCCGACACTGTTCCATCTCCCATGATCTATAACTATCGTGGAAAGGCTGAATATCACCTGGAATGGACCTCACCGGAGAAACCGGTTATGGGATTTAAAGACACAACAGGCGCCACGGTTGTCGATATCGATCGGTGCGAGATCGTTCATGAATCGATCAATGGCGCCGTCGACCGGTTTCGAAACGACATTTCCGCCGGCGGACGACACATCCGGAGAACAAGGACAACATTCTGGTCCGCGTCGCACAGGACGGCCGAATCCGCGGATATTCGCCGGTCACTCACATTTGCCGTCGTTGAAAGACCGGTCAAAGGCAAGGTGCTGTACGTTCCCGCAGGCGCTTTCTTCCAGGCCAATCTTTCGCTCATCGATACTCTGGTCGACATGGTTATCGGCAGAAGCGCCGGATCGTCATCAGACGCGCTTATCGATTGCTACTGCGGGTCCGGTCTGTTTGCGCTTTTTTTGTCGTCCCATCTCGAAAGGATCTACGGCATCGAAATGGATAAAAGGGCCGTGCGATGCGCCCGCGTTAATATGAAGCGCCATAATATGTCAAATGTAATCATCGTCCAGGGACGGGTGGAAGAGGTGTTGCAGTCCCACGTCTTTGATAATGAAAAGATCGGTGTGATTCTTCTCGATCCGCCGAGAACCGGGTGTGCCGGTGAAACGCTGTCGCAGATTGTCAGTCTGAACCCCCGGCGCATCGTCTATGTTTCGTGCAATCCCGCGACACAGGCCCGGGACGTGCGGACAATCATCGATGCGGGATTTCGCCTTGTCGAGCTCCAACCCATCGACATGTTTCCTCAGACAAAACATATTGAAGTCATTGCCCTTCTTGATCGATTGACATAAATGCGGCATTTGACCGGCTTATTGTTTTGCAATTATCCGATCCTTCTATTATAAAAGTACGTGGTGTATCCCCCAGCTATTATCCCATGGAGATGCCGACAATTTAAACGACAACGGAGGATGGATAATCATGACGGCAATGCCGAAGGACGCGGCGACGGTCATTCTTTTAAGAGACCACCCCGATTCCGAAGGATTTGAGATATTAATGGTTTTGCGGCACCCGAAGAGTGTCTTTGTTCCCAATTCATTTGTATTCCCCGGCGGTGTTCTCGAAGAGAATGATTACGCACCGGATATGGAGCGACTCTGCATCGGTCTGACGCGGCAGACCGCTGAGGCCCAGCTTGAAAACCTCTCATCGCCTGAAATCGCTCTGGGCACCTGGGTGTGCGGGATAAGAGAGACTTTTGAAGAGGTGGGGCTTCTGCTGGCACACCGGGATGACGGGAGACTTTTAGTGTTCGATTCCGATGAGACGGCGGCACGATTTCATACGCACCGGCGTCTTCTCTTTGAGGGGAAACGTTCTCTTGACGACATCCTCAGAGAGGAAGAATTGAGACTTGCAACGGATCGTCTTCACTACTTTTCTCACTGGATAACCCCCGAGTTTCTTCCGCTCCGGTACGATGTGCGTTTCTTTGTGGCAATGGCTCCGGAAGAACAGGAAGCGCGGCATGACGGCGTCGAATTAACCGGACATGTCTGGATAACGCCTCAAGAAGCACTTGAACGGTTTCGGAACGGAAAATGCAACATGGTTCTTCCGACGCTTATAACCATGGAGGAGCTTTCGGGCTATGAAACCGCGCATGAGGTGATCGAATCCACACGACAGAAAAATATTCAAGGAATCCTGACACGGATGGTCGAGGAAGACGGCGAAATCGTCGAGTACATGCCTGATGGGCGCGGTTTCAAAAATCTGCCACCGTCGTCTTGACTCCGGGGGCGGTTGAACATGATCATTGGGATGTCTTAAATTTTCCATACCGTCGTCAGTGGCGGCCGGTTTTTGCCTGAACGGCGGTATCGGCTTCATGACACGCACATGCAGATAAAGCCGGCATCATTCGAGGAATGGAACAGTGACGTGAAAGCGCTTTTCTTCCCCTAACCGCTTTCTGAAATCAGAATGTTGGATGCGGCATTGCCGCACAAGGAGGTACTGTATGAAGTTATTTGATTTATTCAGACTTGACGGAAAAGTAGCGGTGGTGACCGGCGGCGGCAGGGGCATCGGAAAATTTATCGCCACGGGACTTGCCGAGGCGGGGGCCGACCTTGTAATTTCATCGAGAAAAATAAAGAACCTCGAAGAGACAGCCGGGGAACTTGAAAAGGAATTCGGCGTAAAAGTCCTTCCGGTCGCATGTGACGTGGCAAAAGAGGAAGAAATCGACAATCTGCTGAAGAAGGTGAAGGAAAAATTTCCCCGGATTGATATCCTCGTCAATAATGCGGGAGCAACCTGGGGAGCCCCGACGCTGGAATTTCCCCTGGAAAAGTGGGATCAACTCTTCAATGTCAATGTCCGCGGCGTCTGGATACTTACCCAGAAAGTTGCCAACATTATGAAAGCACAGGGCGGCGGGACAATCATCAATATTTCATCGATTCTGAGCTTCAGAGGATCAGACGAGAAGGTCCACCCGGCCATACCGTACAATTCGACCAAGGCGGCTATTAATGCCCTGACGATGAACCTGGCTGTAAAGCTGGCGCCTTACAACATCAGGATAAACGCCATCGCTCCCGGCTTCTTCGGCACAGATATGATGGCTTATATTGAAAAACCGGAGTTCAAGGAAGCACATGATATGGTACTCGATTCGATTCCTATGCGTCGGGTGGGCGGTATGGATGACATGAAGGGCGTGGCGGTCTTTCTGGCCTCGGATGCTTCAGCGTATATAACCGGTCATGTCCTGCTTAACGATGGCGGATTTCTTGCTAAGTAGAAACGGCTGTAAAGGAGAACGGAAGGGCGGCGGTCCTGAAGCCTCCGGGCTCATGGCGCCCGGCATGAAAAATGAGGGCATGTCGTGCGGACATTGAGTGATCGAATACCGCTTCATGCGCGCATGTTATATTCCCATGGCCATTCTGAGGGATGCTTTTTCGAAAGTTCCCTGAAACCTCCGCTTATTATCCCGGAGTCTCACGATGCCGGCATTCATGATGTCGTGATCGATCTCCAGGAGACCGTACGTCATGGGACATCCCCTGCATTCATAGCTGGTCAGGTGTCCCGGATTGAAAAAGATGATGTTGTCCCGTCGCCGCAGTTCCGCCAGGTGGGTGTGACCATAGAGAAATACATCGGCCGTTCCCTCTACGATAATTGATTCGGGTTTAATATCGCCGGCAAGGTCATTGTAATGGGATTCCGGGGTATGCGTCAGAAAGATCCTCCACCCTGCAACGTCGATAAATTTTCTGTTTTCCACATTCGGATCGGGATAATATGAAGTATCCCATGTCCCCGGAACACGAATGAGATTGTGTCCGTTCGACGCCAGGATATCCGCATCATCGTAATAATCACCAAGGTGGATAACCGTATCGATTTTATGAGTTTCCAGATAACCCAGGGTCCATTCCATGGCACTCGGATCATCGTGGGTATCTGAAATAACAAGAATCGTAACCATTGAGAATAACCTGCCGTCACCGCATCCGACTCAGGCGCCCGATGAGCATTCCCACCAGCGTCGTTTCGATCAGTCATCACCCTTTATTCAGCCCCGTGCTGACACACCCGGCGGCGGAGTATAGAAAAGGGATAGTGATGTGTCAAGAAAAAACAATGATTCCACCTTCCAAGGCGGGACGCGGAACGGAAATGAGGGTTGGGAGGGAAGAAAAGCAGGAACCAGGTACCAGGAATCAGGTTCCCGGTAAAAGCAAGGAAAAAGGTTCAAGGTCAACGATGTGAGGAGTAAGGTGTGAGGGGTAAGGAGGGAAAAGACAGGTTTCAGGTTCCAGTGTTCAGGTTTCTGGGAAAAGTGAGGAAGAAGGTACAAGGATAAAGGAGCATGGCAATATTAACAGCTCAAGAACTCATCAGCTTATCAGCTCAAGAGCTTACGAACTTACCAGCTTATGAACTCACGAGCCAAGAACTCATCAGCTCAACAGCTCATCAGCTCATGCAGTATCCGATTTTCTATTTGGACCCTGTTACAGGTACCGTCCGAACTCGAGGGTTTTTTTGTGGATGCCGGTCGGTTTGTGTTCCTGGATTATTTCATGTCCCATGTCGTTGAACGGAAGGTAAACAAGCATTGACTCGCCAATGGTGAATGCGACCTGAGGGAGTGTAGGAAAGAGGTTTTTTTTGTTCATAATCGAATCGGCAAGAATCAATTTCAAACTTTGGCAGGCTTCGCTGAGGGGCAGTGTCACGGGATAAAGAGGTGCCGATGGAACATCCTCTGTCATAGTGAAGTTTTCCTGTGAAACGGTCATCTGCTTTGACAGATGTAAAAATATGTGCGGTCTGACTTTAAATGCCGGTGTCCAGAACGACATGCCCCATTCTTCCCACTGATTCTTAACAACTTTCGGCTGATTGGTCGTCCTGATGAATTCTGCGTAGCTGCGGATGACAAGCCCCTGATCCGATCCGGCCGAAATTTTCCAAAAAGGCAGAAAGACTGTCTTTTTTCGGCCGCCGGGGACGATTTTGAAGGCTACTTCGCTTAGTTTCCCTTTTGACGCATTCCATGCCCTAAAGCAGTTGGGACATGTCAGGACCACGCTGTCTCGTTCTCCATGAAGATCATATCCGCAGTCGGGACACACGGTCGCCAGAAACGTAAGGCGCCACTGCGGCATTTCGTCGACGATATCGGTCATGCAATCGTCGCTTTTCTGCACGGGAATCAGAGGTTCATTCGTCACGGCATCAAAAAGTCTGTTTTTTTCACGATAAAGGGGGAGGTAGATAATGCTGAATGTTTCGCCGATGTAGGCACGGTGATAAAATTTCCTCGCCATGAGGGTCGATGTCACTGAGCCGACGGCGTCAAGCGCCCCTTCGACAGTCATCATACGCTTCAGGATTCGCCCTCCCCTGTCGGAAGTCATGAATTTCATCTTCATTGCCTGCGGCCTGAAACCGAGAGAAACGGGTAATCCGTCAAGAGCCGAGGCACAGCGGGTCATATCGATAATGCGATGTTCGATTGCCGCATCCCTGCAGAGATATGCCGCTCCCTTAAATCGCACGTAAGGTGCGTACATCATGTCCTTTCCGGAGATTTTAGCGGGAAGAACATATCGAAAGCAATCATCGGTAAAAAGAAGGCTTTTAACGTCGCAAAAAGGACAGCGAAACAGGTGATGGGTTTCTTCCATCTCCGCGGGCGCACCGCACTGGGGACATTCATATTCGATGACAAAAGCCATCTACCGCATCCTCTCACCGCACTGATTGCAGAACACCGAATCAGGGAGATTCTCGCTCATGCAATGGGGACAGCTCTGAGGCTTCGGCTTGATGTCCGCAGGCGTCCCGCACCGGGGGCAGAACCTGGCATTGGGCGGCAGATTCTTGCTGCAGTTCGTGCATTGATCAAAAACGAGCTGTTGATGACCGCAATGGGGACAGAATTTCGCTTCTTTGGAGATCGGGTGACCACAGTCGGGACAGTTCAATGCCGGTACGACGTCCGCAGAAGACCGCGGCCTGAACATGTCGGCAAACATGGCGGGCATCATAAAGCCCATTCCCATTCCCATACCGGAACCGGCTTCGCCCGTTGATTCAGCAGCTTTTTCCATCGCCATGGCGGCCTTCATCTTAACCAGTTTATCGAGATCACGAATGACGCTGAGCCGGCTCTTGTCGTCAATCGCCTTCTGCACGTCCCGAGGCGGCGTGATGGAATTTATATAAAGGTGATCCAGTCCGAGGCCGAAGTGTTTTAAATCTTCCTTGAGCCGTTGCTGCAGCCCCTGCGACAGTTCGTCATACCTGCCGGGAAGGTTAAAGAGTGAATCAAGGTTTTCTCCAAGGTGGTCATTAAACCGAGACACGATGACCTGTTTCAGATAACCTTCAATCTCATCGGTGGAATATTTCCCCATTGTTCCGACCAGCGTGTTGATGAAAAGCATGGGCTGGACAACCCTGATATTGAACACCCCATGAGCACGGAGGCGAACGAGGCCGAGTTCGGAATCCTTGAATGCGACGGGGTCCCTGGTTCCCCACTTCAGGTTCGGGAACACACGCATATTCACAAAATAAACTTCCGCTCTGAGGGGGCTGGTCATACCCCATGGCAGGGCAAGGACTTTCGTCAGCACGGGAATATTTGCCGTTGTCAGCGTATGCCGGCCGGGACCGTACGCTTCATATGACTTTCCCTTGTAAAACAACACGGCAACCTGGCTGTCTCGAACGATCAGCTGAGCGCCAAACTTGATTTCACCGGAACCGCGCTGGGGAATCCGGTGAACCAGTTCCTGTTCGCCTTCATGAAACCATTCGATAACCTCTAGAAAGAATATATTGTCCGTTCCCATGTTTCCCTCCCCTGATGATGTCTGTAATTCCGGGCCGCCGTATACAAAGGATAATCGGATCAGGTGAGAGAAAACTTAAACACCTATGACTGAAGTCGGTTGCTCGTCATAGGTAAATCAGAATCTTTTTCTTCACGCCTGGCGGCGGCTCATGAGTTCGTAAGCTGTTGAGCTGGTAAGTTCTTAAAATGATGTCTTCCATTTTTGATGGACTCGCAAAAAGTCCTCATCAAATAACCAGTTAAAATAATTTACAAATATGTCATATATTTCTTGCATTACACCCTGTAATAATGTAGATTCTGCACGTAATATCAATATGTTGCA
>DSDU01000152.1 GCA_011056835.1 Deltaproteobacteria bacterium
TGAACTCCACTCAGTCCACCACATAGATACCTCATAATATCCGCTGACTGAAGGATTGAAGTGCCATGTATAGGTGGCGCCGTCTCGAGCCCAGTATGAATCAGTTTCGTAGGAACCGGAGGCGCTGGAAATTCCCCAGGTACCGGTGTATGAAGTGTCGCTTCCGCCATTGTCGGCGATAACAGGCTGAATAAAAGGACCTTTGGGGTCTGGATTGCATGCTTGGGAATTTGTTATGTAGACACTGACTTCTTTGGAATAATCGCTTTCATAACCAACAGTATTGTAAGCCGTTGCTGCAAAGTAATAGGTCTGCCCTTCAACAAGATCTGAAATGACGCAGCTTGTAAAGTTACCAACATCGACCGTGGCGGAATAGGTTCCGCTCTGCAGGCCATAATATATTTTATACCCCGCTATGTTCGGCTCAGAATTGGCATCCCATGCAAGAGTTACTTCGGCGGCATGTGAACTGTGAATGAAAGACGGGAAAACAGTGAAAAGACCGATAAGCAACATCAGCAATGGTAAGGGAAGACCAAAAACTCTAACCTGTATGCATTTCCGTAATGAATCCATATTCGTTGTAACTGCACCGCCCAAGTGGAATAGTCAGTATAACGCCAAGAACATTGTTCCTCTGTGCCTTATAGCGAAAAACATGCCATATAGTAACCATTTGATTTAATGGTATTTTAGAAAGGATGAAAGTTATTACGTGTATGAATTAACCTACACAGAATGGACGGATATGTAATGAAAATTTCTATTTCTGAATTTATTTTTCGGAAATTGCTGTATATTTACACGTGTATGATATTAGATACATCTTTCTGTGAATTACCGATAAAGATATTCCGAAGTGGGCATTTCACCCCGTAAATGGAATGGAAGGATGCTATGATACCCACGCCGATAATGGTAAAGCTCGATAGAGGAAAAACGTATTTTCGTGATAGCTGACAAGGGTTTTGTCACCTTCGTCTATAAAGTCGGTTGGAGATTTATCAAAATATCACGCCTTCAATGGAAACAAGTCGATCTTAAACAGGATATTATGATCCTAAAGGTTGGAGAGACGAAGGCCGGACCGTGTGCCTCGATGATGAATTGCGTGAAATATCCCCACAACAATGGCACGCCGGAAAAACAGGAACCGGCATAAGCCCGTTTGTTTTTCCAAACGAAGCAGGGACCGACGGAATCAAGGATTTTCGTGATGCTTGTTCTGAAGCCTGTAATGAGGCTGAAATCGGCAAGCGACTTTTCCACGACTTCCGACTAACAGCGGTAAGAAACATGATACGTGCGGGAATTCCCGAAAGAGTGGCAATGATGATTTCAGGGCACAAGGCACGGTCCGTATTTGATAGATACAACATCGTAAGCCATACGGATTTGAAAATTTCTGCCCGGAAACAGGAAGCGTACCTTACAGCACAAAGTGGTTACAATCACGGATAGGGTTACAAAAAAGGGTTTCACCAAAACGGCAAAACCCTAATGGTTTCTGGTGCCTGGGGAGAGACTCGAACTCTCACGAACTCAAGGTTCGAGGGATTTTAAGTCCCTTGCGTCTACCACTTCCGCCACCCAGGCACTTCCACATCTGTCCCGGCACAACGTATAGTATTTTTACCGGAACATGTCAATACCAAACACACAAGTCCATGTTAAGACGCCTCAATTGCCGGATCACCGGGCATACATCACATGGACACCACACTGCGGCGGACTCGGTAAACACGACAGATTTCAATCCTCAGATTGAACGCCTCTCATGTGTGATGAGATAATTCCATGCGGATTTCTTTTCTCATTATTTCTAATTCCACCTCAAGATAATTACCCTTGCAAAAATTACTATTCCTTTCTATAAGTTCTAGGGTCACGTGATGAGGTAGAACATGTAAAAATCTTTTTTCCATGTCATTTCCGAGAGAAAGGAACCAGGTGAAATGAAAGACGTTGATGTCGTCATATCCGGAGGAAGAATCCTTACCATGGACGATAGATCATCAAAAATCGGACATGGAGCGGTGGCCGTTGATGGTGACACAATTGTCGCTATTGGAGACATCGAAGAAATAAGGACGGGCTATCGGGGTCGAAAGATAATCGACGCACATGATCATCTGGTCATGCCGGGACTCATCAACTGTCACACCCATGCCGCCATGACATGTTTCAGGGGCATCGCCGACGATATGGAACTCATGGACTGGTTGAATAACTATATATTCCCGGCCGAAGCGAAAAACGTCGACAAGGAACTTGCCTACTGGGGAAGTCTCCTCGCCTGTGCCGAAATGATAAAATCGGGAACGACGACATTCTGCGACATGTACATCTTCGAGGACGAAACCGCCGCCGCCGCATGTGAATCGGGTATGCGCTGCCTTCTCGGTGAAGTTCTTTTCGATTTCCCCTCCCCCAACTGTAAAACGCCCGCCGAGGGCCTTGACTATACCCGCATGCTGATTGAAAAGTGGGCCGATCACCCCCTTGTCAATATTGTCGTGGAGCCTCATGCCTTGTATACCTGTTCTCCGTCTCTTCTCTCGAATGCCAAGACCCTCGCCGACGAATATGGTGTTCCCGTGGCGATGCATCTGCTTGAAAACCGGGGTGAACTCGACCAGTTGAATGCAACGCTCGGGAAAAAACCGACTCACTTCCTGCGAGACATAGGGTATCTTGACGAACGATTCTTCGCCTTTCACTGCGTCTGTATGGATGATGAAGATATCAAAATATTCGCCGATCACGGATGCAAAGTCGTCCACAACCCGGAAAGCAACATGAAGCTTGCATCGGGAGTCGCCCCGATCTCAGCAATGCTGCGGAACGGGATCACCGTCGGTCTGGGCACCGATGGGTGTGCCAGCAACAACAATCTCGACATGCTCCAGGAAATGGATACCGCAGCGAAACTCGAAAAGGTCGAACGGCTGGACCCGACGGTCATGTCGGCACAAACGGTCATTCGCATGGCAACCTGCGACGGCGCCAAAGTGCTTGGTCTTGAAAAAATGGCAGGATCCCTTCAGGTGGGTAAGAAGGCCGATATCATCATTATTGATTTGAATAAACCCCACCTCACCCCCCTGTACAACGAGTATTCACATCTTGCATACACGGTTATCGGATCGGATGTGGAGACCGTCCTGATCAACGGGAAAATCGTTATGGAAAACCGAATGCTTACGACGATTAATGAACATGAAGTGATGGGTCGTGTCAGAATAATAGCTGAACGGATACAAAAAAGTCTGCAGCAGAGATAGTCATGAGGGAAAAACTGGATATCATCATCTCCGGCGGCACCCTTCTGACCATGTCGAAAAACGCCGACATCGTCATGAATCCCCGTATCGGGATCAGGAACGGCATCATCCGATCCGTGGATACGGGAGACATACCTCGCGATCAGATGAGCGCCGCCGAGATCATCGATGCCACAGACTCGGTCATACTGCCCGGGCTTGTCAACACCCACACCCACCTTCCCATGGTCTGCTTCAGGGGGCTGGCGGATGATCTTCCGCTTATGGAATGGCTGAACTCATATATATTCCCCGCGGAAGCACGCTATGTCGACCGCCCTATGGTATATTACGGGTCAATGCTGGCGATTGCGGAAATGATCCTTTCGGGCACGACGACCTTTTGCGACGGGTATTTCTATGAAAGCAGCGTGGCGCAGGCGGCCCTTGAGGCAGGAATGAGGGCCGTCCCCTGTCAGGGCTTTATCGACTTTCCCACCATGGATAACCCGGACCAGACAAAGAACAGACAGATCGGCAGAGCATTCGTGGAAAAATGGAACGGTGTTTCTCCCTTGATCATCCCGGCCTTTTTCTGTCACTCCCCCTATACGTGTTCACCCGCCACACTCACCGGCATCAAAGAGCTTTCCCGGGAATCGGGGGTCCTCTACCTGACCCACGTGGCTGAAACGAGAGAGGAAGTGGCGACAATACGAAATCAATACGGAACAACGCCGGTGCGGCATCTGCAGAACCTGGGCGTCCTTGATGAACATACCGTTGCCGTACACTGCAACTGGCTCGACGATGAAGAAATTGCCATCCTTGCGCGGAACGGGGCGAAGGTATCGCACAACCCGGAAAGTTCAATGAAACTGGCGGCGGGAATCGCGCCCATCCCGAAAATGATGAACGCGGGCATAACCGTCGGTCTGGGAACCGACGGCGCGGCCAGCAATAACGATCTCGACCTGTTTACCGAGATGGATACGGCGGCCAAAATACATAAACTCAGATCGATGGATCCGACGGTCATGGATGCTCGAACGGTTGTCACAATGGCCACCATCGGCGGCGCCAGGCTTCTCGGGCTCGATGATCGAATCGGCTCAGTCGAAGTGGGCAAGGCGGCCGATCTCATTATCATCGACATGAACAAGCCGCACCTGACACCAATGTACAATCCTTATTCTCACCTTGTTTACGCGGCTGCGGGAAGCGATGTTACAACAGTTATCATCAACGGTAAAATCGTTATGAGAGACAGAAAGCTCCTGACGATTGATATTGCGGAAGTGATGGAACGGGTAAGGAAGATCGCGGAAAACATCCGCAACGACCGATCTCCCTGAGTGGATATGACAAGACATTACCGTTGTACTGGAGGCAGAATGCCGGACCTTCTTCCCGACATGGCCTCGGCCTGGATGGCGAAATCATCGAAATAAATGGATGTGGATGTATCACCGAACGTGTGGAGAGAGATTTCCGGGCGGTTACTGTCAAAACCCTCGTTCTCATCAGGGGATTGCAGCGTGCCATCCTTTATAACGGCATCGGGCTCAACGATGGAAGTCTCGGCGGAAATACCGGCATTGAAGCCGTCCCATCGCACAAGCGTCATGTTGTCGTTATCGGCGGCCCATTCACTGACGTTCTCAACGGGCCAGTGAACAGCCTGTCCGCTGTCCGTAATACGGGGATTATTCCCCCGAATATTATCCAGCGGAGTATCATTAAACGGTCCGTTTTCTGGGTGTTCGTCAACATCACCATAATAAACCCTGATGAAATTTGTCTTTGTCCACGGGTCCGACGGAACCGCCGCTACTCTGGCACGGTTCACACCATACATCATTAATTCATCATTGAGAAGGATTGTCATTCCGTCCTCAAGTTCCACGTTTGACAGTGTCATTAGTCCTGCCGCACCATTACCGACCCAGTTATCAGACGTGAGAACCGGGGTTCCATTGACCCGGGCCGTTCCAACTACCATCGCACCGCGCATAATCGTGACCATATCGCCACAAAGAAAGGTTGAAGGTCCTCCTTCCTTGAATTCAAGCGGATAGGCCTCGGTGAGACGAACCTGAATGTTCGACCAGTCTGCGGGACGAAGTTTTTCCGGCTGACCGGGAATGGGTGCAAATACAACATAATCATTTGCCGACAGGACCTTATATGCCATCCATGTGTAAATGCCACCCGTTTTTTTCCAGAGAACAATGACCGGCATTGAGTATTGATACTCCGACCCACCGATCAATGCATTTTCCAATAGCGCATCTTGAGGGAATATGGCATCCAGGGGTTTTAATCCCGATGGGATACCGTCATCATTCACCCATACCCCGCCGACCTTCTTTTGTCGGGCCCTTACATATGAAACGCCGTAATTTCCACTCCCCGTTTCTCTGAAGCTCATGCCCGCCATATAGTATGGTTGATTGTCAACCCTGATCTTTACCTGCAGATCGTAACCGAGGAGGTGACCGGCCCCTTTCCAGATATCACCGAGGTGCGCCGATGTGTTGTTCCAATTGAAATAAATTCTGCTCCAGACGCCGCCCGAAGCTCCGACGGTATCGGTTGATGTCACATGGAGCGCCCCCTCTGAAATCTCGTGACCGCCGATCTGTCCTATCCCACCGAGAAATGATTGAGGCAACGCTCCATCTTCGAATCTTTCCAGTGCTTTCACCTTTTCCGTCGGAAGGGTATCAGGCAGGGGCACACTGTAGAGAATCTCCCGCTCTGTTTTCAGGTCGGATTTTTCCTCGACAATCCCCGTTGATTTTACCTGAACATATTTATCCATCACGATGTCTGTGTTACCGGTGATTGTCAGAGAAAACGCGGCGCCGGGATCGTTCGCGAGCAGAATACCTTCCAAGGTTCTGTCATTCCGTTTTTCATAGGTGAAATAGTTCCACCGTGTCGGTGATTCGTATATCCTGATACTCCCGTTAATCAGGGGAAATGCCTGCGCCGACCCCTTACCAGCTTCCAGTTCTATATTGCCGTTCCTTCCGATCACGATGCTTGAGGCCGCCGGAATATTCGTTCGACTTGAGGGAAGAATCACCGTATCTTTTTTTATGGATGGCCACGTCCCCGACTCGATGGTGAATGTTATCGAATTCGTCCCCCGATCGAGAATCGCAGAGATGTAGGGAAAAACGTCACTCCCTATTTTCAGGCGCCCCGACCACGAACCTGACGGAAGATCATCGGGAATCCCGCCCGGGACATGAGCGATAAGTTCGGTGTCTCCTCCGGGATCGCCGGCAACACGATAATAAAAGGGGTAGATCGCCAGTTTAAATTTACCTCCGTCAGCCACCTCATAAGCGCTCTCATGCAGATCGATAAGTATGGTTTCCTTATCCGCCGAGCTGCGGCACTGTGAGTCAACATAGCGAAACCCCGATTCAGCAAGGTAATAGGCCTGCATCGAGCTGTTGCCGCCAAGCTGACTCATTGTCGATGTTGAAAAAAATGACAGCATGGCGGTTCCGAGAACGGATACGATAATCAGGATTATGATCAACCCGATCAGCATCGTCCCGCGCTGGCCGGCGGCTGAGTCGCTCTCACTCGACAATTCCTTGATATCCATTTTGAAATGACTTCTTCCTTCCACTTTAACGATGCTAAAATCTCCTGATATTACGAGGATATACCATCGCTTGAAACGTCATATCCCTCTCTTCATCAGTCCGTTTGACAGCAAAGGAAAAATCGATAACGGTAAGTTCCGCCACAGAGTCTGTGCTTGTCCATTCATTTCCCCATGGCAACCCGGAAGACTCTTTATAATAATTCATCGCGAATGTCCTTACGTGGTCAATGAGAACATTCCCGTTTTGCGCATTACCATCGAGTGCAATTCTGATTGTATCGTCCGTATCATCCTTGTAAATGGTTCGTGTTACGGCTCCGGTTCCATCGATTCGCTGATAGGTGATCCTTCCCGATTCGGCTGTCGTTATCGTGGTCATTTCAGTCAGCTCTCGATTAATCCGGGCAAGGGCCAGTTGAGCTCTCTGTCCGATGGAAGCATTGTCACGTGCGAACAGATACCCATGCATGGCTGTCACAATGGCCATGCCCGACATGGTTGTGATGATGCCGGCAATGAGGAGAACGCACACCATTTCGATGAGCGTGAATCCAGTATGCCTTCGACCCGATTTCATCACATATCTCTTTTTCTTATTCCACTTATTCAGTGAACAGCGATGTCAGTCGCTGATCACTAAAAGACAGAGTTACTTTCAAAACTTTTTTCCCGCCGGAACCTCTGTCAACCTCTTCCCGGTACAAACCTTCACTATCAGGACCGGAAAATTTAATGTATTCATTGTATCGAACGGAATACGTTCCATATACTCCGCTTGTGACATCAGTGCCGGTTGTTCCGATGGTTGCCTTTATTGTTTCCAGCGTGTTTTCTTCCGAGAGTAATCTTTTGTAATCCGCCGTAATCCGCTCCATGACCTCATTGAGAGCATAAACATCCTTCACTCTGGTAAGCGGCTCCACACTGCCGGTCACATTGGTCTCCATCACCTGGAGGAACATGGCCCCCAGTATTGCCGCAACAATGATGGTCACGATTATTTCGATCAGCGTGAAACCTTCTTGCGAATTCATAAACATAAATCTTTTCACGGGATGAAGCCGGTATTTTTTTCTATGGTGATTGCTTCGGTATGGACGGTTACCGTTATCGTCGAGCTCTCCATGGATGGCGGAACTTCGGTATAGGGACGTCCCCATCCATCGAAATACACCGTTCCTGATGAAATACCCATTCCATCAGGCAGCGAAACGTCAGGTGGATCGTCCGTTGGATAGTTTCCCCGGTCCTCCCCCGGCAGGGGCCTTTTCTCTTCCAGCCTACCTCCTGTGGAATCGGAAACAATCTGAAAAAGATAATATGAACCGGTTCCTGGCGATCCATCAAACTTCATCCCCCAGATCGAGTTGGAATTCATCGCCCGTGACTGGGCATATCTGAGCCGGGTCTTGATTACCTCGACCTCCGATGACAGATCATACACCGCCGTTGAATAAGCATCGGACATGACAAGAGCGGCGCCGATGATGACCATGACCAGCAGAATCACGACGATTTCGATCATGGTGAAGCCGCTTTCATCTCTTGTTCCGGCGGTCATGGGCACCTGCCGTCACTGTTTTGCTTTCTTTTACATTCCTCTGAAATCATGAGAAGCACCTGTCGGAAAACGCCCTGATGCGGGCATCCATCACCCATATCGTCAACGAATCGAATAAAGCCGTCACTATCCCCACACGTCGATCCATTCTTATATTTTTCCCTTGAAATTTCAAGAAAAATGCTTCTTTTAACGGAGAACGCCACGAAAACTTTTTGAAGAAAATGAACACCATCCATGACGGATGCCGACGAAATATGACGAAAATGACAGAAGGGGGATCCATTACCAGGGTTAATCAGTGAACCGGATGATCTTCCATCTGCCGGGAGTGTCTTCAGTGTGGCCGGTTCGGGAAACTACTGCTTTGCGCGTAAAGCTGTTCGATGTTATCAGCGTATTGTCACTATTGACGGCGAATCCCTTCAGGTCTGCTTTGATATCGGCCGCTGAATATTCCACCCCGCCGCTTTTCCATCGTCCCCATGCCAGATTCTCTCTTGCATTAAGCTCGACGACGGCTGTTGCCAGCGCGGTTTCCGCTGCGTCATCCGGGACTAAAAAAAAACGGGGAATCGCCACGGCGATAAGAATTCCCAGTACAATCAGGACGGCGATAACTTCGAGGATGGTAAAACCACTGCGTAATGAAAGATTATGACATTTCATCCATATCGAGCAATAATTGCGAAAATGTAGGCTTCCGGAATGTTTATATGTGGCATCGTTTTTATCTATCTGTGTCTGGTATTATTGATTCCGCAGGTGACGCTTTCGACCAAGCCACCTATCAATCTCCCAGTAAAAATCCGTAGACACCTTTATTAACCATAAAAAGTTATTGTCAGCCCTATTTCAAGCTATTCGAGCGTTCCTATGGTCCCAGTTTTCCAGGTACGATATTTGATGTATCCCACATACCCGGTTGAGAGTCCGATGCCGCCGTTCGTGGTAATGTTGCCGTCCTGGTGAATTTATTCGAGCTGATTGTAGCCGACCCTCCTTGAGGTAAGGCGCTTGCGTAAAAATCTCCGAATCTATATCCCTGGGCTTCCTGCGGACCGATTACTATTTCAGGATCATTGAGATCAGCCTCAGTCAGCGCTCGTGTCACCGTTTCTGAAATCTTAACCTCGCCCCGCGTTTTATACTTCGCCCACATCAAGTTGTCTCGAGCCACCAATTCGGAAATCGCCTGTCTCAGGGCCGCGTCTGCCGCATCATCCTGAAGATCGAAGTATTTCGGCACGGCCACGGCTGCCAGGATGCCGAGAATAATAAGAACGGCAATTATCTCGATGAGTGTGAATCCGCGCTGGTTTCTCAAGCCTCGTTTGTCTCGGCCCATAATGTACCTCTCTTTACAGGTAAAATATCATGTGGATTATTAGCCCACTTTTTATTTTTTTGGTGCACATGTTATGCCAGAAACGCCCCAATATGGCGGGAATGACTGATTGTTCATAAATACGGATACTTAGACAGGTCATCCTTAACTATTTGGTTTCATATAACTATCATCTGCCACAATTTGTGGAGAATTCATGCATCTTTACTTCAAATGTTGTAGCATATACTCGTTTTTTTGAATGATTTCTACAATATGTTGCGAAACATTTCATCTCTGGGACTTGAGGGCCGCCACATCAATATCGTATTTTTTAATCCGATGCCACAGACTCCTCTCTTTAATACCAAGAACCTCTGCAGCCTTCGTCTGTATATATCCGGTACTGGTCAGAGCTTCTATGATCAGTTTCTTTTCCAGATTCTGCAATCTCTCATCAATTGACAGTGCATGCGTTTCATCATCATCCCTTTCTTTCGGCTTGTGGGACGTAAAGCTTATCCCCCGCATGCCCGACGATGATATAATATTTGAAGGAATATCGGTTATTTCGACAAATCCGTCATCGGCCATAACAGCAACCCGTTCGATCGTGTTTCTCAATTCTCGAATATTTCCAGGCCATGGATAATTCATTAATACCTGAAGCGCTGTGGATGAAATCCGAGCAGGAGTCGGTGCGGTTTCAAGAAAATGACTGACCAGAAGGGGTATATCTTCCTGTCTCTCACTCAAGGGCGGTAATACAAGACTGAACACATTGAGTCGGTAATAGAGATCTTCTCGGAACTTCCCTTCTTCAACCATTTTCTTCAAGTCTTTATTGGTGCATGCAATGAATCGAACATCAACCTTGACCGGCTGTGTACCACCAACCCGCTCGAATTCTCGTTCCTGCAATACCCGCAATATTTTCGCCTGCGTATCGAGGGGCATGTCACCGATCTCGTCCAGCAGAATGGTTCCCCCGTCAGCGAGTTCAAATTTTCCGATTTTCCGTGATGTTGCACCGGTAAACGCCCCCTTCTCATGGCCGAACAGCTCGCTTTCCAGGAGGCCGTCCGGGATGGCAACACAGTTCAGTTTAATGAAAGGCTTGTCTCTGCGTGTACTGTGATCGAATATACTCGTCGCGACGAGTTCTTTTCCTGTCCCGCTTTCACCCATGATCAACACCGTGGCATCCGTCTTGGCAACTTTGAGAATCTGGCTGAATAATTCCCTCATGAGACTGCTCTGTCCTATAATTTCGGGAAAGAGCTCCCGTGCTTCCACCCTGCTTAACACATGAGTCACCTTCTTCAACACTTCGTTGAACTGATCAATCTCGTTAGCATTAAGAGCTGTTCGGTCCCCCAGCGTTCCTGCAAATAGAGGATTTTTCCCCGCTTCTTTAACGAAATCTCTCATGGGCCGTAATAAAAGCCACGTGATCAAAAGACCGCACAGCAGTGTCGCAATGATGATGACGGAAAACCAAAGGGTTACGTCGTCCGACAGCTTTATGCCCGGTGCGGACGATTTTGTAAACTGATAGACAATAATTCCAGTCAGGACCGACATACCTGAAAATATAATGGGAACGAGGATATAAAGGCTCAAATTATATCTCGTCTTGCCCGACAGACGAGATTTTCCACTCCGATGTTCCATGTCGGTACGTTCTTGTTCTCTTTCATTCGTCATAGTAATTTAAAACCCCCTCCTCACGACTTGTGTCAGATCCCACATGGGAAGAAATATGGACAATGCAAAAAAACCAACGACGGCGGCAAGACCGATGATCAGAATCGGACCGATTGTATCTGAGAGCCTCTTCACGGCATATCCCACTTCGTCATCATAATGAACCGATATTTCACGAAGCATTTCCTCGAGCCTCCCCGATTCCTCTCCGATTGCGATCATGTCGACGACCATCGGTGTAAAATAACGCGCCGATCTCAAAGGACTTGATATTCCTCTTCCCTCCTCGACCATATTCCGGACATGAAGGAATTCCCGGGTAATGGCCTGATTCCCGATTGTGCCGGCAAGGATTTCGAGCGACCGCAATACAGGAACCCCGCTTGATTGTAGAATGCTGAACACGCTGGCAAAGCGGGACATCACCGATTTCAAAAAGAGTTGTCCGACGATCGGAAGGCTTAGTGTAAATGAATCCCAGAGATACCGCCCTGTTTCGGTGCGACGATATATCACTGGAAGAGCAATAACGCCGATGATGACAAGAGCCAGAAGCCACGGCCAGTAATTGCTCAAGACATTATAAAGTGCGATACTGATACGCGTGGGTATGGGAAGCTGCACTCCGGCACGGGCAAATATAGTCACAAATCTGGGAATGACAAATGTGAGGAGCACTAAAAAGGCAATCATCAGCGCTGCTACGACGATGATGGGATATTGCATGGCGGACCTGATGTCCGATCTTACCTTGTGTTCATGCTCCAGAATGTAAATAAGTCGTTCCATAACTTCGGAAAGCGTCCCGCTCTGCTCCCCGGCCCTGATCATATTGGTATACAAGGGGGAGAAAACCCGTGGATGCTTGATGAATGCATCGTACAGGGTTAATCCCTCCCGTATGTCCAGCGAAACGGCGGCCACCGTATTCTTAAGCTTTTTGTTCTCTGTTTGATTTTCCAGAATCTTAAATATCTGAAGGATAGGAATCCCGGCAATGAGCATTGTTCTGAACTGTTTTGTAAAAAGAATCAATTCCTCCTGCTTCAGGGGTGAAAATATCGTTTCGATTTTCTGAAGCCAGTTCGACAGCGCCGCGGTCCCTTCCCGGGATATTTTCGCAGGGATATACCCCTGTTCGCTGAGCATGGTCTCAGCCATCTCAACGGTCTCGGCCCTTATTGTCCCCGAAATCATCGCACCGCTTTGGTTGATTGCTTTATAGTTATAATTCGGCATCAGCTTCCTCATGCTCGGCGCTCTCTATCATGCGGGTACCGTCAAACCACAGGAGCACAGAGGACACGGAGAATTTATATTTCAGGTTCTTTGCAATTTTCGTTGCAAAAGATAATCCGAGTGTTCAAGAA
>DSDU01000200.1 GCA_011056835.1 Deltaproteobacteria bacterium
GCATATAATGAACAGATAAATAAGAGTAAGGAGAAGCGGACTTATGAATACTCAGCAAATCTCAGTCAAAGATGAGAAAAAATGGGTGGGAAACGTCATCAGGGAAGACGAGGTGACGAAATATTTTGTGGATGGCAAAGACTTCATCAATGATGATGAGATTGTGGAAAAACTGGCGAAGAATAAAAACCCCGATAAGGCTAAGATACGGGATATTCTTCAGAAATCACGTGCAGTTGAAACGTTGAGCCCGAATGAAACGGCGGCGCTGCTCAATGTGGAGGACGAGGAACTGCTTGAAGAAATGTACGCTGCAGCCAGTGAAATAAAGAAAAAAGTATATGATAATCGTATCGTTACATTTGCTCCGCTCTATTGCAGCAACTACTGCGTCAACAATTGCCTGTACTGTGCCTTCGGCAGCGAAAATAAGGTTCAGAAAAGAAGAAGACTGACCCTTGACGAAGTACGGAATGAAGCGGAAGTTCTGGCCGGCGAAATCGGTCATAAACGGCTTGTTGTCGTATACGGTGAACACCCGGTGTCGGATGTTTACTTCATTGCCGATACGATCAAGGCCATTTACGATGTTAAAGTGAGGACAAAGAACGGTTTCGGACAGATACGGCGCGTCAATATCAATGCAGCTCCCATGTCGATCAATGACCTGACCATATTGCGAAATGTCGGTGTGGGAACCTATCAGGTGTTCCAGGAAACTTACAATCATAAGGCTTATGCCCACGTACACCCTGCGGGGACGCTCAAATCGAATTATCGATGGCGTATCTACGCGCTCCACCGAGCCCTTGATGCAGGAGTCGACGATGTAGCGATCGGTGCGCTGTTCGGTCTGTATGACTGGCGCTTCGAAGTGATGGGGCTTCTCTACCATGCTATAGATCTCGAACGGCTCTTCGGTGGTATCGGACCGCACACCGTTTCATTTCCACGGCTGGAACCAGCTGCCAATACTCCCTTTACCAATGAGTCGCGTTATAAGGTGTCTGACGAGGATTTCAAAAAACTGGTTGCCATCATCAGACTGTCGATTCCGTATGCCGGCATGATTATTACGGCACGGGAATCAGCACAGATCAGACGGGAGGTCATTCCCCTGGGATGCACTCAGACGGATGCGTCGACTCGGATCGGGATTGGAGCATACTCCGATCGCTATAATGACCAGGAAGCGGAACGGCAGCAGTTCATCCTCGGAGATACAAGAAGTCTCGATGAAGTGATCAGAGAGTTTGCCGAGATGGGACTCATTACGTCATTCTGTACAGCGGGATATCGATGCGGAAGAACGGGCGAGCACATTATGAAGTTATTGAGAACCGGCACTGAAGCCCGCTTCTGTAAACTTAACGCAGTTCTTACATATCGTGAATGGCTTGACGACTTTGCCAGTGACGAAACAAAAAAAGTCGGTGAGAAGGTGATTCGTCAGGAAATGAAAGAAATCAAGGAACAGATGTCCACTGTTTATCCGTCACTGGTGAAATATTACAGAAGGATTGAAAATGGTGAGCGTGATCTCTATTTCTAGAGCGGATTTTATTGAAAAACTCAATGATATTGCCGCCGCGGTAGAAGAGGAGTATGGCGTATCGTTGAGATTTGTAGAAATACTGAGTCGCCGCCGGTCGTTCATTGCGGGTTGTGAAAATGATATTTCTTGCTCTCCCCCTGAACGGATTGAAATTAATGAGCGCTTCGGGATTGTATCGGATAGATGGAACGATATGCCTCTCACCGTGCAGGATGCCATACTTCGTCAGCTCGCAGAAATAGTCACAGCTTATGAACAGAGATGAGATATTGTATTACCTTACGGAGGCCGATGACGATTCCGCTCTTTTCAGACGAGCGGATGAAGTAAGACGACGGTATTGTGGAAACGATGTCCATGTCCGTGGAATCATCGAGTTTTCGAATTACTGCTGTCGCAACTGCAGATATTGCGGTTTGAGGCGCGATAACGTCAATGTTGTCAGATATCGTATGTCGTCCGATGAAATTGTTGCCCATGCTATCGAGATCGCCTCATACGGTGTGAAGACTATCGTGCTGCAGTCAGGAGATGATTTTTTCTACACGCAATCAATAATGTGCGTCATTATTGAAGAAATCAAACGCAAGACCGATGTCGCCATTACCCTCAGCGTAGGGGAAAGGCCCTTCGATGACTACAGGGCATTTCGTTCGGCGGGCGCCGATCGATATCTTCTCAAACATGAGACAGCAAGCGACAAACTTTACGAACAACTCCATCCTCAACAGACCCTCGAACAGCGATTGCGTATCCTTGAGTATTTAAGAAAAATAGGATTTCAGATCGGGACGGGTAATATCGACGGTCTGCCCGGACAGACCGTCGATGACCTCCGGGCAGATATCGATTTTCTCCGCGATCTCGACTCTGAAATGGCTTCTGTAGGACTTTTTATTCCCCAGCATGACACGCCACTGGCCCATTATCCCAGTGGTGACGTGGCTCTGGCCCTCAGAGCAATGGCGCTTGTCAGGATAGCGACAAAAAATTCATACATGCCGGTAACGACGGCGATTGTTACGGTGGATTCCTCAGATGGTCTTCAGAAAGGATTACAGGCGGGGGCCAATGTCATAATGCCTGATTTTACCCCTGACCGATATCGGAAGGATTACACGATCTACGACAACAAGATGCAGATCACACTGGAGGCAACGTACGGGGCCATCAAAGGGGAGCAACGGCACATTGCTCAAGATCGGGGAGATTCGCTGAAATGGTGAACCCGCATCTCGTAAACTAAGGCTTCTATATTATAAGTTCGATGACAAATTATTGGTGAGTTTACAGACAAACCACAGAGAGCATAGAGAATGTATGTTTAAAAAAATGTAATATCGCCGGTGCTGCTCGTTTGTTCTCTCACAACCGGCCTATGAACCGCCTTTGCGGGCCATTTCCAGAAAATAGCGGTGTATTCTGTCATCGCCGGTCAGTTCGGGATGAAAGGTCGAAACCAGAATGTTACCTTGACGGGCCAGAATCACGCTGCCGTTGTAGAAACTCAGTTCCGTTACGCCGGGTCCCGTCTCAGTGATGACGGGGGCTCGGATGAAGACGGCATGAAAAGGCGTCGAAGTCGAGAAGGCAAGTTGAATATCGGCTTCCCTGCTGTCGATCTGACGGCCGTATGCATTTCTCGTTATATCGATATCGATAAGGTTAAGAAACTTCCGTTTCTTTCCGTTCTGCCGGTCGGCAAGAAGAATAGCTCCCGCGCATGTTCCAAAAATCGGCTTCCCCGAGAAAGTGCAGGATATGATTGCATCGCGCATATCATATTCGTCAATCAGCTTCGAAATCGTCGTGCTTTCACCACCGGGGATGATAAGGCCGTCGATGTCCCCGCACTGATGCGGCAGTCTCACTTCGACCGCATCACAACCGCAGTTCGCGATCATTTGAATATGTTCCCGAAAGGCTCCCTGAAGAGCCAGAACGCCGATTTTCATACCCTCTGCCGTCAATTGCCTCTGAGCTGTAGGAGATTTTCTTTTCCGATATCCGATATTTCAAGGCCGGGCATGGCATCCCCCAGTGATTTCGAGACTTTAGCCAGAATTTCGGGATTGGTGTAGTGGGTGACGGCCTGAACGATGGCATGGGCCCGCTGTGCCGGGTTCTCCGATTTGAATATGCCCGATCCGACAAAAACGCCGTCCGCTCCGAGCTGCATCATCATGGCGGCATCGGCCGGCGTGGCAATGCCGCCGGCGGAGAAGTTGACCACCGGAAGCTTCTTGTCGCCGGCAACCATTTTGACCAATTCATACGGGGCTCCCAGGTTCTTCGCCTCCGTCATGAGTTCTTCTTCCGGCAGTGATGCAAGACGGGCGATTTCATCGTTGATGGTTCGCATGTGTCGAACCGCTTCGATGACGTTTCCTGTCCCCGCTTCACCCTTGGTTCTGATCATGGCGGCGCCCTCCCCAATGCGCCGCAGAGCCTCGCCGAGATTGGTGGCGCCGCAGACAAAGGGGACTTTGAATTTCCATTTGTTGATATGATACTTTTCGTCAGCCGGTGTCAGAACTTCGCTTTCATCAATATAATCGATTCCCAGTGATTCGAGGATCTGGGCTTCCACGAAATGACCGATGCGAACCTTAGCCATGACGGGTATGGAAACGGTTTCCATGATCTGTTCAATGATCGCCGGGTCGGTCATGCGGGCGACACCACCCTGGGCCCTGATATCCGCGGGCACCCGTTCAAGCGCCATGACCGAAACCGCTCCGGCATCTTCAGCGATTTTTGCCTGCTCCGGCGTTGTCACATCCATGATGACTCCACCCTTGAGCATCTCGGCCAAGCCGGTCTTTACCAGGGTTGTTCCGAATTTATCCACGTTTTAAACCTCCTCATTTACCCATATATTATTTTTTCTCAAACAGTTTTGTCAATCGTTCCGTGTCATGATTTTCGATACATTCCCTGACTGCGGTGACATTCCGTTCATAGAGGGTGAGCATGCTCCCGAAATGGGGATTATGTATTATAATATCTGTATACAATCGCATGTTACCGGTCAATATTTTTTCCACAATAGCCATTTTGGCACTGAAAAGCGGTGTGGTGAACCGCTGAAGCACTGAGCCGTCAAGCCCTGAATCTCTGACTGCCAATCCCATCATGATCGAGTTGAAATGATTCAACCCCTGGACGATCGCCATGAATTCATCGTGTTCTTCCGTTGTCGATTCGGTGACGACCGCTCCCGCGCTGGAAAATACATCCGCTGCCCAATGCCGCCATTTATCGGCCCGGGCCGGACAGAGAATGATATTCAACCCGTTCATCGATGAAACATCGGGACCGAACAGGGGATGACACCCCATAACTTCCGATCGGGAAGCTTCAAGCATGCACGCCACCGGTTCTCCCTTCAGCGATGTAAAATCCATCAGCAGCGAGTCCCGTGGCATCATCGGTCCCACCGTACGAATAACCTCTACCGTTGCACCGATAGGGACGCTGATGATCACCACACTGCAGGTTGCCGTCATTTCCTTCACATCCATGCCGGAAGAACGTCCCGAAACGTGAACGGTGAATCCTGCGTCTGCGAAGAAATCGGCAAACCATCGGCCGATTCCTCCGCTGCCGCCGATGATGCCGATGTTACAATCATTCATTTCACATACCCTTCAATATATACGGGGAACCGGTTTTTTATGTTCCCGGAACCGCATGTGACAATAAACCTTATCTTCATATAGAAAATGACCAAAAAGTCAAATCTTTATTTCATCCCGTCGACGAAGCTGATCTGTGGTCGGCATGAAAAATCCGTTTTGTTTCCTCTGCGGGGGTGTGCCGTCGTGCATTTTGTATGGCAATCCGAATCTTGTCCGGGTCCTTTTCCCCCGGAGCCCGTTCCACGCCGCTGTTGATGTCCACCGCGTGGGGCGATACCGTCGTAATGGCCTCCGATATATTCTCAGGGGTCAGGCCGCCTGCCAGAATGAGCGGATGGGATTTCGCGATCAGCGATGCGGCTTCCCAGTTCGACTGCCGTCCCGTCCCGCCACACCGCTTCAGATCATAAGCATCGACCAGAAACGCCCGGACATCATAACGGTCAAGATCGTTCAGGCCATGTTCCGACCGGGGGGAGAACGCCTTGATAATCCGTGACGGTGAAAAGCGGCGGCAGTATTCCGGCGGTTCGCTGCCGTGAAGCTGGATCAAGTCGAGACGGCATTGTGTCATGGTATCCATGACGGTTTTCACATCGACATTAACGAAGACCCCCACCGTGGTAATCTTACCGAAGATATTCTTAATAATCCGCTTCGCCGATTCGGGCGAGACATATCGGGGACTTGGCCGGTGGAAAATGAACCCGACGGCGTCGGCGCCACTTTCCACGACCGCGAGGGCATCCTCAGTGGACGTTATTCCGCATATTTTAATTTCGATCGTCATTGCTTGCTTCTCCTGACAGCTCCCCGAGTTTCTTTCCCATGTCATCCGCCGTCATGAGTGTTTCACCGATGAGAAAGGACAGGATCCCCGCACCCAGTAACCGGTCTATATCGGCCCTGGTTCTGATCCCGCTTTCGCTGACGACGATCCGGCCGTCCGGGACATGTGCCGCCAGATCGATACTGACCAGAATATCCGTTGAGAACGTTTCCAGGTTTCTATTGTTAATTCCGATGACCGTTGCTCCCGCACCGATAGCCTTGTCCAGATCGTCCAGGTCGTGCACTTCGACCAAGGAACAGAGCCCCAGTGATTCCGCCAGTTCTTTCAACTCGGCAAGAACGTTCCGCTCCAGGATTCTCGCGATAAGGAGCACGGCGTCTCCCCCGATCACCCTGGTTTCGAAGATCTGGTATGGATCGACGATAAAGTCTTTCCTGAGGAGGGGAAGAGACGTGGCCTTTTTAACGGTACCGATGTCTGATGCGGTTCCTCCGAAAAATACCTCATCAGTGAGAACGGAGAGGGCCGCCGCTCCGTTTTGTTCATAGATGGATGCAATGGTCCCGGGATCGAAGACATTTCTCATGATGCCCTTCGATGGAGACCGTTTTTTTACTTCGGCAATGATGGAGCAGGTGCCGCTGCCGATAGCCGCCTTGAAATCACGTGATGCCGGCAGATCTCTGATCAGGGCGCGAAGCTCCGCTTCCGGCCGTGTCGTTTTCAACCCGGCCACTTCTTCGTATTTATGCTGTAAGATCCGGTCAAGTATCATTGCCGTTCCTCAACCGTTGCTCATTTCGATCAGGGCCTGCAGTTTTTTGACGGCGCCGCCGCTGTCGATGCACTCTTTAGCTACGGCAATACCGTCCCGAATCGTTTCAGCACACTCCGCAGCGACGATTGCCAGGGCGGCGTTCAAGAGGACAATCTTCCGGCACGCTCCGTTCTTCCCGGAGAGGACGTGCATCGTAATTTCAGCATTGACCGAAGCGTCACCGCCGCGAAGTTCCGCAGTGTCATATGTTTCACCGAAGAATTCAATGGGGCTGATATTGTAGGTTCTGATCAAGCCGTTCCGTAACTCGGAAACCCTGGTGTCGCCGGTGACCGTTGCCTCGTCGAGCCCATCCGATCCATGAACGATGAATGCCCGTTTTGTTCCCAGATTTTTCAGGACGCCGGCGAACATCTCCGTGAGCGTCGGATCATAGACACCGATGAGCTGCGCCGTGGCACCGGCGGGATTGGTGAGCGGGCCCAGCATGTTGAAAATAGTGCGAATCCCGATTTCCCGGCGGGGGCCGATTGCATGCTTCATGGCGCCATGGAGCCGGGGGGCAAACAGGAACCCGATTCCGATTTCATGCAGACATTCCTCGACAATTTCCGGTCCGACGCTGATATTGACGCCCAAGGCCTCCAGGACATCGGCGCTCCCGCACCCGCTTGAGACTGCCCGATTTCCGTGCTTTGCCACGGTGATCCCCGCCGCAGCGACGACAAAAGCTGCAGTGGTCGAAATATTGAACGTGTTCATACCGTCTCCGCCGGTTCCGCAGGTATCGACGATGACCGACGAGCGGGCGTCGATTCTTGTCGCCTTCTGTCGCATGATACGGGCGGCGCCGGTCACTTCCTCAACCGTTTCACCCTTAATGCGAAGCGACGTGATAAATGCGGCGATCTGTGGCGGCGTCGCATTCCCTTCCATGACTTCATCCATCACCTGCATCATCTCCTGTTCGTTGAGATTTTCCATAGTGACGACTTTCGCGATTGCTTCTCTGATCATGATGTTCACTCCTGTTCAGTTTTCCGATACGCCTGCGCATGCAGTCAGGAAATTCTTGATAATACGTTTTCCGTTGGTTGTGAGGATCGATTCGGGATGAAACTGCACCCCTTCAACGGGATACTCGCGGTGCCTGATCCCCATGATTTCTCCTTCAGCCGTTTCCGCCGTCACCGTCAGACAATCGGGAAGGGAATCCCGCCGCAGGATCAGTGAATGATAGCGGCATGCCGTCAGCGGATTGGGCAATCCCCGGTAAATGGTCTGTCCATCGTTGAGAATCGGAGACGTTTTCCCATGCATGATCCGCTCGGCTCTCACGACTTCGGCGCCGAAGGCGTATCCGATTGCCTGGTGTCCCAGGCAGATTCCCAAGATGGGTATCGTCCGGTGAAAGCGCTTGATGATGTCCACGGTGATACCGGCGTCCTTCGGCGATCGGGGTCCGGGAGAGAGAAAAATTGCATCGGGCCGGAGAGTTTCGATGTCTTCAACGGTAATCTCGTCATTCCGGTAGACGGTGGTCTCAGCGCCGAGTTGTCCCAGGTACTGGACAAGGTTGTAGGTAAACGAGTCATAGTTATCGATCATTAAAATCATATCATTCCTCCCTGCTGTTATATAATATATCGAAATCTGCTGCGGCAAGGCGGACGGCCTGCGTCATTGCCTGCGCCTTATTAACCGTTTCGTCATATTCGGCGGACGGATCGGAATCAGCCACGATTCCCGCGCCGGTCTGAATATACAGTTTTTCACCCTTGATCATGATGGTCCGTATGGTAATGCCGAGGTCCATGTTTCCCGTGAAGCTGATGTATCCCACCGCTCCTCCGTAGGGTCCCCGTCGGAAGCTCTCGAGTTCGTCGATGATTTCCATCGCCCTGACTTTCGGGGCTCCCGTCAGCGTGCCGGCGGGGAAGGAAGCCTTGAGAACATCGAAAGCATCCCGTTCCGCAGCCAGGTGCGCCCGGATATTCGACACCAGGTGCATGACATGGGAATACCGCTCCACGGCCATGAGCTGAGTGACCTGGACACTGCCGATCCGGGCGATCCGTCCGAGGTCGTTTCGTCCCAGATCGACCAGCATGATATGTTCCGCCCGTTCCTTCTCATCCCTGAGAAGCTCGTCGGCGAGCCTGCGATCCTCCTGTTCGGTCCTTCCACGCTTGCGTGTTCCGGCGATCGGCCGCAGTTCCACAACACCCTCATCAAGACGAACCATGACCTCCGGTGATGATCCGATGAGAACAAGGTCATCCATTTTAAGATAAAAGAGATACGGCGACGGATTGATATACCGAAGCGCCCGGTATAGATCGATGGAGTCGAGACCGTTGTCCGTTTCAAACCGCTGTGAGAGAACGACCTGGATTATATCCCCCGATACGATGTAGTCCTTTGCCTTCGTGACCATGGCCCGGAACTCGTCGGGTGATACGTTGGATTGAAGTTGCAATTTTGCTGCGCGGTTGGCTGATTGAATGCCTTCCCGTACCGGTGTCGCCATGGTATCGACGAGTTTGTCGATTTTTTCGATCCCTTCGTTATAAACCGCACGCAGGTTGTCGACTCCTTCCGTGCAGACACAGGCGACCACCTTGATGGTATGTCTCACATTGTCGAAGATCAGCAGTGTATCGGTGATGAGAAAAACGGCCTGATCGGTACCGACGCCCGCGGCTCCTTTGTCGGGAAGCTTCTCGAAATAGCGCACCATGTCGTAGGCGAGAAACCCGACGGCGCCGCCGTAGAACCGGGGAAGGCCCTCCACGGGAACCGGCCGGTATCTCTCCATTATGCCTTTCAGAACGGAGAGGGGATCACCGCCGTGGCTGAACCGCTGGGTAGTCTTCCCATTCTGAACAAGCACGTCAGCTCCACTGACCCTGAATATCCGTTGAGGATCTGCACCGAGAAAGGTGTAACGGCCCCATTTTTCACCGCCTTCCACGCTTTCCAGAAGAAAGGCGTAAGGGCTGGAGTTCAATTTCGTGAGGACTGACACCGGTGTTTCCCGGTCAGCCATGATTTCCCGGTAAATTGGGATCAAGTTTCCCTCTTGGGACAGTTTTTCAAATTGCTCGAATGACGGATAGTGCATGGTTATTTTTCCTTTCGGTGAATCAATAAAAAAAAGGCCGTGAGCGGTCACGACCTTTTGATTATGAGAATGCGTAAAAACAAAAAAGCCGTGGAATCCGGAAGCGGTTTCCACGGCCTGATTACTGTCTGTTATGCAGAACTAACGGTGGACAAACCCCTTCCCTGATTTGTTCCACCACCACCAGCTGTTTGAAATTAATTTTGCGTACTGCATGGTATTAACTCTTCATTTATTTAGTACGCAATCTTCTACCAGCAATACATGCCTGTGTCAATATTTTTGTTTCAAGCGGAGAAGGGGAGAGCAATCTTCTTCAGGTGAAAATTTCAGTTCGATGGTTATCCGGTAAGAATCCGAGGATTCAAGGGGAATGCGTGAGATTTATGAGGATCCGTATCCCCGAAACCATCTCTGCCCCAGATGCAGAAAACTGATGTAACAATCATGGGCCGCCGGCCTGTGCCGCAATCATGTCCTGTGTGAGCTCCCCGTCCATGCGTTTGCCCCGTTCTTCACGGAAGGATTCGGGCGGCGGACGAAAGAACTCTATACGGTCTTTGGGTACTGATAATCCAAGGGGGAATGGGCGCTGACCATTGGTTCGAGACAGTAAGTATGGTGTCGATACACCATGTCACCACCAGTTCCCATAGAATATAGAATACCCACGAGCTTTTTATTATATCATCTCATACCATGTCACCTGCGTTACCTGCTGCAGACGAACAAAAATCAATCTTCCGGAATCATGCAGACCGGCACGCCTTAATCCAAAATAATTCAGTACTCATATAAAGCACTCAGAAAGCGGTTGGAGCAGGTTCAGTCAATAGTCAACGATCCCCTTGACCCCCGATAATCCGCCCGATAATCTTCGCCAATTCAGGATTTACCAATCGAGGCCGGGAAGTTTTTTCGTAATTCTTTATCAGGAGGATCATTTCAAAACCGACACCGGATTTTTTGATTGACGAATGAATCGAGTATAGTGAAAATGGTACGGCTTCACATTACAGAATAATAAGGGGGATACGATGAAAAAGATAATCGGCATACTGGTGATACTCTTTCTGCTCATGGCGGCACTGCCGGCGCTGGCGGAAGACCGTTTCGGAAGATACCAGGCGGTAAAAATAGGTACTGCCACCGACGCATATGGTGTTTTTATTATTGATACGAAGGATGGACATATCTGGATTTGGGCCGAAGGAAAGGCCCCTGATGGACGCTTTATTACCAAACTCAGATACGGTGGAAAGCTGAGCCCAAGCGAAAAGGATGATATCAGGGAAGTAAAGGGATGGAGATAGCAATTATGGTCTCATCTTATCAGCGTGACCTGTAATTGTTCCCTGACCGGTTTATTTTTCAAGGAGTTGCTGCTCAAATTAATTTTCATTTGGGCAATAGCCCATTCACACGCTGTTGAGAAAGTCTCAAAACGAGGCTGTTCAAAATAAATAGATAATAAAACATGTTAAAAACTGAACTTACTTTTGAATCCCCTCGTTCCTGCCAGTCCACTCAGTCCAAGGCACAGCGGCAGTATGGTCATGGGGTCGGGAACGCTTTTGTACTCCAGATTGTCAATGAGGATACCTTGTGGACTGTGCGATGATTTATCCCCCATGGAAGCTGTTACCATTAACGATGGGGCTGTGATTGACACGAGAAGATACATCGGGTGCGGGTATGTATTGATGAATGTCCAGGTGATGCCATTGTACTTAACAGAAGTCTAAGGATGAGTGACCAGGAAATAAACCGTATATTACAAAGTGGGTGATTGAAGGCGGAAAGGAAGGCACAATGAAAATATCGATGGATTGTTATCCATGCTTCCTCAGGCAGGGTCTTGAAGCAAGCAGAATCGCCGGTGCGGATGAAAAGATGCAGGAAAGAATTCTACATTCGATAATGTCCGCACTGATGAAAGTATCACGGGATGAAACACCTCCGCATATCGGCCGGCTGATTCAAAGCACTGTCAGGGAGGTAACCGGCAATGCGGATCCATATAAAGAAATAAAAAAATTTCACAATGAACAGATGCTGAAGATGGAGGCGGACCTTGTCAGGTTAATTAATGAGTCTGCCTCGCCTCTTGTCACGGCGTTGAAGCTTGCCGGCACAGGAAACCTCATCGACATGGGGCCTGAACGCCAATGGAAAAATATTGCAGAGATTTTCGAGGATGTTACGACAAAGAATGCCGACTATTTTGATCATTCTTCTTTTGAATCCTTTCTTAAAAACGCCGGGACGCTTCTTTATATCGGCGACAATGCCGGAGAGATCGTGCTGGATAAAATATTGATATGTTTTCTCATCGAGAATACAGCTCTTGATATAATCTATGCCGTCAGAGGCAATCCCATAATTAATGATGTTACCGTAGAGGATGCGGAATTTGTAGGTATGACTGATATTGTGCGGGTCATTAATACGGGAGCTGATTTTCCAGGAGTTGATCTGAACTCGTGTTCTGTCGAATTTCTGGATAATTACTATGGGGCGGATATGATACTTGCCAAAGGTCAAGGAAATTATGAGTCTCTGAGCGACGAGAGTGAAAATATATTTTTTCTGCTTCAGGCGAAGTGTTCTCTTATAGCTCGTAAACTGGGGTGTAACGTCGGCGATATGATTTTAAGGAAACAGCCACGTGCATGATGGCTGTCTATGAATTAAAGATTACTCAGAATCTCGGGTGACGGTTGGATGATGTATTCTCTGAGGTGGTGTATAATGTTTTATCCATCCAAGGGGAAACGCCTTTTCTTAACCTCACATTGAAAGGGTAATCTTGACGTCCTCGCAAATAGTTACACAGCCAAATCATCATAAAAGTGCTAGCTGGCGTGAGGGCAAGTAACAAAAGGAAATATCAACCGCCGACAGGCGGCAAATCGCTCTTTTACAATGTCA
>DSDU01000205.1 GCA_011056835.1 Deltaproteobacteria bacterium
CAGAGAAGAGAAAACCGGAGTTTAAGGGACGGTAGATATGAGGATCCATATCATGTATACTGAGTTCCCGGTAATATGTAACGAGTAGCGATTCAAGTAATTATTAAACAGTAATTATCATGATATCAACGTCTCGTTACAGTTCGTAATTGCAACGATAATATTTATGATGTGAAATATCAAACAATACGAACATATTTTATGGTTATTCTGATTCATCGTTACAATCTTCCGGGAATTCAGGATGTAATGTAAATGGTGTACGGAAACCGTGAAACAAAGAAGCTGGATTCATTCACTAATAAATAGGAGCAAATGAAACCGATGAGAGACAGTGTATTAGATACACTCTTCGAACCACTTAAAATGTCCAACATTACCTTTAAGAACCGCTTTTTTATGGCGCCCATGGGAACAACATACAATTTCCGGCAATTGACTGATTACATGATCGCCCGGGCACGGGGTGAGGTTGCTTTTATTACGACAGGGGTGACCAGGGTTCATCCTAGTGGCAGTGCCCATGGTTCGGATGAACCCTCCCTTGAAAAGGACAGCGACATCAATGTCCATATTCCCATGGTGAAGGCGGTTCAGAAGACGGGGGCGAAAATTATCGTACAGCTCAATCATGCCGGCCGCTATTCATTCGGGCGCTATACGGGTCGGCAGTCGGTTGCGCCGTCACCCATCGCATCACGGTATACCGGTGAAACGCCACGTGAGCTGACAACACAGGAAACGGATTATCTGGTAACGGCCTTTGCGGAAGCGGCGCTCCGGGCACGAAAGGCAGGCTTCGATGGCATAGAAATCTGTGCGTGTTCCGGTTATCTCATCAGTCAGTTTCTGTCTGCCGTGACAAACAAGAGAAAGGATAAATATGGTGGAGACGTCCTTCAGAGAGCATATTTTCTCTTGTCAATTCTTCAGGAAACACGAAAGCTCGTTGGCGATGACTTTAATATCTGTGTCAAGTTTGATGCAGAGGACGGCATGAAGGGTGGTAAAACCCTTGAAGATTCATTGGTGCTTGCTCCCAGGATCGTCGAGGCCGGTGCGGACAGGCTCCATATCTGGGCCGGCTGGCATGAGGCGGTTCGTCCCATGTTGCCAATGTCCGTGCCCCGGGGAGCGTTTGCAGGCCTGTCGGCTGCGGTCAAAGGTGCTGTTGATGTGCCGGTTTCCACGGTGGGAAGAATTAACGATCCCTATGTTGCCGCCGATATTCTGTCACAAGGTAAAGCCGATCTTATCGGGCTGGCAAGAGCTGTCTTATGCGATCCCGATTTTGTTAAAAAGACAAGAGAAGGTCGGACACGGGAAATTCGTCGCTGTACGGCATGCTGCCACTGCTTTGACCAGATCATGAAGCTCCTCATGAGAGGGGACAAGGAAGCGGAACTGACCTGTTCAATTAATCCTGAACTGGGTCGCGAAGGTGAAAATCTCATACAACCTGCAATCAGAAAGAAAAAGATCGTCGTGGTCGGAGGCGGTCCTGCCGGAACCGAAGCAGCCCGGGTTGCTGCTCAGCGCGGGCACGATGTCACGCTCTATGAAAAGGATAGTACCCTCGGCGGCATGATAAAGCAGGCAGTGGTCCCTCCTCATAAGGAAGAACTGAATAACATTATTGACTACTATACCGTCCAGATGGAGATACTGCCTGTCAAGGTCAAGCTGAATGAAGAATTTACAATAGAAAAAGCAGAAGAAGAAAAGCCCGATGCCGTCATTCTTGCGACCGGTGCAGTCGAGCTCTTACCTGATATCCCGGGAATTGAGAATCAAAGTGTTGTAACTGCTCTTGATATATTGAGAGAGACTGTGTCTATCGGTGAAAATGTTGTCGTTATCGGAGGAGGGATGATCGGTGTCGAAACTGCGGAGTATTTGGCGATGCAAGGGAAAAAAGTCACGGTCGTAGAAATGTTGAAATCTGTTGCAAACGATGTTGGTCCGACAACGAGATGGGGTCTCCTTGATAGACTTCATAAGGTGGTCAGGATTATGACTTTGACGAAAGTGATAGAAGTCAAAGAAAATGCCGTCGTTGTTGTCGATCAGGATAACAATCAAAAGAAAATCCATGCCGATACAATCGTTGTTGCCGCCGGATTGAAGCCCCGGAAGGATCTCTTTACTGTTATGGATCAGTCCGGTATTGAATATTATGAAATCGGATGTTGCAGTGAGCCGGGACAGATAGCCGAGGCTGTTGCCGATGCCTTCGCAGTGGCAAGTATGTTGTAGGAATTAAATAATGGCAAATACCTCAAAAAAAAATTCCGTGGTTGAACTGACAAACATCTATCTTGATCACTGTGCGACAACACCCGTTCATCCGGAGGTCGTGGAAGCGATGCTTCCATACTTCAGGGATTTTTACGGTAATCCATCAAGTATTCATTCTTTCGGCCGGAATGCGAAAGAGGCGCTGACGATAGCACGTGAAAAAGTAGCTAAGCTTATCGGTGCTGATCCATCGGAAATAGTGTTTACAAGTGGCGGTACGGAAGCGGATAATCTTGCCATCCTTGGTGTTTCTTCAAAATTTGAGACTAAGGGAAACCACATTATAACCTCATCAATAGAACATCATGCTGTGTTGAATACCTGCAGGTATCTGGAACAGAGAGGTTTTGCTGTGACCTATCTTCCGGTGGATGGAGAAGGTCTGGTTGATCCCGATGATGTTGCACGGGCAATATCTGACAGAACAACACTCATCAGTATCATGCATGCAAATAATGAAATAGGTACGATCGAACCAATTTCGAAAATAGCAGATATTGCAAAGGAACGAGAAATCATTTTTCATACCGATGCTGTTCAGACGGCTGGAAAGATTCCCATCAATGTTGACCTGCTTAACGTGGATCTTCTTTCGTTGTCAGGTCACAAGATATATGGTCCAAAAGGTGTTGGTGCACTCTACATCAGAAATGGCACGCATATAGTTCCCGTGCTTTATGGGGGCAAACAGGAAGGTGGATTACGTCATGGGACAGAGAATGTTCCCGCAATCGTTGGTCTTGGCAAAGCCTGTGAAATAGTGATGAAAGGGAAATTTTCCCTGAACGATACACTTGGAAGGCTTCGTAGTCGACTGACAAAAAGGATCTTGAGTGCGATAGATGATGTATACATCAACGGACATGCCGAAAAATGTCTGTCCCATATCCTGAGCGTGTCAATTGAAGGCATTGAAGCGGAATCAATTGTCCGCGAACTGGATAAAAAGGGAATTGCTGTTTCTGCCGGATCAGCCTGTACCTCCGATTCAATAGAAATTTCCCACGTTATTACTGCCCTAGGGTTGCCACGGCATGTCGCCAAGGGATCTATTCGGTTCAGCCTGGGACAAGAAAACACAGAGGAAGAAGTCGATTACGCCGCAAATGTTTTGATTGAGGTTGTTGGTAAACTCCGAGGTATGGCTGAATTAGAGACTTCACTGAACCGTGGGAAATGTATGTGATTTCTCTTATTCATGTGTATGGCGCAAGAGATTCCTGCCTTATTAACAAAGACAAATTCATTTTTATTCCTCCGGCAATTGAACATGTCATTTTTTATGCGGCATACATAACGCTTGGGTGCCTGAAGTAAGTACGAAGAGTCTCCTGAAAAAGAAAATCCCTTGATGATGTAATACTTGCGTTTGGTATCAGTAAGCCCGAATTATGTTCCGACGAATCCTTTTACATCTTTCTTAAACCAAAATTGGCTATGATGAAACTATCTGGAACTGATTAATATCGTTTCGAATATTTTGCTTGACGAGTCTCATATGGTTGAGCAATAAGTGGAACCCCATGTTTTAATGCCGGAGGAGCTTCATGAGCCTTGACAGTCTGTTCTATCCGAAGAGCATTGCCGTTATTGGTGCCTCGCCGAATATCGGTGGAGGAAAATTGCCGTACTATCAGATTTTGAAAATGATCGGATTTAAGGGAAATCTCTATCCTGTCAACCCTAAATACACGAATATTGGCGGAGCCAAAACATATGCATCCATAGATGATCTTCCTGAAGGGATTGATTTTGCCATTGTCGGTACCCCGGCGGAACGGTCTCTTGATGTGATTAAGGCTGCCGTCAGAAGAGAGATAAAATTTGTCCACTTCTTTACATCAGGATTCGGCGAAGAGGGAAACCACGAGCTTGAACGATTGCTGGTCGAGGAGGCTCGGAAAGGCGGGACGAGAATTGTCGGTCCGAACTGCATTGGAATTCATTCTCCCGGCGCGGCGGTGAGTTTTGATTATACATTGAAAATAGATGTTCCCGGAGATGTGTCATTCCTCGGCCAATCGGGAGGAGCTACCAGCAATTTCGTGAGGATGGCCACATCGCGGAAAATCGCTTTGAATAAAGTGGTATCATATGGAAATCAAATTGACGTAAGCGCCGAAGAGTATCTCGAGTATTTCGCCGGAGATAAAAATGTACGGTTGATTGCCGCATATATAGAAGATATTAAGAATCCCCGGGCATTTCTCGCCACCTTGAGGGAGGCGACGCGATCGAAACCGGTTGTCATCCTCAAAGGAGGAATGACACAGCAGGGGGCCAAAGCGGCGGCAAGTCACACCGGTGCCTTGGCCAGCAATCACAAGATATGGGCATCGGCGGTGCGCCAACATGGAGGGATTCTTGTTGATACGTTTGAGCAACTCCTTGATGTGGCTATGTTCTGTTCAGGTAAAAGAGTCCTGCAGGGGCCGAGAATGGGATTTCTCGGGGCCGGAGGAGGTGCCGCTGTGTCATTTACGGATCTTGCCGTGATGGCAGGACTTTCATTGCCTGAATTGAATCCGAAAACACGAGAACTGATTGGTCAAAGAATCAGAAGCATGAATACGTCGACGGTCAATCCGGTGGATCTGGGAGCGTATGGCTTTGACTTCACCATTATGGCGCATACCATTGCCGCACTGAATCAGGATGAGAATATCGATGCCATCGTGCCGTATTTTTCCATCGACTATATAACGACAGTCCAACAGGATCAGATCGAAACCGGTCCCGGGGAGATAGAAAAAATAATTGAAGAAGTCACCAAGCCGATCATACCCATCCTGTCGAAATTCACGGAAGACGATGTGGACATGGAAAAAGTCAGGATTTCAATTTTCTCGGCATTCCGCAAGGCCGGATTACCTGTTTACTCGACCATACAGGACGCTGTATACGCCATCACAAAATACATCGATTGGATTGTCAGTCTTGAGAACGCTGAAAATCCCTAAATTGACTTTTTTATAAATAATGCTTAATCTAGTTTCAACATTGCTGACCGTTGGGCCGTGTTAAAAACAATGACATAAAGGAGAATGCCATGGGTGTATTAAACGCAAGTGATATTTATCGGATTGCCATGAGAATTGAGGAAAATGGGAGCAATTTTTATCGTTTTGCAGCGCAATTAGTCAAGGAAGGGGAGGCGAAAAAGCAGTTTGAATGGCTTGCCGGTGAAGAAGAAAAACACAGGATAATCTTCAGCGATATGCTCTCGAACATTGAAAGTCATGATCCTCCCGAGGGTTATCCCGGTGAGTATGCGGCCTATCTTCATGATTATGCAGACAATAACCTGATTTTCAAAAAAGAGGTGATGGATGCTGAAATGGGGAAGGTAACCGATACGGCATCGGCTCTTGATTTCGCCATTCGACGTGAGCTTGATTCCATACTGTATTACCATGAAATCAAGGGATTTATTAACAAGGCCCAGCATACATCGATTGACCGTATTATCAATGAAGAGCGGAAACACTTTGCACTCTTGTCGAAGTTGAAAAAGGAGTTGTGTTGAGCAGGAGGTGAGTCCGTGACGAAGAGACGTGAGATTTACAAATGCGAGGTGTGCGGAAATATTGTTGAAGTCATGCATGAGGGAAAGGGTGAGCTGGTGTGCTGCAAGCAACCCATGAAGCTCTTTCAAGAGAACACGGTGGATGCCACGAAAGAAAAACATGTGCCGGTCTTTGAAAAAACCAAAGACGGTGTCGTCGTGAAAGTCGGGAGCGATCCCCATCCTATGGAGGAAAAACACCATATCGAATGGATTGAAATTCAAAAGGACGGACAGATATATCGTCAGTTCCTCAAGCCCGGTGATGTCCCGGAGGCTGTATTTCCTGTTCGGTTGGATGGAATTACAGCCCGTGAATACTGTAACGTCCATGGTTTATGGAAAGCCTAAGAGCACCATGACTCTCTGAATAAGAGGAAATATTAGATACATCCGTGGAGATTTATGATGAAGGGATCTGAAGCGTTCATGAACTCCCAAGACCATTTTTCTCGCTTTCAGCAATTTCTGGTGCCTTATCCCTGATATTATTGAACGATCTTGTATGGGGACCTTTGGAACGGTCTGGAAGGAATTGTTGAAATGTTGCGTGATTTGACTATCAGAAACAGAAGTTACCGACGATTCCATGAGAGTGATATCGGCGATCCCGCACGATGCGACAATGGGATCGCAACGCAGAGAATACTTCCCGGTGCTGTTGAAAAGGGACTGGGGGGTGTATGATCGACTCCGTCAGACGAAAGAGTCTTACGGAGATACTCGGTATTCCGCCTCAGTATGGAATTCTCTTTGTCATCGCGCTGGCATTTTCCGCCGACATCTTTTGATCAATAGATAACTTTGTGCTACTATCCCACATGATATCCCGACCGCGAGCACTTCATGAAACGATATACAATCAGAAGCACCATCATATCTGATGATACGCAACTGCGCATCGATTATGAAAATGAGTTAAACAAGCAGCAATATGATGCCGTTAGAAATATTAACGGTCCGCAACTTGTGATAGCCGGTGCGGGGAGCGGAAAAACCCGCGCCTTGGTCTATCGGGTGGCCTATCTGGTTGAACATGGTGTCGATCCACGGCAGATACTTCTTCTAACGTTTACGCGGAAGGCAGCCCGGGAAATGATGCACCGGGCGTCATCAATGCTTGATGACCGATGTTTGAACGTGGCCGGGGGAACATTTCATTCCTTTGCCGCACTGGCCCTCAGAGGGTATGCTGAACGTCTCGGATATGAGTCATCCTTTTCGATCATTGATCGAAGCGACGGTGAAGATATCATTGCAATGGTGCGGTCTAATCTGGGGATAACTTCAAAGAATCGACGGTTTCCCAAGAAAAAAACAACCCTTGATATTATATCGAAAGCGATAAATACCGGCCGATCATACAGGGATATCATTTGGACAGACTATCCTCAGTTCATGGACGCCGAATGGGATATTCAGGAAATCGCCCGGCGATACGGGCGATACAAGGTCTCAAAGTCAATTATGGATTATGATGATCTCCTGGTTAACCTGAGGGATCTCCTGCGCGACCATGGGGATGTCAGAAAGCGGGTGGCGTCTCAGTACCTGTATATCATGGTGGATGAATACCAGGATACGAATGCGCTGCAGGCAGAGCTTATCCGCTATCTGGCATCGGAATATAGTAACATTATGGTCGTCGGCGATGATTCTCAGAGCATCTATTCATTTAGAGGGGCCAATTTTAAGAACATCATGGATTTTCCTGCTATCTTTCCGGGTTGTACAATTACCACTATGGAACAGAACTACCGAAGCACCCAGCCGATCCTTTTGCTGACGAATAAAATTATAGAAAATGCAAAGGAAAAATACAGCAAAAAACTTTTCTCCCATATAAAGGGTGGGCAGAAACCGGTCTATCTCCGTGTTGGGAGCGAAAACGACCAAGCTCTTTTTATCTGTCAGCGCGCTCTCGAACTTTTGAATGAAGGAATTCCGCTGAATAATATTGCCGTATTGTTCAGATCGGGATGGCATTCGAATGAGCTCGAAATTGAGTTGAACAACCATCAGATTCCGTACGTGAAATACGGAGGGCTTAAATTTATCGAGTCGGCCCATGTTAAAGACATGACGTCGTTACTCCGCATTATATTCAACTCGTCCGATGTGATCGGCTGGTATCGTATATTGCGTCTCCACGAAGGAATTGGTGCGAAAACAGCGGGGGACATTACCCGAGAAATAGTTGATAATAGAAGGGGCTTCGATGCTCTCTTGTCTCCGCAGTATGCAGGCAGGAAATATTCAGATGATCTGAATAAGCTTTATGAAGTCATTAATCGGATAACGTCTTCGGATCACACTCCCGCCGAGGAGGTAAGGATCGTGCTTGACTATTATCTTCCATTATTAGAAAAGGTACATGATGATTATAAAAAGCGGGTCAATGATCTGGAATCACTCATTCGAATTGCCGAACGCTACAGGACCATTGAACACTTTCTGACCGATTTAACTATAGAACCTCCGGAATACATTCAGAATGGGTTCAATGGGTCAATTGGTGGCGATGGAAAGTTGATATTGTCAACAGTTCATTCCGCCAAGGGGCTTGAATGGCACAGTGTTTTCATTATTAATCTTGTCGACGGATATTTTCCTTCGTCATATTCATTCTACCGGGAGGAAGATATTGAGGAGGAACGACGACTGTTTTATGTGGCGGCGACGAGAGCACAGCAGCATCTTTATATGATCGTGCCTGAAATTGATTATTCATTGAGGGGAAATTACTCTATGTCTCGCTATACTGTTTCCCAGCCCTCACGCTTTATTTCGGAGCTGGACAATCTGAATGAGCTGATGGAAGAATGGTCCCTTGACTTTGACAGATCCCGGTACCAATGAACAGACAACTGATGAATGAATGAGGGAAGTGATTGATTTTGATACTGACCTGATGACAGGTAGCGGATGATTCAGACAGCAATGTTGCCGTTGCGGTTTAATGGTTTACAGATTGTTTTTCACACTCATTTTTGTCTGATCAGTGCCGACTTCTGATACATTGAGATCATACATCCGACAATTCAACGTCCTCGTCTTTTGGTCTCACGAACTCGCAGTTGACTGTCACTCGTTTTGCACGGATGGCAGAAAACGAAACTCCGGGATGATCTCTCAATAAAATTGTCATCTTGACAGAAAATCGTTTTTGATTGACACGATGTCGATCATTCCGATATTGTGGCACCGTTGAAGAAACGGTGAAGAAAAGGGTTTTCTAATTATGCATAAGAACGGACGAAGGCATGAGCACGTTTGAATCCGTCAAGAGCAACTTGATTTCCATGAGCAGGGAAATCACCAAGCTTTTTGATACTGCGAAAGCAATACCGGGTATCTCCAAATATCCCTTTGAGAACTGGGAGAGGGCAGGACATGCGATCGAGGAGCAACTGAATGAGGACATCCTGAGAGTGGCGGTTGTCGGTGCCATTAAGTCGGGTAAAAGCACATTCGTCAATGCAGTACTGGAAGGTGATTACCTCAAACGGGGAGCGGGAGTTGTTACGTCTATTGTCACCCGGGTTCGAAAGGGACCTCATCTGAAAGCTCACCTGATTTTCAAGACCTGGGAAGAAGTTAACTCGGAGATGGAACAAGCGATGGTTCTTTTCCCGTCTCTTGAAGTGAATCCCGGTGACGGGAGATTCGATATCCGGCGTCAAAGAGACCGGGCGGATCTGTCCCGCGCCCTTACCTCTCTCAGCAGCGACCAGCTCATTTCGCAGGATACTCGTGATGTGAACGCAGTTCTGCTTAGCTCATATCTCAGGGGGTATGATCGAGTTGCCGATGTTATTGCATGGGACACGGCCAGAACACTGCAGTTCCAGGGAGGTGACTTTGCAAAACATAAGGACTATGTAAGTGATGATTCACTCGCCGTTTATCTGCGTGATATGGAGTTGCACATTCCGGCCCGCAGGAGTCTCGACGAGAATATAGAGATTGCGGACTGTCAAGGAAGCGATTCTCCCAATCCCCTTCATCTTGCTATGATTCAGGATTATCTTCTCAAAACCCACATGATCATTTATCTGCTGAGCAGCAGGACCGGAGTTCGCCAAGCAGATATCAAGTTTTTATCCATGATCAGAAAAATGGGTCTTATGGAGAACATCTTTTTTGTAGTCAATTGTGACTTTAACGAACACGACAATCTTGAAGACCTGAAAACCCTTCTGATCAGAATTCGTGAAGAAATCGGCGTCATAAGGTCCGACCCGGATCTCTTTACCTTTTCCACGCTGTTCGATCTTTTCAGAAAACTTAAGATCGACCTTTCCGATAAGGACAGACTTCGACTGGAATACTGGGAGAGCGACTCAGAATTGAAAGACTTTTCAGATGCCGAACGAAAACGGTTTGAATCCGATCTCGATAAAAAGTTGACTCGGGACCGCTTCACCCTGCTGTTGAAAAATCACGTTGAGCGCCTGTCTGTGATTGCACGCGGGCTTCGGGATTGGGTTACCATAAATGGGGAAATCTTGTCCAAGAGTGCCGATGACGCCCATGCTATTGCCGAAAAGATTAAGCTCGAACAAGTCCAGATGGACCAGATACGAGCAATGATAAAGGATACGCTGGCAGGGGCTTCACAGAAGACAAAACGGGAAATTGAAAAAGACATTAACAGCTTTCTCGATGTGCCTTTCGGTGATGTAATCAAGGAGATCCAGGCATTTGTCAGGGGATACTCTATTGATACGAGAGACAATGTCGAAGATATCGATGGAATGGGATTCTCTGCAACACTGTATACGGTGTTTCAAGAATTCAAACACAGCCTCGATGTTTTCATGACAGAGACGATTAACCCCCGGCTGGTACACTTTATCCGGCAGGACGAAAATAAAATCAACGAACTGCTGGCGAATGTGGCCGGTACATATGACTCCATGGTAAGGGATTCATTCAAGCGGTACGAGTCTGCATTGCAGAGCCTCGGTGTGCAGCTCGCGGAGCGAACCTCGGACGTTGGCCTTTCATTCAATGTGGAGACCCTGAAGCGGAAAGCAGGTCTTACAGTACCGCCTCTTGTGTCATCGCTTAAATATACGAAACAAATCCGTACGGAGGCAGTTTTGCGACTCGGATTTTACAATCTTGCCAAGGTCCTGAAAAAATTCTTTAAAAGACAAATTCAGGACAATAAAGAAGGGGAAATTGCCGCCCTCCGCGACGGCGTGAAACGGATTAAACGTGAAACGGAGAGATCGCTGATGTTTCATCTGAATGATTATCGGGAGAATTTGAAATATCAGTATGTTTTTAAACTCGTCGATGTGGCTGCTGAAAATCTTTATGATATGCTGGTTGACCGATTCCGGTCATTCACTATTGATATATCGGATATGATGAGTCTGGCAGGCAGGCAGCATGAGGTTAAAGAAGAGGCCACACAGGCCCTTGCGATGCTTGATCATTCGATTAGTGCACTTCAGGAACGAATCGACGATGTGAAGAAAAGGATATCTTCATAATTTCCCCCAATTGCTTTATCAATTCGGTTATGAGCCTGAGATGCGATTTCATCAACTTTCCCTCAATAGGCCTTTTTGAAAAAGGCATTATGTGTATACGAACGCCATCAATGATCAGCTATCTTTTGCAGCAGTTTCTGGGCCTTTGTATTCTTGGAGTTTATCGTCAGCACGAAATTGAGCCTTTCGATAATTTCGTTTTTTTTAGATTCATCCCGATGCGATTGATACTGGGCAAATAAAATACGGGACAGATTTACATGGGCTTCTTCCTGAAACTGGTTCAGCTTGACGGATTGTTGATAGGCGATGGTTGCTTTATCATGATTGCCGATCATTTCATTAATCGATCCAAGGTTATTCCATGCTTCCGCATTATTCGGTTCTGATTCCAGCACCCTTTCAAACAAAATGAGTGCCTCCTTATAATTCCCAAGCTGGAAGTACAGATTACCGAGGTTAAATGAAGCCTTAAGATAGGCGGGATCTCTCTTCAGGACCTCTTCGTATTGAATGATTGCCTCATCAAACATATCATAATGATCATGCAGGGCAGCCAGACAGAACCGGGGAGCCGTGGCATCAGGATTAATGGCAATCGCTTTCTGGTATTGTGTGACAGCCTCGAAGTAATCACCTTGCAGTTCTATGACATGTGCAATGTTCATAACTGCTTCTACGTTCCCCGGACTTAAGACAAGGGCCTGTTCGTACATTTGTTGTGCGCTACTGTATCTATTCGTGATTTCGAATACATAGCCGAGGTTATTATAAGCCTCCGGATTTTCTGGTTCCAAAGCAACAACTTGTTGAAAGCATTCCAGGGCGTCGTCATAATCTTCCTTTTGAATGTATATGAAACCCATATTTACATATGCATCCGTTAATTCATTATTAAGTTTTATACATTCTTTGTATGCTTCAAGAGCATTTTCGTAATCACCTTCGACAACGTCATGCTGATATCCCTTTATGAAACATTCTTTTGCCCGTCTCTTCGTATCCATTATCACAGCCTCTTGTAGCAGCACCAAACTCTGCAATGTTAATTAAATTTGGAAAGGACAAGATTCCTTATTTCACCCCATATATGAACAGGGTCATTTGCCAGCTTGCTAAAGAAAGTATCATTTTGCTTGAGAACGAACGCGGCAAACGCTCCTGCAAGTTTTGTCTGTTTTTCCGGTGAAAATGACAGAGCATGTTCAATCACATGATAGGGGATCGTTATTTCGAGCGTCTGATTACCGATTTTCAACGTTTCTATTATGTCACCTTTTGTTCCTCCGTTCGAAGACGACGGTTTACCTTCGACGGCCTGCTCCGTCTGCAGTGACTGTTCAGCCGGAGGTTCCGGCGGTTCTTCCGGGCTGGCCTGTTCCGCTGCGGCCGGTTGTTCCTCGACGGCCTGCTCCGTCTGCAGTGACTGTTCA
>DSDU01000002.1 GCA_011056835.1 Deltaproteobacteria bacterium
AGATAGATATGCATATGGTATGTTATTTGCCTCTACGAGTGCTTATAAAATATGATGATTAATCGGCTACATTCAGGGGGGAGCAATCAAGTGTAAAGTGGCTGGTGAAATGTTAAAAGGTATCGTCATTCCAGTAGACTGGAAAAAAGATGGCGCTGTTGTCGCCGTTGCCATCTCCACCAATAAGGAAGATGAATTCCTCGTTGAGAAAGAGGGATGTGGGGAGGATTTATTAAACCACATCCATGCAGAAGTGGAAGTTCGAGGCATTCTCAGCATTGGAAACGATGGAAAGCGAATTAAAATTACTGAGTACAAAATATGCCGGACGTGGAAATAGGTTAAGTCGGCGTCGATATGATGATGCCCGGTTCTGACAAGGTAAGGAGGAGAGAATGAAAGATATGGGGAGAATTCTTATAATCGCCGTAAGCATATTGTTTATCATTGGTTTGCCGGTGGTAACGGCCGTCGCCGATGAGTCATCTGAAAATAAACCGGTAAAGATCACCGGAACAGTAAACGATAATTTTCAGATCGTGACGTCTGACGGTACAGTCTATGAAGTGGACACTAATGAACTCGGAAATCAGCTGGTCGAGGAAGTGGGGAAAAAGGTTGAAGCGACTGGTATCATTGAGATCGTTGATGACCTTAAGTCAATAACCGTTCTTTCGTACAGGCTTCTTGACTAGGAAGTATGCGAAAGTGACCAACACTATGCGGAAGCGGGGAGGATGCGTTCTTCCTGTTTTTTAATGTTAAGGAGGTTTTTAAAATCTATGGAAAGTGAACTGATCGTAGTGGATGATGCCGACCCATTGGGTAGTCCTTTAAGTGTCTTTCGATCGAATATCGAAGGATGTAACGATCGATTACCGGAGAAGTGGAGCGCTCTGTCCTTCCATTTTGACGAGTCCCAAGGGATAACTTTTGATGGAAGCAATCGCATACGGAATTATCGAGAACGCTTCTATCCGGGTGTGACGAATGCAGAATGGAACAACTGGCACTGGCAGTTGCGCAATAGAATTGTTTCTCCACTAGATCTTGAGCGCATGATACAACTTACCGATGATGAACGTAACGCGTTACGAGGCAGGGATGATATCCTGCCCTTTGCGATTACTCCCTACTATGGGGCACTTCTGGATCCTCATGATCCCGATCATCCGTTGAGGCGGGCCGTCGTGCCGGTAATGCGTGAATATCAGGTATCTGCTGGCGAATCGGAAGACCCCCTCGGAGAAGATAGAGATAGTCCGCTTCCCGGATTGGTAAAGCGTTATCCAGACAGAGTTCTCTTCCTCGTCACGGATTACTGTTCAACTTATTGTCGATATTGCACCCGATCCCGTATGGTGGGTCAGCGCAATACACAGAGGTTTACAGTGGAACGATGGATGAAAATCGTAGACTACATCAGTTCACACTCGGAAATCAGAGATGTATTGCTTTCGGGTGGTGACCCCTTGACTCTCTCGGATGATCGACTGGAATGGCTTCTTTTCAAGTTACGGAATATACCGCATGTCGAAATTATACGAATAGGAACAAAAGCCCCTGTTGTTTTACCGCAACGAATAACACCGAAACTGGTGAAGATGCTGAGGCGTTTCCATCCTCTGTGGATGAGTATTCATTTTACCCATCCGGAAGAACTGACATTGGAGGTCAGCACGGCCTGTCAACGGTTATCGGATGCGGGAATACCGCTGCAGAGTCAGACAGTTCTTTTAGCTGGTATTAACGATACCGTGGATGTGATGAAACGACTTGTTCATGGTCTGGTTAAGATGCGTGTTCGTCCGTACTATCTCTATCAGTGCGACCCGATCGTCGGATCTGAACATTTTCGTACGTCTGTTCGTCGCGGGCTGGACATCATAGATGGATTACGGGGCCATACATCGGGTTTTGCCGTGCCGCAGTATGTCATTGATGCCCCCGGGGGGGGCGGAAAGATCCCTATTCTCCCCGAGTATGTAGTCGGTCGAGAGGGGGATAACATCATAATGCGGAATTACCAGGGAAAACTGTATAGTTGTTATGATCCGGAACGGACGCCATCCCGAAATGGATTGGTCAATTAAAAAGACGGCGTGAGGATATGATATGAAGATAGGGATAACATACGATCTCCGTGACAACTATAGAGCTGCCGGGTTCAGTGAAGAGGAGACGGCCGAATTTGACCGCAACGATACAATCCGGGCAATTGTCGATACACTTCAGAATCTCGGATATGAAGTAGACTGTATCGGTAATTACGAAGCATTGATTCGACGTTTGCTTGCGGGTAATCGATGGGATCTGGTTTTCAATATCGCCGAAGGCCTCCGTGGTTTTGGAAGGGAGGGGCTTGTACCGTCTCTGCTTGATGCATACGAAATCCCATACACATTTTCAGATCCCCTCGTGTTGTCGCTTACATTACACAAGGCAATGGCGAAAAGGGTGGTCAGGGATCTCGGTATTCCCACGCCGGACTTTTTCGTGATCGAACGAGAAAAAAAAGAAATTATCGGGAATTTCCCTTTTCCGCTCTTTGCGAAACCGGTTGCCGAAGGCACATCGAAAGGCATTAATGCCGCATCAAAGATACTGAATACGAGTCAGTTGACGGATGTGTGCAACAGGCTGTTGCATCAATTTAAACAACCTGTCCTGGTTGAAACATATCTTCCCGGAAGAGAATTTACCGTCGGGATCGTCGGTTCAGGGAGGCAGGCACGGGTCATCGGCGTAATGGAAGTTATCTTGAAAGATAATGCCGAGGTCGGCGTCTATTCATACACAAATAAGGAGCAATGTGAAGAACTTGTGGAATATCGGATAGCTGATGATATAACGGCGCACAGAACTGAAAAACTGGCACTGGCCGTTTGGCATGGACTCGGATGCAAAGATGCCGGCCGTATCGATTTCAGAGTCGATAAAAAAGGCCTGCCCAATTTTATTGAAGTCAACCCACTTGCGGGTTTGCATCCTGAACATTCGGATCTCTGCATCATTGCTTCGAAGGTGGGTATGACATATCAGGAACTCCTCGAAACGATACTTTCGTCAACGTTTGAGCGATATCCGGAGTTAAATAGTCTTAATCGGGTGGCTCATGGATAAAATCACTGTAGGAATCATACACAATATTCCATCTTCCCCGGGAGCGGTTTTTTCAAAATCATCGGAAGATATTATGGTCCAGGTAGAAGCCATTGATGATGCATTAAAGCGATTGGGTCACGAAACTCGGCGAATCCCCTTCACAAGAAACCTGGCATCAGTTATTACCGCACTCCAGAAAGACCACATTGATGTCGTATTCAATATGTGCGAAACAGTGGATGAGAATCCGGCATATGCGGCTCATCCGGCCGCCGTACTTGAATTGCTTGACATACCGTTTTCCGGTTCACCGTCAACGTCGCTCATGACAACAACTGACAAGGTCATGACCAAACGACTTCTCAGAGGAAGAGGGATTAAGACACCCAATTATCTCATTTATAACGGCTCAGATTACTTGAATACGGCTTATCTTCAATTTCCCGTAATCGTAAAACCTCGATATGAAGATGCAAGCATCGGTATAGAACAGGAATCCGTATTTGAAAATGAAAAAGTGCTGAAGGCAGGGCTGAAGGGTTCTTATGAGCAGTTTGGCCCTCTCCTGGTTGAGGAATACATAGACGGCAGAGAATTTAATGTTTCAATTTTTGGATATCCTGACCCACAGGTTATGCCCATAGCCGAAATTGATTTTTCAAGGTTTCCTGAAAATTTCTATCCCATTGTCGGGTATAAAGCAAAATGGGACGAAAAATCTTTTGAATATCATAACACTCCAAGAATATTTTCTCCAAATATGTCTCAATCGCTGCTGTGGGAGATCGAGCGGGTGGCATTGGACTGCTTCAGTTTCTTCATGTTGCGGGATTACGGCAGAATCGATATGAGAGTTAATGAATACGGTAAGGTCTATATCCTCGAAATCAATGCCAATCCCTGTTTGAGTCCCGATGCAGGGTTCCCCTCAGCTCTGGAGCATGCCGGCATATCCTTCGGAGCCATGGTGCAATCATTTATAGAATTTATGATACAGAGATCTTCCTATGCTGATCAGACCTTGTACTCCACTGGACAAAAATAAAATATTCAATATCCTTCAGACGACAAAGGCCTTTAGCAAGATAGAAATTCGTGTAGCGTTGGAAGTATTCGATGATGCTTTCAAGCTGAAGAACGGAGAGGACTATACTCTTTTCTGTGCAGTCGATGGCGCGGGGAATATAGCGGGGTACATATGTTTCGGTCCGATTCCAATGACCGATTCGAGTTACGATCTTTACTGGATCGCCGTGGATCTGATATATGAAAAGAAAGGTATCGGGAGTGAACTCATTCATCATGCGGAAGCGGCTATCGCTCAGCGCGGCGGTCAACAGATTTTTATTGAAACATCGTCGACTGCACCATACGAAAAGGCTCGATCCTTCTATATAAAGCATGGCTATGAGATTGCTTCGATTCTAGAAGATTTTTATCGGATGGGAGATAATAAGTTGACTTTTGTAAAGAGGGTTTCACCCGGTGAGTGAGAAGTTGCCGGTAGAATCCAAGGGAGAGACATACTACAATCCCGGAGAGGGTCGGATGTTTAAAGACAGGATGATTCAATGCATTCAATGTGGCAAGCCGTTTCTGTTTACCGCAGCTGATCAGGAGCGGTTTTTCTCACGGGGCTTCGATGTCCCGCGGCGTTGTTACAACTGCAGGAAAAAAAAATCAAAACTCGGCAACAGTAGTGAGGCTGATAAGGTGTGGATGAAGAAAGATAAGCCTGCAGTGAGGAAGCGACGTCTTCACGATCATGAAGAAGTCTGGTAGCAGACAAGGGAACGATCAGAAAATAACAATCGGTTTTCTTGATGGAAATCTCATGGAAGTCTGTTGCTATGCGAAATCATGACGGATATGGCAGCGCATTCCATCATCCATGAAGTGCTGTAGTGATACACGTCAAAAAAATTATCGAATGGTACGATGAAGCAATGTCTTCACGGTGGCGGATTTGCGGCACGAATCGCCGGGGTCCATCCCACGTTTTCAATTTATTCCCACTATACGTTTACGCCTGTAAGCAGAAGCTCCCGGAAAATCACTCCTGAGACGAAAAATTCTTTACAATATAGTTTCTTTCTGTTTTGTATATATTGTTTATTTCGCATGTTCCACCTCTTCGCATGAGTAAGGCGGCGACGTTTCTCTTCAGTATCACTCACCTGACAACTATCGGCACTCACATGTCGTAATCGATCGAGGCGGAAGATGACGCAGTAGATGGTAACAGTTTTGTACCCGGCACCGTGTGGACTATAGTCAGTGAATCATGAGTCAAGAACGTGAAAATCAGGGTATATGGCGAATATCCTTAAATTTGATCAGGAGTTGCATATATTCCTGAAGGCACAGCCACGTGTGAGGGATATGCGTGAAGGGAGTGCTTGATGATCAATATAGCATGCAGTGATAACAGGAAGTTCCATGCATTATTGCATAAAGAATGGCTTGAGACCGATGGGTCCGGCGGCTACGCATCAAGCACGATTCTGCATTGTCATACTCGAAAGTATCATGGATTATTTGTTGTCAATTGTGATGATCCAGGCGGAAGATATGTACTGCTTTCAAAATGCGAAGATATCGTCTCCATAAATGACAGTGAATACCATCTGTCAATCCACAAATATCCCATGGTCTATTACCCCGGTGAATACCACTATTTGAATCGGTTTGTTCTCGATATATGTCCGCAATTTACGTATCGGATGCACAATGCGATTATTATCAAGGAATTGATGTCTGTCCACCTGGAAAACACGCTTCTGATCCGATATTATGTCAAAAATGCTCCGGAAGCAGTCATGCTGAAGCTAAAACCCCTGTGGTCATACCGTGATATCCATTCACTGGCCCGTGAAAATGAATATGTGAAAGATCAGGTAACCGACTTAGTAAACGGCTTTTCGGCTGAACCCTATGATGGAATGCCGAGAGTCTTTATGCAGGCAAGCGAAAAGGGTCGTTTTACACCGGCACTTCAGTGGTATCGAAATTTCGAATACCTTATAGAACGGGACCGGGGTTTTGCATATCAGGAAGATCTTTTTGCCCTCGGCATGTTCAATTGCACAATACCTCCTGGTGGAGAGATCATATTCAGGATATCTCTTACGGGGGATAATCGAAATATTACCGACATTTGGTTAAATGAACAGGCTCGACGAATACGAGTAAGGGAGAGCGATTCAAAGGGTTGCCATGCTGATGAAGTGGTTGGACTTTGTCTTCGCAAGGCGGCACGGGACTTTGTTGTGCGGAACCGAAAGAATAAACTTTCGATTATGGCGGGATATCACTGGTTCTACGAATGGGGAAGGGATGCTTTGATAAGTCTGCCCGGATTGACATTGTATACCAACAGGGTCAATGAGGGGATTGAAATCCTGAAGCATATTGCCGAACTGAGGCGAAATGGTCTTGTCCCGAACAATATATCTGAGAAAGAAGAAACCGGTGCTTATAATTCGGTTGACGCCTCTCTCTGGTATTTCTGGTGTCTTCAGGAATTACTTAAAATATCGAGCGATCCCGAAATGATCTTGAAAGAGTTCTGGCCGGTTATGATTGATATGGCAGTTCACTATTACTCAGGAACAGCTTCGAATGTTTCAATCCGTCTCGATGGACTGCTCGATGTGGGCAGTGCGACAACGCAGCTTACGTGGATGGATGCAACAGTCAATAATATACCGGTAACGCCGAGATACGGGTGTCCCGTTGAGATTAATGCACTGTGGTATAATGCGCTCTGTTTTGTCCGTCACATGGCTTGCGAGTTCGGCAAAGACATACCGTTTGATATCGACGGATTAATAGAAAATATAACCAGAGCCTTCGAAAAACATTTCTGGATTTCTGAAAAAGAATACCTCGCCGATACATGGATGCCGGGTGAAGATATACAAGATTTGTCGGTTCGTCCCAATCAGATCTTTGCGATATCACTGCCGTTCCCTGTTGTAACCGATGTGAAAAAAATGAAAGGTATACTTCGGACAGTATCTGAAGAGCTGTCAACGCCGTATGGACTTCGCACCTTGTCTCCGGCAGATCCACGTTACCGGGGGAGATATGCCGGGTCGCCGGCGGAGCGTGATGCCGCATATCATCAGGGAACCGTGTGGCCATGGCTGGTCGGACATTACGGGGACGCAGTCATCAAGGCAGAGGCGGGAAATCCTACAGCCATGGCACGGCTTGACACTATGGTCACTCACCTGGAAGCTCATCTCTATGAGAAGGGCATCGGTTCGGTGTCGGAAATATTCAACGGAGATTCCCCTCATGAAGCATGCGGCTGTATTGCACAGGCATGGAGCGTTGCCGAGTTAATCAGATTAAAAGCCCTTATACGAGGTTAAAATGAAGGTGCTCATGTTCGGCTGGGAATACCCTCCCTTTATAAGTGGGGGGTTGGGAAGTGCCTGCCATGGTATAACGCTGGGATTATCGCAGCATGGCTTTGAGATTGTTTTCGTCGTGCCGAGAATGAAGGGGACAATGGAATACGGCCATGTGAGAATGATTGATGGGTCGACCGTTCGATTATCGGCGAGGGATTCTCGTAAGATCAGGAAGAGCCTGTGCATAAAACCGGTGGACGCTTTTCTCGTACCCTACATGAATGAGGAATCGTACCGGGAGGCGTTGAAAAAGTCCGTAGCGGTTCGAAATAAGGGTGAAGTTAAAAATGACGCCTGGAGCCACTACGGCCCGGATTTATACGACGAGGTCTTTCGATACGGGAAGATAGCCCGTCGCATTGCAAAACAGGAATCGTTCGATATAATTCATGTTCATGACTGGATGACCATGCCAGCGGGAATTGAGGCAAAGGCGGAAACAGGAAAATCTTTGGTGGTCCACATCCACGCACTCGAGTCGGACAGGAGTTCAGGGCGCATCAATGAGAGGATTTATGGAATTGAGCGCGAGGGGATGGTGAATGCGGATCGTATTATTGCCGTAAGTCACTATACAAAACGCAAGATTGTCGATCAATACGGAATCCAGCACAGCAAAATATCGGTTGTTCATAATGCCGTGACCCATACGGAATCACGGCAGCGTTATGCTGTCGTGAAAGACCCGGATGTTCCCTGTGTCCTCTTTCTCGGAAGAATGACTTCCCAGAAAGGGCCTGATTATTTTCTCGATGCTGCACGAAAGGTTTTAAAAAAAAATGATACGGTTAAGTTTATCATGGCCGGATCGGGAGATATGCTGGACGGCTTGAAGGAAAAAACAATTCAGATGGGGATACAAAATAATGTCTGTTTTACCGGGTTTCTTCGGGGAGCCGATGTGGAAAAAGCCTACGCAATGAGCGATCTCTACGTTATGCCGAGTGTCTCGGAACCGTTCGGCATTTCAGCTCTGGAGGCCATAATGTATGATGTTCCCGTTATCCTGTCAAGACGGTCCGGGGTATGTGAAATCATAAGCAATTGCCCCAAAGTCGATTTCTGGAACACCGACGAGCTTGCGGAAAAAATCATTAGCATACTTGCAGACAATGACCTTCGCAACGAGATCGTGAAGATGTGCAAAGATGAGCTGAAAGATATCAACTGGAAGATTGCGGGAGAGAAAATAATGCATGTGTACGGTGAATTAATGATGATATAATTTTGTTGATTATAACTGCAGCGGGCGCGGGACGGCCACGGTCGGAAGGCCGGATCAGTCGAATGCCGACGGGCATGGACAATGTAGCGTCGAGTGGCACTATTCGATACATAAGGGAGTCGAACAAATGAAAAACAATGTGGGCAAAGGGTATTGCCTGTTCGAAGTAAGCTGGGAGGTGTGTAACAAAGTCGGTGGGATCAATACGGTTCTGAAAACAAAAGCAAGTCCGGCCGTCGATCATTTCGGCGATAGGTATATCCTTATCGGTCCGGATATGGGACATAATCCCGAGTTTGAGGAAACAGATGAAGAATTTTGGAGCGAGATAAAGAAACATGCATCTGAACGGGGGCTTACCTGTCGTTGCGGACGATGGTTCACCGACGGGATGCCGAGGGTGGTTCTGGTTAACCATAATAATAAATATCAGACCGACAGATTGTTCTTCCAGTTATGGCAGGATTACGGCGTTGACTCAATGACCGGTGGATGGGATTATATCGAGCCTGTTCTCTTCAGTACGGCCGCAGGAGAAATGATAGAAACGATTTATCAGCAGCTTAAAGAGGAAAACAATGGTGCCGTCGCGCAATTTCATGAATGGATGACCGGTGCAGGAATGCTTTATGTTAAGAAACATGTTCCCGAAATCGCTACGGTGCTGACAACCCACGCTACCATCCTGGGCCGCTCCCTGGCGGGCAGCGGAGCGGATATTTATTCGAATATAGAGGAAATATCGCCGAGTAGCATGGCTGCAAAAATGAATATTATCGCCAAGCATTCGCTGGAGACCGTCTCGGCAAGGGAGAGCGACTGTTTTACCACCGTCAGTGATATAACTTCAGGCGAAGCAACCCACTTTCTTCAGAGATCACCCGATCTGGTGCTGCCGAACGGCATGAATATCGGTGCTATACTTGACTGTAGCAAGCATCGGGAAGTTGTGGATGAGCGACGTCGGACCCTCATTGGATTCGCATCCAGATTCTTGCAGGAAGACCTGGATGCGACTAATGTTAAAATGGTAATAATATCAGGTCGATATGAATTCCGAGACAAAGGAATAGATCTTTTTCTCGAATCACTGAAAAGGATCAACGATGTTCTGAAAGAATCAAACAGTGATAAAAAAGTCGTCGCACTTGTCAGTGTAATCGGGGGGCATTTGGGAATATCCAATGAAGCCCGTCAGATTCTCCAGGGAGTCGATGTCCAGCGTTCCGGCATATCCAGGATCTGCACACATCAATTGCGTGATCCCCAGTACGATCCGATCTGGAACATGTGCAGTCAGCTCGGCTTGAATAATAATCAGGAGGATCATGTCAAAATCATCTTTATGCCAGCCTACCTGGACGGCTATGACGGACTGTTGAATATGCCCTATTACGACGTCCTCAGCGGGTGCGATCTCGGCGTGTTTCCGTCATACTATGAACCGTGGGGTTATACGCCGCTTGAGAGCGCGTCGTATTGTGTCCCCACCGTCACAACAGACCTTGCCGGTTTCGGCCTCTGGGTAAAGAAACATTTCGAAAACGACAACAAAGGAGTGATTATTCTTGAGTATCGTGATCGAAGCCACGAGCAGATCGTCGAATGCCTGGGAAATCATATTTACAATCTGCTGAAGTGGTCTGACGAAGAAATGGAAAACCAGCGGGCGCAGGCTCGTCTGATTGCAGAGAAGACCGACTGGGGTGAATTTTACCCATTCTATCTGCAGGCATATTCTCTGGCTGTCAAGAAAGTCGGTGAGCGACTTCATGTTCTCGATACCAGTGCCTACGGACGTGAAATCCGGTATACCGGTACCGATTCACTGCAACCCCGGTTCAAAACGTTCAGTGTCATCGCTGCTCTGCCGGAAAAAATAAAACACCTCAGAAGCATTGCCTATAACCTGTTCTGGACATGGAATGTGGAAATCCAGGAACTCTTCGCGCGGCTCGATCCGCAACTCTGGGCGGATGTATCCCACAATCCGATTGAACTTCTTGAACGTATCAGTTCTGAAAGACTGCAGGAAATGTCTGAGAACGATTTATACCTACGCCTGTACTCGATGGCCTTGAATTCAATCAGGGACGGGCTTGCCGATGCGGAGTTCACCCTTCGCAAGGACCCGTCGATAACGGAGAATAAGCCGGTAGCTTATTTTTCGACGGAATACGGACTGCACCAGAGTCTGCCCATTTACTCCGGCGGATTGGGTATTCTTTCCGGCGATCATCTCAAATCCGCCAGTAATCTGAATATACCCATGGTGGGTGTGGGACTCCTTTATAAAAACGGATACTTCACTCAGGCTATCGACAGAGAGGGGAATCAGATCGCCACATATCCCGAAAATGATTTTTCCCGCATGCCTGTCAGGATATGCGACGGCGGCACAGATGAACCGGTAAAAATTCACGTTGATCTGCCGGGGCGCAAACTTTACGCGCAGGCGTGGCAGGTCGATGTCGGTCGAGTAAAGCTGTATCTCCTTGATACATACGTGCCTGAAAACAGTGCACAGGATATGCAGATAACTTCGCGATTGTACGGTGCCGATCAGAGACTCAGAATAGAGCAGGAAATAATGCTCGGCATCGGCGGGGTCAAACTTTTACGGGCTCTCGGAATACAACCGGCGGTTTATCATCTCAATGAAGGGCACAGCGCCTTTCTGCTCATAGAACGTATTCGTCAGTTGATGAAAAACGAAGGTCTGAGTTTTTACGAGGCCCGGGAGGCCGTTAAGGCAAGTTCCGTCTTTACCACGCACAGCCCCGTTGAGGCGGCCAATGAGAGATTTGAAGAATCACTCATGAAAAGCTACTTCACCGATTATATCAAATCATTTGGGATTTCGTGGGAAGCATTCTGGGAACTCGGGAGGGAAGAACCGGGTGAAGGGAGACCGTTTTTTATGCCCGTCCTTGCCTTTAAACTAAGCTGCGCTTCCAATGCCGTCAGTCAACTACACGGAAAAGTTGCGAGAAAGATGTGGAAAAATGTATGGTCCGGGTTCGAACGGGACGAAATTCCGATCCATGCTATCACCAATGGTGTTCATATGCAGTCATGGGCAGCCCCCGAAATGAAGTCGATGTATGAGCGCTATCTCGGCATTGACTGGTATTCCAAGCATTACGATACAAGTGGCTGGAATAAGATAGACGACATACCGGATCGGCTGTTGTGGCACACCCATGAAGATTTGAAAATGAAGATGGTCGATTTCCTCAGGAAGCGGATGAGCTGTGATTGTGAAAGAAAGGGGTTGTCGCCTGCGCTGATTCGAGAAAAAACAACCGGTCTTGATTCCAATGCTCTCATCATCGGTTTCGGAAGACGATTTGCCGCATACAAAAGGGCGTCACTGCTCTTGGACGACCCGGACAGACTCCTCGGTATTCTTGAGAACCCACGGCATAAAATCCAATTGATTTTTGCCGGGAAAGCGCATCCGAACGATGACATCGGCAGGGCGCTTATTAAAAAGATTTATACATTCTCCATGGAACAGCGTTTCATGAAGAAGATTTTCTTTATTGAGAATTATAATACCGAAATTGCCCACTACCTTGTGCAGGGGGTGGATGTATGGCTCAATAATCCCTTGCGTCCGCGGGAGGCAAGCGGAACAAGCGGGATGAAGGTTGTCGTGAACGGCGGTCTGAACGCGAGCATCCTCGATGGATGGTGGGATGAGGCATACGATGGAAATAATGGGTGGGCAATTGGGGGAACGAAAGAGTACGCCAACCCGGAGAACCAGAACCTGCTCGATAGTCAGAGTCTTTATGAC
>DSDU01000075.1 GCA_011056835.1 Deltaproteobacteria bacterium
ATCAATATCAGGTCGCGCCGCTCCTTATTGACAAAAAGTCAAGAAAAATATGCAGTTACTGGTTCTTTTTTTCTCATATATTTACATAAACTGTATGCAATTTCCTAACCGGAAATTGCTGAGGTCAGGCAGGATATTTTAAATTCAAGTTGCCCAACGGTGAATTCGTCGAAATCAAAGACCGGCTTTTGAACCGCCGGCGATGCCGGTTCTTTTGTCTTCAAGGTTCCCGACCGGGCGCTTGCCTTCCAGTTGATGTATTTCATCGGATCACCTTCGACATAGTCTCTGATCGAGAGAATGTCGGCATCGAATCCCCGGGTATGAACTGTCTGTTCGCCTTGTGATCGATGTTCATTGTCAAGAGATATCCAGTCGGAACATTTTGCCGGTCGAGGGAGGACGAGAAACCTGCTCTTTCTGCTGAGCATCTTGTACCGAATGAAGAAATTGAAGGGGAACACCGATGCGATGAAAACGTCATTGATATCCCGAAAGCCCCTTTCATCGAATGTCATGGTGATACTTTGCGATGTTCTACCGCGACGTTCCGTGTAGGGGAAGAGGATGGTGTTCCCGTTTACGGTTACTCTGATCAGAAAGGCGGGAAGAAAAGAACGGTGATTCAAAAGAGTTACCGTGAGTGGAAACTCGGTGCGGGCATATATTTCATCGGGACTTTTCAATTCGACGTCGATGCGGCTCAGGTTTCGCTTTCCGAGGATGCCGGAGATAATGAGAAAGCTGAGAAATCCCGCCTCAATGATATAGATGAGATTGTTTCCCGTATTGACCGCGGAGACGCCAAGAAACAGGGTTATGACAAGATAAAGCCATCCTGCTTTGGTAAATCGGATTACGCCGGGGTAGGCACTTCTTCGATGATCGATCTGATAAGCTCCTTCTTATTGATTGTGTCGTACTCTTCTCTGAGAATGATACGGTGGGGGATGCTGTACTCCGCCAGTTCCCTGATGTCTTCCGGGATGACAAAGTCCCGTCCGCTGAAATAGGCGCTGGTTTTTGCAGATTCGGTAATAGCAATGGCTCCCCGCGTGGATATGCCCGCACAGATATAACGGTGTTTTCGCGTCGCATCCACGATTGCCATAATGTATTCAAGGATTTTTTCTGATACGTAGACGCCGGTTCTGATTTCGTCGTGGATTCTGATGACATCGCTTCGTGTCATTATAGGATCAAAATGTTCCGGTTCGGTCAGCTTGCTTTCCCTCCGGAGGATCTGTTTTTCTTCTTCGCTGCCGGGATAGCCGATGCTGATTTTCATCATGAACCGGTCCATCTGCGATTCTGGAAGGGGGAAGGTTCCGAACTGTTCCATGGGATTCTGGGTTGCGATAACGAAAAACGGCTGTGGATGGAGGTAGGTCTTGCCTTCGATGGTTGTCTGCTTTTCTCCCATAGCCTCGAGGAGGGCGCTCTGAGTTTTCGGTGTCGCCCTGTTGATCTCGTCGACCAGAACGATGTTGTTGAAAACAGGGCCGGGATGAAACTCAAATTCTCCGGAGTTTTTATTGTATATGGACAGCCCTGTTATATCACTCGGCAGGAGGTCGCTGGTACATTGAATTCTGCCGAAGCTGAGCCCCAGTACCCTGGCGATGGCAAGTGCAAGTGTCGTCTTGCCGAGACCGGGGATATCCTCGATAAGGAGATGTCCTTTTGAACAGCAGGTAATCAGTGCAAGCTTCAATGCTGTGTCCTTGCCGTAAAGATACTGTGAAAGGTAGGTAAAGATCCCCTTGATATGAGAGAGTTCGATTGTCATGGTTTCGCCAGGCTTTCCTGAATTATAATGATTTATTATACCTGCAATTATCATCTATCGACAGCAAAAAAATGTCGGGAATTCAATGATCCCGACCGGCGATCCTGTATCATGACTGCCCGCAATGGAGGGGGGTGAAATTACCAATATAAAGAGATACCATGAACAGTCTGAAGACGGCATCGTCGATGGTGTAACAGGAGGTTCCTCATGGCGCTGTATCTTGTTCCGTACGGCACAAGCCTGTCGAAGGAAGTAGATCCCGATCGCCGTTGTCTGATGAAGGCATGATAACGGTCCAAAGCATTGCTCAGGTGGCGGCAGGGTGCAATGTTTCAGTATTGCTCATCGAGCACAGCGGCAAAACAAGGGCGAGGCAGACGGTGGAAATCATGGTATCCCGGTTGACTACCGACGGCGGTGTTGTCCGATCGAACGGCCTGGGTACGAATGATGACGTGATTGCTTTGGCTGAATGCTGTGCCGACTTGGACAATGTGATGCTCGCAGGACACCTGCCGTTTATGGAACGGCTCGTTTCATGCGTGATCACAAGGCGGCCGGATCTGACGGTTGTTTTTAAGGGGGTATTGTCTTTATCGTGAAAGATCAGCGGAGCGGATCGTGGTGCATTACGTGGGCTCTCGTGCCGAAGATCGGATAAATCAGATTTTCTGAAAGATATACCCACATCCCTTGAATGGGACGAGATTGTCGGCACGGAGAGGCAGTTGTTCGTGGCTGCCGATGACGAGGAATCCGTCCGTGGCAAGACAGCCGAGAATGTTGCGTAAGACAGGTTCCTGAATCTCCCGGCGATAATACGTGAGAAGATTATTTCGTAGAAAAATGAGATTGAATCGGCCCTCAGGAGGAGGCTGACGAACGAAATCGTGGATTTCCCAGTGAATGTCTGTTTTCAGGCGACTGTCGATTGCGAGGGACGTACTGTTTTCCACCTTGTAAAAACATGTTCCCCGGATATGGGATGTCACCCCCTTCAGCATCGGTTGATCGTAGATTCCCCGCTTAGCCCGTTCGATGTATGACGGATTCGCGTCGGTGGCCCGGAGGCAGAGGCGGGGGAGGCACTCTGTCGTTGATTCAAACTGTGACCACAGAATCTTGAAGCTGTAGACCTCCTGGCCGAGGGCGCATCCGGCAGACCAGACATTGATTTCATGATTCCCCATTTTGATATGGTGGGGAATGATGCTATCATTCATAATTGACCATAGCCGTCTATCACGAAAAAAATGACTGATGGAAACGGTCATCAAACGTTCACATTCCCTCCGGGCTTCGATGCTGTTTTCAAGAACCTTCAGGTAGTCGGAAACGGTACGGCACCCAAGCCGCTGAATGTGCCGGGCCAGCCGTTTTGTGACACCTTTTCGCACTTTGCGGTATCCCCGCCGGGAACGGTGCAGGCTGTCAAGAATCGTGTAAAACTGATAATCATCCATAGGGGTATACCATGGAACATCCTGTCCACATCGGGACATCAGGATGGAATTATGATCACTGGAAAGCCATTTTTTATCCTGAAAACCACCCGAAAACGAAGTGGCTGGACTTTTATGCTGGCCTGTTCGATACCGTTGAGGTCAATGCCACCTTCTACCGTCTTCCCAAGCCGAGTACGTTTGAAAACTGGCGTTTCAGGACGCCGGAGACATTTATCTGGTCCGTCAAGGCCAGTCGATACATTACGCACATTCTGAGATTAAACAATCCTGCCGACGCGCTCAAGCGATTTTTTGATGGTGTGGGCCACTTGAGGGAAAAGTGCGGTCCTATTCTCTTTCAGTTACCGCCCAGTCTTTCCTTTGATATCCGGATTGCTGATCGGTTTTTTCAATGCGTCCGAAATTATGCATGTCGATCCGTTCTGGAGGTGCGTCATCCCACCTGGCTTGATGAAAAGGCAATGGCGTTGATGTCACAGCACAACTGTGCGTTCTGTGTTTCCGATACTGCGGGCCGGTATCCTTACAGCGAGAAGCAAACTGCATCGTTTATGTATGTCCGACTTCATGGTTCCCGGAAGCTCTATGAGTCTGACTATAAGGAAGAGGAACTGCAAACATGGGCGGAAAAGATCAGATCATGGAGGTGCGAAACCTATGTCTATTTTGATAATGACGCATACGGGTATGCCGCGGCAAACGCAAAGAGATTGAAAGAAATTATGTACGGTCGGTAATCAAAAAGCGCATGACTCGTACGGGCAATCCTCTAAAGCATACGTGTGAAGGGCGGGGCATAGGATGCAGAGGGAGGAAGAAGAAATCAAGGTTTCAGGATGCAGGTTTTCTGTTTCGCATAATCATCTTTCATACTACCACATATCCGCACGCCGCGGGATTCATTTACTATATCCGCTGGTGATTGCCGTGATAAAGGCCGAGGAGGTAGGGCTTTTGACAGAGAAACGCCATTGCCTGATTCCTCACCTCAGCTTCTGCAAAGTTTATGGAGTAACGGAATGTTTCATAATCGAAGGTAATGCTTCGGGCAAAGTAAAGCGGTTTCAGGGCATTGATTATATCTTTTTTTTCATCTTCGGTGGCCTCGTCGAAGAGGTAAAAGAGGCTGTACACGATGTGTGACCAGAGGAGGATATCCACGTCGTAATAATCCATGGACTGCATGTGATCGATCCTCGCAAAAGCGTACGGGTTCAGATACCGTTTCACCAGGGATTGATAACGCTGGTACTCATCGCGGCAGTCGCTTTTGAGTTTTACTATATCGATGGAGAGCGTCTGCGGTTCCGTCATTTTTTCGAGACCGTATTGTTCAACCGCTTGAACCTGATGCTTCCAGATAACGTCTGATGATTTATCAATATATTCCTCCAGCCATTTGTTCCGGTTCCGATGCAGCGTGGAGAAAAGCGTATAGACGACCTCTTCAAACATTTGTCCCAGCTTTGGCGCGCTTGCATTATGGACTTTTGAGCCCATTCCGGCCTGGCATATCTTGAAATTACCGAAGAGAGCGTTCAATGACATGAAAATATCGATACCGTATTGCCTCGTCATATCGTCCCATTTCTGTTCGAGCCAGTATGAACAGAGCTTTCGGGAGAAGGCGAAGTCTCCTCCGATGGGCTGACGGACATCCAGACCGGCCAAAGAATAGACAAAGGGATAACAGAGATGATTGGTGATGGTGCCGTCAAATTGATGCCGTGAATAGAGGGGTGTCACAAAGTCCTGTCCGTCTCGTATAGGATATCCCAGATATGATATCCACTCGGGCGTTATGGAGCGGAGGTCCGCATCGACGACAATGACAATTGCAGCCCCTGCCTCTTTACAGAAATGAAACAGGTTCCAGAAGTTGTTTCCCTTGCCTTTTACGCCCTCTGGAGTGGAAATGTAGTGTTTATCGATGCCGACCGGAATATCTGCGGCGAAAAATGCTCCCCGTGTATCGTCGGGACTGCAGTTGTCGACGTTGACAATGATATTCCGTGTGTCGGGGAAGTACTGTGCCAGTCCCTGACCTGCGACGCTGGTAACGTATGCGATGGTTGCAGCTTCATTATAGGACGGTATCCCGACGACGACATCATATTGTTTCGATTTCATATGTTCCCCCTCTGTGCGTTCATCATTATCTTGATTGATGTTCTACATTATGTGCTATCGGTAAAATTCGTAGCGACATTAAATGGTTGCCGTCAGGTAGATTCCACGCACCGGTTTCATGCCGTCCCTTCGGAAATCGTTTTATTGAGTTGAGCGAGAATGTCTTTCGATTTGCTCGGTCGGAAAATAGCAATAAAGTCGCACGTGGGACAGGCAAGCATATTGTCGGATCCCGGGGGAAAGACATTCAGCTCCATCTTACAGGAGGGACAGTACGGTTTTTCATGAAATCCTCCCGACGGATCACGCTTCCACAGGACCCCTTTCGCCCTGACAAAAATGTCCCCTGGTCCCTCCTGTGCCTGTCGCCGATGATTTTCTAGGTCCGATATCGGCAGGTTTTGACCTTCCGGTGATGGGGTGTTTCCCCCGTCACGACATTTCGGTCGTTTTAGACGATCTTTCCGCTGCTCCGGAGCAACCGGAGGTAACGGGAAATCTTTCATTAGATCCGAAAGCCATCCCATAATATACACTTCCTCTGAAAGCATACCGGTGATAAAATGATTTCATCTGTATAATTATCATTGTGGATTTAACATTTAAATATTTTCATTCCTTCAAAATGAAACATAAAACAAGCCCAGAAGAAGGATGTGAATCCGGGGACGCTACCGCCCGGTTCTGAAGAGTGTTTTCAGAGTTTCACTCTTTGATTCGGCATGAGAGCCGGTTTTCCAGAATAAACGAATCGAATCCCATACCCAGAGTGCCTGAACAATGGTGAGTTTTTCAAGTTTGTCAATGAGGCGTTCTATTTCGATGACGGCACCCACCCCCAGTTTTTCGTATTTCTCAACTTCTTCAACATCCCAGGCAAGGAAGGACGGCCATGATTTCAGTCGTTGTATATCCATGGAGGTGCTCCTGAAAACATCGCACAGGTGAGACGCTTCGTCGATGCTGAAGTACCCTCTCATTTCCTCGCCTACAAAGTAGAGGAGGGCATAATATTGCTCGAGGTCGTGGCGTATGGTTGCCGACATATCACCTCCTCTGTCGTCGATTCTTTTTCGAATCGTTTCGGTAAGCGTTATGTCATGATTCATATGAAGCCCCCATCATGTCTGATTTTTTCATCATGTATTCCCGGTTTATGATAAAGCATACCACAGGGGTGTCTCTATCCAAAATGATTTGACGGCATTGAACAATTTTCGTACAGTTTAGATGAATGTTTTCAATGCAACAAGTCGACACCGCAAGTCAACGGCAGGAGATGGGAAGTGGAGGATGTGGAGCGTGGTAAGTGCGGAGTGACTAGTCGGGATAAAAGAAGATGGCGTGTTGGGATGGAAACGTATAATGATATGGAAAGAATGGGGATCCAATCATCATGCAGATTCTCTTGAATACGTTGAAGGACAACAAATCGGCGTCTGTCCTGATTTCGGTTGATGATATTGTTGCTTTTCATCGGAGTCTGCCTGGGTATAGGCCGACGCCGCTTGTCTCGCTTGAATCGACGGCAAGGAAGCTTGGCATCGGCCGTTTCCTGGTCAAGGATGAAGGACAACGGTTCGGACTCAAGGCGTTTAAGGTGTTGGGGGCATCGTATGCTGTGTTTCGGATGCTCCGGCGGCGGTGTGGGGGGAATCTTGCGCCGGAAACTTTTCTCGGTGAGGAAGGATGTCGTTTGGCACGAGACATGGTATTTACCTGCTCGACAGACGGCAATCACGGACGAGCGGTTGCGTGGATGGCTCGGCTGCTTGGAACAACGGCAGTCATTTTCATGCCGAGGGGCAGCGTTACTGCACGCATACGTGCCATAGAATCGGAGGGAGCCCGGGTGGTTATTGTCACCGGGGGATACGACGAGGCTGTCCGATGCGCGGCCGTGGAAGGACGAAAAGAAAATCATTTCGTTATCGCCGACACAAGCTATCCCGGATATACGGAAATACCTCGATATATTCAGGAGGGTTACATGACCATGTTCCGCGAATGCGAGAACCAGTTGAAAGAACGGGGGGAGCAGAAACCTGCGCTTGTGTTACTGCAGGCCGGCGTCGGTGCTTTTGCCTCGGCAGCCGCCATGTTTTATCCATTGTCGGCAAGGGGACCGCGACTGGTTTCCGTCGAACCCTATGCTGCAAACTGCCTCTTCCATTCTATTGAAATTGGTGACGGAAACCCCCACTCCACCGGGTCGACGGAGCAGACCATCATGGCCGGTTTGAATTGTGAGACGCCTTCGGGTTCGGCATGGCCGCTCGTACGAGACCGGTTTGATGCATTTATATCAATCGAAGATCATTATGCCGAGGAGGCAATGAGAGAACTGGTAGGTGAAGGTGTCGTTGCCGGTGAATCAGGCGCCGCAGGACTGGCGGCGTTGATTGCCTTGAAAAAGGAATACCCTGGTTTTCTCAATGATGTTCTTGGTGTCGGTAATGAGGATTGCGTCATGATCATTAATACCGAGGCGGATACCGACCCGGAGGCATACCGGAAAATAGTCGGGAAAAAGGCTGAGGCCGTCAGTTGTCCTGCCTGATAAGAGACTGTTGAGATTTGAAAAATGAAAAGCCCTGTCGACCGCTGGGAGTTTACGCGCTGCGCCTTCCATGACATGGGGGAGCAGATGCCAGAAGAGAATATCGGCTTCACCGACATCGACTTTCCGGAAATTTCTGCAACGCGCGGCTATTCCCTGTTTCCCGATCGTGCGGAGCCTTGCCGGATGTAGGCCGGAGGATCGACTTCATAGCCGACCGAGTGAACTCCGGATGGTTTGCGTGCCGCACGCACTACACGATCGCCGCCGCCGATATCGATGAGAAGTTCATCATGTTTCATGGGGACTGCGTCGGGAAAGGTGCGACCACGAATGGAGGCCGGGGGTGCAACATGGCTCTGCGGGTGATTGCGAAAACCGACAAAATTGACAAGACGAAACTACCTTTACGATAAAGAGACGCCTGATTATCGCAAGAGCCCCACGACCCGGTTCGACATGACATCCTCCTCTGAGTCTTCCGCCCAACCTTAATATCTTTGTCAAAAGGTATCTTACCCCAACTAGATGCCGCCAAGTGAGGGAATGCAGTGTTACGGCATCGATACGGTTGGGAGATGATAAGGAAAAGTGCTGTTGTAAATAAGACGGCTGTCCTGCATCACAATGTCCGGATTGAAAAACCACGATGAAAGCATTGTAAATCGCTAGGATTCCTCAATGACACCCCGCACCTTTTGAGACAGATCCTGTATGTTGAAAGGCTTCTGAATGAAAGCACGACAGCCCCGTTCCATAATTTCCATGGCCTGACCGTTGAGGCTATATCCACTCGAAAGAATAGCTTTGACATGAGGATTGATTTTCTTTAAAATATCAAAGGTTTCGCCTCCGCTCATCCCGGGCATAATCATATCAACAATGACGAGTGATATTAATTCTTTGTTCGTCCTGTAAATAGTGATGGCTTCAGTACCGGTTCTGGCGGAAAGTACTGTGTAGCCCAGTTTTTCCAGGATTGCTCTGGCAACATCAATGATCATTTCTTCGTCGTCAATGAGAAGAATCGTTTCTCCCCCGGTAAGAATTTTTGTCGAGGACATGAAGTCATGCTGCAGTGCTTTTTCCGAAATTGGTAGGTAAATAGTAAATGTGGTTCCCCGACCCTTTTCGCTGTACACATTGATGATGCCGTTATGACCCTTGATAATGCCATATGCCGAAGCAAGTCCGAGACCGGTTCCCCGTCCCATTTCTTTTGTCGTGAAAAAAGGTTCAAAAATGCGATCCCTCGTTGTCTTGTCCATTCCGACTCCATTGTCCGTAATGGAAATTTTGATGTACACCCCCGGATTGGTGCCATGGGGCTTCACGTACTGTTCATCCAGTTTTACATTATCTGTTTCCAAATAGATGTTCCCCCCTCCCGGCATTGCCTGCCATGCGTTGACGTAAAGGTTGAAGAGGACCTGCTCGATCTGTCCACGGTCGAGGTCCACCGGCAATATGTTCTTCTCAAGCTTACGGTGAATTTTAATTTCTTTCTTGGTTCTTCCGAACATGATGGATGTCCTTTCAACGATATCATTCACATCGGTTGGTCTGATTTCGTATCGTCCTCCCCGGGCAAATCCCAGAAGTTGTCGCGTCAGATCCGCCCCGTTCCTTATCTGCGCTTCGATGTTTTTAAGCTTTGCATAGTTCGAATGGTGTGTTTCGGTTTCCAGGAGCATGAGGGACGCGTATCCCTGAATACCCATGAGCAGATTGTTGAAATCATGGGCGATTCCTCCGGCAAGGGTGCCGATGGCTTCCATCTTCTGGGCTTGGAGAAGTTTTGTTTCAAGATTTTTTTGGTCTGTTACATCAAAAATAACCCCGTCAACATAAAGAGGAGTTCCATCGGTATCACTGACGGATCGTCCGTATTCGCTGACATGACACAGAGAACCGTCTTTGCGGGTCAGTCGATACTCCACATGAAACGATTCATTATGTGATGCTGCATGCCGCACCGTTTCAATCACCCGGCTTCTGTCTCCGGGATGAATCAATCGGTCTATTGAACATACTCCGCCCCGCCGTAATTCTTCCTCGGTATAGCCTGTTATAGATGGCAGCATGGTATTAAAGAACTGCATTTTCATGTTACCCTGTATATGAACCCTGCAAACGATTGCAGGAATGTTTTCGGCGAGGGTTCGATATGATCGTTCGCTGCGTATCAATGTTTCTTCGGCTTTGACGCGTTCTGTGATATCCCGAACGAATGCAAAATTATATTCTCTGCCTTTGACAACGAGATAGTTTGCGTGAATCTCCACGGGGAAAACAGTGCCGTCCTTCTTACGGTAATGTGATGTAACCGACAACATGACATGTTCAGCCAGTCGTTTCCACTGATCCGGCCAGAGGTTCGCCTGATACTCCATATCGATTTCATGTATGGTCATGGACAACAGTTCGTCGCGGGAGTACCCGAGTAATCGACAGGCAGAGGTGTTAACATTGAAAATTCGTGAATCGGGCATAATCCAGAATATCGCATCCTCTGCGTGGTCAATAGAAAATTGGGTGAATCTGAGTGCTTCCTCCATATGCTTGCGTTGGGTAATATCCCTTATGATAATGACGATCTGTTTTCCTAAAATCGGAACACAGCGTGCCTCAAAAAAATGTACCGTTTCCTGTTCGTTGAATTCATATTCGATTCCGACAATCCTTTTTGTCGTTCTGGCTTCTTCAAGGGCATTGAGAAGTCTGTTTCTCACGTTGGGATGAGCAATGTCATCGATTCGTTTTCCGATAACGGGAGTTTTCCTTTGGAGAAACAAGAACTTATCCTGCACACCCGTCTTGTAATCAATGACGACATTTCCTTCATCGATCATGTAAAGAAGATCGGGAAGTGCCTGAAAGATCGCCTCTCTGTGGGCATTGAGCTGAATGAGTTCCTGAGAGCTGAGCTCGAGCGATCGCTCCAACATTTCACGATCAGTATCGAATTCACAGTAGGCATCACTGACCGCCTCTAGAAATGCCGCCAGTTCGCTTGGGACATCATCGGCGCTTCCGTAATATTTTTTCATCTGTCGACGGAGCAACGGGTGGATTTTCTGCATACTTATCTTTCCCCAAATGTTGTTACAGTCATTGTCTGGTTGTGCAGTTCGCTGCGAGACCCGAATCGGGACGGTGAAATCTCTCCGTATGAATAGAAGCCTGCCAGTACTGTCTGAGACCCCAGAACTTCACGAACCTCTTCTACTTCTTCCTCCACACGCTGTTTAAGAACCATTTTTCTACCGACACAGCTGATCAGGATTGCCAGATCGGGATTCCCGGAACCAACGGACTCACGGCTCATGTGAGCGGCGCGGCCCGCGCCGTCAATAAGGCGATTGATGTTGGCTTTCATAAACCAAGCGTATGCTCCTTCTGGGATATCACCGGCAAATATCATGCTGTCATCTTCTTCATTGATCGAGAGAATGGTCCTGACCAGATGTGTGTTTCCATCTTTGTGTCGTATGCTCAGGGGAAAAAGGAGCCCCGTGGCGGGCAGGCCACCGGCATGGCTACCCAGGTATCTTTTATAGATTTCCAAGGCGGATCTCCCGTCCAGTTCGTAGAGCGTATTATCTTTTGATCGGGTGACAAGACGTTCGGGACCGAAAGGGTCCCAGCCGCCCATCGAACCGTAACCGATATGGAGTCGTTCTCCGTATAGACCGAGAGCGGTAACGAGGTTAGTTTCCGGCGGTGCATCGCACATAACCAGGGTTTCGTGAAACCGGTTGCCATCTCCCGATAATCCACCCGTTACCGTAACATGTTTCGGTAACTGTTTTACCAGGCCCTCTACCAGGGCGCTGCCGTTTACCTTGAGCCCGTCCGACAGTACGAAAACATGCACCAACCCTTCCGGACTGAATGAACGGGCAATCTGTTCTCCGATCGGCATACTGTCTTCGATGTGTTCAATCTCTGCGCTGACGATGCTGATCCGTGAATGTTCAAAATGAATTGCCGTCGTTATCAGTGAACCGTCGAACACCTGAATGCCGCAGATTTCTCCGGCAGTTGAACAGCCGAAAACATGTGCGTGGGGATATCGTTCTCTGATGTCGTGATAAAGGCGTCGTTTCTTTAAGGAGACAGTGTTCCCAAAAACAAGAACCAGCTGAGCTGAATTATTCAATGTTGGTGGTGTCTGGAAATTCCAGCCGTTCACATCCGTCCATTGTGCTTGTTCAATCTTCATGACTTCATCCTCCGTGATTCAGTCTTCCGATATGCGCATGAAAGCATCCTGGATAAACTGTGAACACTTCCCGTTCGACAGCATCGGTTTACATAAGAATAATCAATACATCATGGATTTTTCGTTATATGTTTCTGCGTGGCGAGTCTTTTATGCAGAATTGTTTTATTCACAAAAAAGTTTCGGTAGTTAAATTTGACGTCCTCGCAAATAGTTACACAGCCAAATCATCATAAAAGTGCTAGCTGGCGTGAGGGCAAGTAACAAAAGGAAATATCAACCGCCGACAGGCGGCAAATCGCTCTTTTACAATG
>DSDU01000064.1 GCA_011056835.1 Deltaproteobacteria bacterium
AACCACGGCAAAAATAAGGGCTGGAAGTATCTTGAACTGCGAGGCGCACAGAGCCGGCTGCACGATCAAATATCCTCGACATTCTTTTACGGGCATACCCTTGATCTTTCAACCGATGAAAAAAGGTTATTCGCCCGATTTCGCAAAAGCACCCAGAGAAACATTAAAAAGGCTGAAAAAGAAGGAATCATCGTTCATTTTTCTCACTCCCTCGAAGCAACAAAAGAATTCTATCGCCTTAACTGCCTGACCCGGAAAGAACACGGACTGCCGCCCCAGCCTATGCACTTTTTTAAAAAAGCCCATGACAATCTTATATCAAAAAACAAAGGGGTCATCGCCCTGGCATCATATAAAGAAAAGTATATAGCCGGCGCCGTTTTCCTCCACAACGCGGGTAAGGCACTCTATAAATACGGCGCGTCGGATCGATATTATCAGCAGTTCAGGGCGAACAACCTCATCATGTGGGAAGCAATCAGATACTATTGCACAAACGGATACCGCGAATTCTGCTTCGGAAGGACCGAACCGGAAAACCACGGTTTGAGACAATTCAAAACCGGCTGGGGGGTAAATGAACACCTGATATGGTATTACAAATACGACATGCGCAGCGGAACATTCGTAAAAGACACACAGCGGGTCAAGCCCCTTTACAACAAACTATTCAGCATCATGCCCATTCCCCTGCTTAAAGCCGCCGGCACCCTATTATACAAACACATGGGCTAACGGTTATTTCCTCTCTTATCAATGGACTACCCGCCTTAGCGTAGCGGGGTATCAACAACTATTAAGCGAAACTTTACTCGCAGCAGGTCGAGGGCAATTAGAAACTGAAAGAGATTAATAAATAATTAACTATGTTTGAAGTCCAAATCATCGACCCAAGTCAGGACTCCCGGTGGGATCAGTTTGTAGAGAAACATCCTCTTGGCTGGGTTGTCCATCTATCGGCATGGAAAAAAGTATTGGAAAAGTGCTTCAAACATATGAAAGGATATTACTTAGTTTTATGTGATGCCACGACCATGGACATTCTCGCCGGATTACCACTTTTTGAAGTGAGAAGCTGGTTAACGGGCAACAGACTGGTAAGTATCCCTTTTGCCACCCTTTGCGATCCTTTGATTTCCTCAAACGAACAAATGGATATGCTTTTCAACTCAGCGCTGAAACTATCGCGGGATCTGGGTATACCACGGATTGAACTCAGGAGCTTCGCATCATCACCCTTGATTAATAATAATCGCATGGTAAGAGATGATTTCTACAAACATCACTTCATTCCCCTTGATAAGAAACCGGAAGAACTTAAAAAGTCATTCCATCGCACCAATGTGCGGCAGAGAATTCGGAGAGCTCAAAATGTGAGACTTGGCCATAGAGTTGCAGACAGTGGGTCAGACATGATGGCTTTTTATGAACTTCATACGAAGACACGAAAAAAAATCGGTCTACCTCCACAACCCTATACATTCTTTAAAGAACTCTGGGAAACATTTTCTCCTTCAAAACAAATGGTACTCCTCCTGGCAGAACGAAATAATACAACACTTGCAGGATTAATCCTCTTTAAATTCAAAGACAGGGTGTCAGCTGAGTTCCTTGCATCGGACGAGCAATACTTGAATGTCAGTCCGAATCACTTACTGTTTTGGGAAGCAATCAAATCGGCATATCACGACGGTTATAAGGTTTTTGATTTTGGAAGAACATCACCCAATAATGAATCACTGATGACCTTTAAAAATCGTTGGGGAACCCAGGTTGTGGACTTACCTCACTATTTCTACCCTGAAAACGCATTTAAACCGGGCGAAATGCTGGAATCATCGATGAGTTACAGAATCATCAACAAAATGTGTCATTGTTCCTCGGAATCAGTGTGCAAACTGTTAGGGCGTATCTGCTATAGTCATATGGGCTAGTGGAATAACATAAAAGATTCTTCTTATTCGTAACAACTGCTATTATTTTGTTATTGAGATCAATCAAAGCAAACGACATAAAACCTGAAACCTGGTACCAGGCACTTGGAACCTTTTCACTCATGTACAAAACCGAAGCCTACTATTTTCTAAAATTATTTCTTCCCAGACGAATGCAACTAGCCATCAGACGGCAGATTGTACGTTGGAAGCTTGCCAGGTACCGTCACATCTGGCCGATCGACAGAAACGCGGCACAACCACCCAAAGGGTGGAACGGATGGCCCGACGGCAAAAAGTTCGCCCTCGTCCTGACCCACGATGTCGAATCACTGAAGGGGGTCCGCAAATGCAGGCAACTTATGGAGCTTGATAAGAGCCTCGGTTTCAAGTCATCCTTCAATTTCGTTGCGACAGACTATACCGTTCCGGAGGAATTACGGGCTGACATTCATAACAACGGATTCGAAATCGGCATGCATGGCCTGCGACACGACAGAAATCCCTTCAGGTCGCAAAAAGTATTCGAGAAACAGGCCGTCGAAATCAATCGGTACATGAAGGAATGGGGGATTTCAGGATTTCGCTCCCCAAGTATGTACCATAATCTTGATATGTTACACCTGCTTGACATCGCGTATGACGCCTCAACGTTCGATACGGATCCCTTTGAACCGCAGCCGGACGGCATGGGTACGATTTTCCCCTTCTGGGTATCGTCGGATACAGATGACAAAGGATACGTCGAGCTTCCCTATACCCTCCCGCAGGATTTTTTACTTCTCTGTCTCATGAAAGAAAAGACCATAGATATCTGGAAGAAGAAACTGGACTGGATCGTCGAAAACGGGGGGATGGCGCTTCTGATCACGCACCCCGATTACATGACTTTTGACGGCGTAAAAATCAGATGTTCGGAATATCCCGCCGATTTGTATAAGGAACTCCTTGTATATATAAGAGAAAAATACGATGGCCGCTACTGGAATGCCCTGCCCCGCGAGGTGGCCGACTACTGGAAAAACAATTTCCGCAGGAATTCATCATTACAATTTGACAGCATAAAGGAAGGTAATCATATGTCGGAAAACAAGAAAAAGAGAGTGTGGATCGATCTGGATAATTCACCTCACGTGCCTTTTTTTAAACCGATCATCAACGAACTGACGAACCGTGGGTATGATCTGACAATAACCGCCCGAGATTGTTTCCAAGTCTGCGGGCTTGCCGATTTGATGCATGTAAAATACGAAAAGATTGGAAAACACTACGGCAAGCACATACTTTTAAAAGTTGCCGGTCTCCTCATCAGATCGTCACAATTAGCGCCGACGATACGTCGTGCGAAACCCGATCTTGCGATATCACATGGTTCCCGATCGCAGGTTTTATTATCGTCACTCTTAAATATTCCTTCCATCGTCATCGCTGATTACGAATTCGTTCAAATAGTCGCACGGCCGACCTACATACTTGCACCGGAATTAATTCCTGATAACGCGGTAAAAGGATATAAACGGCGTTTATTGAAATATCCTGGCATTAAAGAAGATGTCTATGTTCCTTTCTTCGAACCGGATCCGGCGCTGATGGACCAACTTGGGATTAATAATGGCGAAATAATCATAACCATTCGCCCGCCGGCCACCGAGGCTCATTATCATAACCCGGAAAGTGAAATTCTTTTTAAGGCAATCGTTGATTATATCGGTCAGGTGCCGGATACGCGAATGGTGATGCTGCCGAGAAACGAGGTAAAGCAGACCGCCTGGATTAAAGACACATGGACAGGATGGTGTAATGAAAGGAAGATAATCATACCGGATCACGTTGTCGATGGCCTTAATCTTATATATTATTCAGACTTAGTTGTAAGCGGCGGGGGCACCATGAATCGTGAAGCCGCGGCAATGGGTGTGCCGGTATACAGCATATTCCGTGGCAAAATTGGAGCAGTTGATCACTATCTTTCTGAAAACGGACGATTAACACTACTGGAGAGCGTCGACGACATTCAGCAAAAGTTGAATATCTCCAGGAGAGACAAATCATCATCGATCGATAAATCCAATAAAACAACGCTGAATAAAATTGTCGATACAATCGAAGAGGTACTGAACGAAAAAAGATAAAATGCATAAAAACGAATTTGCCATTTTTGACGACTTCGCAAAAAGCCGGGAAACTCCCTCTCCCTTGTGAGATTGTTACACATGTCTTGACCTATTCACTATTCAACCTTGATGGACTCGTAAAAGGTCCTGTTTTCTCTTATTTTGTCATTCCCGACCCGATCGGGAATCTATAACTCATTGTATATACTGGATTCCCGTTTTCACGAATGACACATCAACGAATATAAAACTTTTTGTTGGATCATCAACCTTAGCCTTTTACCTGAAGCCGTGCTCCTGGTTCCTGAAACCTGTTTTTAAACGCCATATGCCTTGCGGCTCTGCCGCCACAGGAGGATTGATGTTAATACATTTAATTTGCGCCGCACGACCTAACTTCATGAAAATTGCTCCCCTTTATCATGCCTTGAAAAAAGAGGACTGGGCTGAGCCGTATATCGTTCACACCGGGCAACATTATGACTTAAACATGTCTGATGCATTCTTTAAGGATCTCTCACTCCCCGAACCGAACCTTCATCTTGGTGTCGGAAGCGGCACCCATGCCGAGCAGACCGGAAAGGTTATGATTTCCTATGAAAAGGCCCTGATGGACAGGCGGCCCGACCTCGTTGTCGTGGTGGGAGATGTCAACTCCACCATGGCTGCCACCCTGGCCGCCTCAAAACTCGGAGTAAAGGTTGCTCATCTTGAAGCGGGCCTGCGCGCCTTCGACAGAACCATGCCCGAAGAAATCAACAGAGTCGTCACCGACAGTCTGGCGGACATACTCTGGACGCCATCACCGGACGCGGTTGAAAATCTCATCAGGGAAGGCGTCTCGCCTGATAAAATCCATAATGTCGGTAATATCATGATAGATTCCCTTGAAATGCTCAGGGGTAAAATAGAACAACAGGATGTTTATCGCGACTTTGGGCTGCAGCCACAGGGTTACTGCCTCGTTACCCTGCACCGCCCCTCAAATGTGGATAACCCTGAGTCGTTGACTCGATTGTGCAAAATTCTTGTTCAAATGACCGAGAAGATTCCTCTTGTTTTTCCCGTTCATCCAAGAACACGGAAAAACCTGGAACAAAATAATTTATTGGATATTCTGCGCAACGGCAACGGATTATCATTACCCGACCCTCTCAGTTATATCCGCTTTATGAACATGGTATTCAATTGCCGATTTGTCGTAACAGACTCCGGCGGCATACAGGAAGAAACAACCTATCTCGGGATTCCATGCCTGACGGTACGTCCCAATACCGAGAGACCGATCACCATAACCAACGGAACAAACCAACTCTGCAAGCTGGAAGAATTGACCGACAAAGTCGATGCAATTCTCTCCGGGTCTTCCCCTCAAGCTAAGAAAATCGAATTCTGGGATGGTAGAACAGCGGACAGAATTGTAGCATTTTTAAGAAGGCACCAGGCCTTCCCAGTCGCCAGGCGTCTTAGCTCTCAGCTCCCCTGTTAATGAAAAATCCGACAATGACACTTGCGAAATCACACTATAATTCCATAACTCATCTTGAGAATTCGATTAAGAAATTACTCGATTACTGCGAGGCTGACAACTGGGCCGGTTTCGATCCCTTCGATGGGTTGAACAGTCGCGTTTTTAAAGCAGTGCCCGGTGTCGACACTAGATTCTGGCGGCTTATATTCATACAGGCGATAAAACGGTCGCCCATAAATCTTCGTCACGTCCTCCTGATCCCCAAAGAGCAAAATCCCAAGGGAATCGCTCTGTTCTGCTCAGCCCTCATCAAATTGCGCGATCTCCGCATTCTGGAAAATGACGACACGGTCTGCCACCTGCTCAATCGCTTGATTGAACTGAGAAGTCAAAATATTGACGATTACTGCTGGGGATACAACTTTGACTGGCAAAGCCGCGCATTCTTCTTACCCAGATTTGCGCCGAATATCATCTGCACGACTTTCGCGGGAAATGCCCTCATTGACGCATACGAAAAATACGGACGAGCCGACTATCTCGACACGGCAGTCAGCGCCGGGCGGTTTCTTCTGCAGGGCCTCAACAGCTCCGGGTCCGATGACGAACTGTGCTTCAGTTACACACCTTTCGATCACGGCCAGGTCCATAATGCGAACCTTCTCGGCGCAGCCTTCCTGTCAAGGCTTTACAGCAGCACCGGGGAAAAATCATTTCTTGATCCTGCGCACCGTGCCGTGCGCTTTTCCGTCAAACGGCAACATGAGGACGGTTCATGGCCCTATGGCGAACATGAGAACCAAAAATGGATCGATAATTTCCACACCGGTTACAATCTGGTCGCGCTGAAAAAATTCTCACAATACACACATGATGACAGCCTGACAGACACCATCCGAAAAGGCTACCACTTCTACAGAAATCATTTTTTCACCGTTGACGGCCTGCCGAAATATTATCATAACGGGCTGTACCCCATCGATATCCACTCCATCGCCTACAGCCTGATCACACTGGCTGAGCTGAGCGATTTTGACGAAAGCGCACTGGAGCTTGCAGAGCGTGTCTGCAAGTGGGGCATAAAAAATATGCAAGACGAAACAGGATATTTTTACTGTCAGAAAAATCGATTCTTCAAGAATCGAATATCGTACATGAGATGGTCACAGGCATGGATGCTGTATGCACTATCAATATTTTTACACAATATCAGGATTGCCCCGCATCCAGGCTCCCCAGCCTCCTAGCTTTTCAAAAATCCCGGCTTTCAGGCGTCATAGCATCACAATGATAGAATGCATCTTTACATTGGACTATGAAATATATGGGAATGGTGAAGGTTCTCTCAAGGAACTGATTTACGATCCGGCGCAGACGTTAATCCATATCTTTGAAAAATACGATAAACGCTTTGTTGTCTTCGTTGAAGCCGCCGAACTCGATAAGATTGAAGAAGTCAACGCTGATACCACGCTCAGCAAAATAAGAGAACAGATTCAGGAGCTCCATTCCAAAGGCTTTGAGATCGGTCTTCACCTGCATCCTCAGTGGTACAATGCCGACTATGCGAACGGAAGATGGCTGCTTGATTACAGCGAGTACAACCTGTGTACGCTGCCGCGGGAGCGCATTATTCAAATAGTTGATCGGGCCATTGATTACCTGCGTGACGTCCTGGGAGTTTCCGATTTCGCGCCGCTTTCATTTCGGGCGGGCAACTGGTTGTTCCAGCCGGCCGAAACAGCCGCAAAGGTCCTGGCGGAACGGGGCATCAAAATCGATTCATCCGTCTTCAAGGGGGGGATTCAGCACCTGCACAAACTGGATTATCGCCGGGCCCTCAGGAATGGCGGCTATTGGACGTTCACTGAACGTGCGGATGTTCATGATCCTGACGGGATTTTGCTTGAGTTGCCCATATACACCCGCATGGTGCCGTTCTGGAAGATGATCACTTCGAAAAGACTCGGCATGCAACAAAATGGACCATCATCACAAAACAACAGAAAGAAAAAATTCTATCGTCTTTTGGATTTTCTGCGCTTCAGGCAGCCGCTGAAGCTCGATTTCTGCCGAATGACAATGACGGAACTCACACACATGATGGATTCGGTTATCCGGAAAGACGAAAAAACCCCGGAATTATACAGGCCGATCGTTGCAATCGGACATACCAAAGATTTAGTCGATTTTGACACCGTAGAGTTTTTTCTATCATACCTGAACACCAAGGGAATTGAACCGACGACGTTTGAAAAAGCGTATAAGAAGTGCCTAGATTCATTGTCAGAAGGGAAATAAAATGAAGGCGACACCGATTCATATTGACTGGAATTCCGATCTCTCAATATTTGCTTCCGAACCGTTTCTCAGAGCAGTCGGAGATGAATATGGATGGATCGGGGGAACCGACGATTCAGGAAAGCTTCGATGCATATTGCCGTATACAATTGTTCGCAAGGCGGTCTTTCGCATGGTCCGTTTTCGCGTGGAAACCATTCCTGTCGGAGAAGAACTCAATATTCAGGAAGAAAAATCTTTTTTGAACAGCGTCATAGAACACTTCCGAGCCGCTGGCGCGGACATGATCATCCCGGCAACCACCAACACGATCTTTCGCGCGTATCCCGACGGCGCTGTTACGGCGCCCTACGGAACGTATATCATTGACCTGGACCAGCCCGAGGAAACGCTGTGGAATAACATCAGTTCGAGCCATCGTCGCAAAATACGGCAGGCCGAAAAGAAGAATGTACAGATCAGATCCGGCATGGAATACCTCACGACTGCGTATGAACTGGTTCGGGATACCTTTAAGCGATCTGATATGGGATTTATGGGCTTCGACGCGTTTGAACGGTATGTGCTGGGTCTCGGGGAAAACGTAAAGATCTTCGTCGCCGATCATCAGGGTGTCGTGCAGGGTTGCACGGTCGTTCCATTCAGCAACCACAGCGCCTACTATGTCTATGGCGGCAGCATTTCAAATCCTTTGAATGGAGCAAACAACCTTCTGCACTGGGAGGCGATACGACAATTTCGCGAGCGCGGGGTTAAGCGGTACGACTTTGTCGGCGTTCGAATCAATCCCGATGAAGGATCAAAGCAAGAGGGGCTTATGATGTTTAAACAGCGATTCGGGGCGCAACTGGTACAGGGATACATGTGGAAATATTCTCTTTCCCCGCTGAAATTCGGCGTTTACTCACTGGCGGTCCGCTACCTCAAGGGTGGGGATATTGTCGATCAGGAACAACATAAATTTATCCAGGGAGATCAGTCGGCACAAAAGCCGATATCAAGTCAATAACTCGGCGCAACTGAAAGGTTTCTAACCCCGGCCTGTTTTCGTTTGCACATAACACGACCATGTGGTTATAAAAATCACCTATGATTCGCGTCCTCCTCATCCATCCCGACAGGATTCCACATTACCGCATTCCGATATATACGTACCTGAGCAGCTATCTCAAAGAGTACGGCTTTGAGTTCATCGTGACATCCGACGGGATTCAGTCGGACAATAAGAGCTTCATCGATTTTAAATACATAGAGATGCCCCTCTCTACACGAAGCATTGCCCGGTTGATACACGAACAGCCGATTGACGTCATCATTGATTTTATGGAATTGAAACACACATACCTGTTTCCGACATATTTTATTGCCAGGTTCATTCACGGCAAAAAGATGATTTACTGGGGTCAGGGACGGGACCTTCTCGACGCCGGCTCAAGCATCAAAAACCTCGCCTATGCCACGGAACAGGCAATGTGCGACGCGATAATTCTTTACGCGGAACATCTGAAAAAATATATCCCGAAGCGATTCCACGAAAAAACCTTTATCGCCAACAATACGCTCTACATAGACTATCAGGGATTCTCACCGGGAACGACGAGAGAAAAGGTCTTGGCCGAATACGGCATACAAACAAAGAAAAACATCATCTGTATGGGCAGGATGCAAAAGCGAAAGAGAGTTGATCATCTGGCGGAAGCGCTTGCCTCTATGAACAGGCCCGATATTGGGTTAATTCTGGTCGGGCCGGACCCGGAAGGAATTCTTGACGGAATAGCGGGCAATACTATTTACAAGCTTGGTCCGATATACGGAAACAAACGTTTTGATCTCCTCACGGCGTCCGATGTCTACTGTCTCCCCGGGGCAGTCGGTCTCAGCATAATCGACGCCTTCCACTGCGGGCTCCCTTTTGTAACGGAAGACGGGGACGAGTCCGCCGAAATCGGGTATCTTCAAAACGGCATAAACGGTTTTGTCGTCAGGCGCGGCGATATCAAGGACCTGTCCGAAAAACTCACTCTGCTTATCGACAATGATGAATTGAGACGCGACTTTTCCAACGCCGCCAGACGAGAAATCGAAACAAACGGACACATTCAAAACATGTGCAGAGGGTTCAGAGACGCGCTCTATCATGCAACAGGAAACCGTAAGACTGACGGATGATTCAAGACAACTTCATAATTAACGGGCACGACACCGTTCTAATAACCGGCGCGGGCGGCTTCATCGGGATCAAGGTTGTCGAAACGCTGCTGGAATACGGATTCAGGAAACTGCGATGCCTGGTGCGATCGAATCGAAATCTTACCCAATTGCAGAACATGGGTTCCGCCACTCATGCCGATGTGGAGGTTTATCAGGGCAACCTTCTTTCCCGCGACGACTGCCGAAACATTGTAAAAGATGTTTCCGTAATCTACCATCTGGCCGCGGGCATTGATAAGACCTACCCCGGCTGTTTCCTGAATTCAGTCGTGGCAACAAGGAATCTTCTTGACGCCGCCATTATCGAGCCTAACCTGAAACGTTTCGTCAACATCAGTTCCATTGCCGTTTATTCAAACGAGCACATCAAGCGCGGCGGCCTGTTGGATGAATCGTGCCCGTTGGATGACAGGCTGCTTGAACGATTTGAACCGTATACATACGGCAAGGCGAAGCAGGATGCCCTGCTCCTCGATTACGCGAAAAAACATGACCTGCCGTATGTCATTGTTCGGCCAAGTGTCGTCTTCGGTCCCGGCAAGGCAAAAATCACCGACCGGATCGGCTCCGATACCTTCGGCATATTTCTACACCTCGGCCTGAATAATATCATACCGCTCACCTACGTGGACAACTGCGCCGAAGCCGTTGTACTGGCGGGTCTCACAGAAGGCATAGAAGGCCAGGTCTTCAATATCGTCGATGACGACCTTCCCAGGAGCAGAGAATTTCTGAACCTGTACAGAAATAAGGTGCGATATCTTATTGCCATTCCTGTCCCCTACTCCGCCTGGTACCTTTTCAACTATCTCTGGGAAAAATACTCATCATGGTCGCACGGACAACTGCCGCCCGTCTTTAACCGTCGATCATGCGCAGTCTATTGGAAAGGCAATCGCTACTCGAACCGCAAAGCAAAAGAGTTATTGGGATGGCAGCCCCGTGTACCCATGAATGAGGCCCTGGATAGATTTATCACCTTCATGAGAGACCGAGGATAAGCGATGCCGGGAATAACAGGAATCATTGCAAAGCATCCCCCGGGCAACGGACAGGAATTGGTGTCCGCCATGCTCGATTGCATGCTCCATGAAAATTTTTACACACATGGCACCTATACAAGGCCGGACAAGGGCTTCTATATCGGCTATTGCGCCATCGAGAATTCCTTTGCCGACTGCATGCCCGTATGCAATGAAACAAAAGATCTGGTTCTTTTTTTGACCGGTGAATGTTACCAGGATAAATATCTCATAGATAACCTGGCACAGCGCGGTCACGATTTTGATCGACACAATGCGTCATACCTTATCCATCTGTATGAAGAGCAGGGCGATAACTTTTTCAAAAATCTCAACGGCTGGTTTAATGGCATTATATTGGACTTGCGCAATGCCCGTGCCATTTTATTCAATGACCGCTTTGGCATCCGCCGCGTATATTTTCACGAAAATAACGACTATTTTGCCTTTTCTTCGGAAGCGAAGTCGCTGCTGAAAGCGTTTCCCGAACTGCGGGAAATATCGTCGAGGAGCGTCGGCGAATTTCTTACCTATGATTGCGTGCTGGAAAACCGGACATATTTTCCCAGAATAAATCTTTTGCCGGCAGGCTTATGCTGGACGTTTCAAGACGGCCGGATAAGAAAAGAAACATATCTCGACATGACGGCGCTGGAGCAACAGGACCCGCTGAATAAAAATCAGTTCGTCGAAGAGCTTGAAGGAACCTTCAAACGCGTCCTGCCGCGCTATTTCGCCGGAGGACCGGTCGGCATCGGCCTGACAGGGGGACTTGACACAAGAATGATCATGGCGTGCCGCGACGCAAAGCCGGGAGAACTTCCGTGCTATACGTTCGGCGGTTCTTACAGGGATATTTTCGATGTCCGCATCGCGCCGAGAGTAGCCGCGGCCTGCGGCCGGAGCCACACAACCTTGAGACTTGATGATGATGCCCTTCTGAAGGACTATCCAGCACTCGTTGAAAAGGCCACCTATATTTCCGACGGGCTTGAGGGCACCGACAAAGTGGACGTGATAAAATTCAACGGCATGGCTCGGGGCATCGCTCCCGTCAGAATGACGGGAAAATATGGCAGTCAGGTATTGAAG
>DSDU01000160.1 GCA_011056835.1 Deltaproteobacteria bacterium
CAGTCATGATGAGTCTATAGCGGTGAAGAGATACAAATTATTGAATAATATTGTAAAAAAGCTTTTTTTGTTGCAATATTCCGTGGACTCATATAAAAATCTTTGCCTGTTTTCAACGATTGCGTAGATGTAGTGACACGGGGGTTGAAACGTGTGCCGGGGAACATTGAGGACTTTGTCAAGGAGAGGGAGCGATGGGAGAATTATTTGGTACTGACGGGATCAGAGGCGTAGCGAACGAATATCCGATGACGGCGGAAATGGCCTTGAACATCGGCAGAGCGACTGCTCATCTGTTCAAGCGTAAAGGGCACATACCCCGAATCATCATCGGAAAGGATACGAGAATATCCGGATATATGCTCGAGAATGCTCTGATTTCGGGGATCTGTTCAATGGGGGTCGATGCCATTCTGGTCGGTCCCATGCCGACTCCGGGCATTGCATTTCTCACGTCGAGTATGAGGGCTGATGCGGGGATCGTCATATCGGCGTCTCACAACCCATTTCAGGACAACGGCATTAAAATATTTTCGAATGAGGGTTACAAGCTTCCCGATGAAAAAGAACTGGAGATAGAACGGTTGATATTTTCAAACAATATGCAATCGCTTCATCCCTCGCCGAATCAATTGGGAAAAGCCTATCGAATCGACGATGCCCGGGGGCGGTACATTGTTTTTCTGAAGAATGCCTTTCCCAAAGAATACACGCTTGAAGGAGTGAAAGTCGTTCTTGACTGTTCCAACGGTGCGACGTACCGCATTGCACCGGAGACGTTTTTTGAACTGGGGGCGGACGTGACAGCGATTTTCGCCGACCCGAACGGTGAAAATATCAACGATAAATGCGGATCGCAGCATCCCGAGATGCTGGCTGAAGAGGTTGTCAAGCAGAAAGCTCAGGTGGGCTTTGCCTTTGACGGTGACGGTGATCGCCTCATCGCTGTCGATGAAAAAGGTGGAATCCTTACAGGGGACCAGATTGTTGCTCTTTGTGCCAAGGTCATGAAGGATGACGGAACGCTTGACAACAACGTTGTTGTCAGCACCGTGATGAGTAATATCGGGCTCAGCACCGCTCTGAAATATCTCGGAATTAACCAATTGGTGACAAAAGTCGGTGATCGATACGTTCTCGAAGAAATGAGGGCACGAGGAGCCTCCATCGGCGGTGAGGAATCGGGCCACGTAATTTTTCTCCGGCATCACACCACGGGTGACGGTATGATAACGGCGCTGCAGGTGATGGCTGCCATGATGAAAGAGCGGAAGCCGCTCTCCGAACTGGCTAAGGTGATGAAGGTTTTTCCGCAAAAACTGATCAATATTGATGTGAAATCGAAGCCGGAGATATCGACGGTACCTGATATAGTCAACGTGATCGATTCCGTGGAAAGGCAACTCGGAGATAAGGGGAGAGTGCTTGTCCGTTATTCTGGGACGCAGAACATGTGCCGTGTCATGGTTGAAGGTCCGAGTGACGATGAGACGGAACAATACTGTAAACGGATTGCAGACGTTGTTATGGCTCAACTGGCATAGTGAGAAGGTTTTTCAATTGTAATTATTCCACAGTACTGCGATGTGAAACGTGAAACTTCAAACATCAAACGTGCCGTTACAGAGAGGGAAGGGCCACAATGCCGTTAAAAGTAATCATAACAGCTGATTTTGATCATATGAGTGAGGTCGCGGCCCGTATCGTTATTGATGACGTAAAGAAGACGCTCGCCGATAAGGAAACGTATATCTTGGGTTTGGCCACCGGTAATTCCCCGACGGGACTTTATAAGCATCTTGCCAAGGCTGCCAACACGGGAGTGTTCGATCCATCTCATATTGAAAGTATCAATCTTGATGAATATATCGGCCTTCCCGGTGAAAATGCCCAACAGCGTGCACTCCATCGAGAAAGTTACAGTTTCTTCATGATTCAGGAATTGTTCGGCCTGATGAAACGTAAATTTAAAGAAGTGAATGTCCCCTGGGGGACTCTGATCGATCAGGCAAAACTTGAAACCGAGCTGAAAGCATATCCTGATGACTGGGTGGAACAGGGCGTTGACAAGGGGAAAGCCATTGTCATCAACCCCGATGCGGAGTCGGAGTACCTCCGGTGGATTCGAAGGGAAATACTGGATGCCTATGGTGAAAAAATAAAGCGGACAGGAGGCATTGACCTACATATCATCGGAGTCGGCGGAAGAGGGCATGTTGCCTTTCATGAATCGGGAATACCCTTTGAAAGAAATGAAATGCTCCTGGTAAGGCTCGATGATAATACGGTGGCAAATGCCGTTGCTGACGGACATTTTCCAAGCAAGGCGGAGAGTCCCTTGTATGCAATCTCCATGGGTGCCGAACTTGTGTATCAAGCCCGAACCGTTGTCCTTCTCGCGAACGGGAGTCGAAAGGCCGAGTCGGTGGCGGCATCGCTCCTGAATGATCCCTCCCCGCTGATTCCCATTTCATACGGACAGATACTGTCGAAGAATGGGGGTACAATGATTTATGTCATCGATAAGGCAGCCGGTGAATATGTCATGGATAACGTAGATGAAATCCGGCTGCGGGGAATAGAGATCGAAGACGTCAGCAATAAGGGAGCTTCACGGCGGGTAGCGGACCTGAAGTTTTACCGCGACCCGGAAACCTGTCTGATCGGATAATCCTTGCGATGCAGTGACTGTTCACGGGGGTTCTTTTATGTGACCCGGGCGGTACGCCGAAGCCTTTCTTTACCGAACTGCTGTGCCGTATTGCTGAGGATGTTTGTATGCTTCTCCGTAAGATCATTCGAAAGACGACCGTTCAGAAAAGGACATGATAACAGTTACACCATGGAAACATTTGTTGCGGCAGCGGTCAGTCTTGCAATTTGCGTTACATTAATAACAAAGAGAAAGACGAATTACCTTCATCTCTTGTTTGCAGCCTTGTGCTTTGCCCTTTTTTCCGACAAAATCGGATCATTTCTCTTCACCGTTGTCGGAACGGCATACTGGCGGGCCGTTCACTACCTGGGGACACTGTTTATACCGCCCCTCCTTGTCATGTTTGCCCGCGCTTCCTTTGGGTATCGAACATTTATTTCCTTACGGGATATTATTGTTACTTGTTTTTTAAGCACCATGGGCGCACTGGTCTTTCTGACGCCATGGTTCCCATGGATGCGACATGATTTCATTCTCTATATATACAGCGGCGGAAGTGCTCTTTACTGTTTTATGGCACTTCTCTGGTTTATCGGGAAGGAACCGGCAGGGCCGTTTCGGGTGCGTTTGATCTCTGTTGCCGGTGCGTGTGTAATCACCGCCGTTTTCGGTATTATCGATATCATGAGACTGCTTGGCCACGGGGGTCTGCCGTCGTTGTTTGACATTTCCATGGCCGCGCTTGTGTATTTCATCTTCATTACCATTACCAATCCTGATTTGTATGAGTGGTACGGCACGATCATTCGCTCGCTGTCGATTATGTGCGCCGTCTTGATATCGACTATCCTGTTTTATGCAGTCATGGCTCTCGTGCGCCAGACGATGACACTGCCGTTCAGCGGTGTTTTTATCGCGTTATTGTTCATTGTTATCCTGATTGAGCCGATCAAGGACATGCTGCGATCGGTCGTTAATTACTTTCTGAAGAACAAGGAAGATTTGGTTCCTCTCGTCGATATGGGAGATATGTCCAGACAGAAGGATTACGCCTCGCTGGAAGAAATGGCCACCGGTCTTGCCCACGAGATCAGAAACCCCTTGGGATCAATAAAAGGCGCCGCTCAATATCTTAAAGCTGAAGCGGAGACAACGGGGACGTCAAAATTACTCAATATTATTATTGAAGAGACAGACCGTTTAAATTCGGTGGTTTCACAATTTCTCAATTATGCGAGGCCCCACACATTCAATATTGAAAAACAGGACATCAATCGAATTGTGGCCAAAGTTATATCACTTTTAAAAGCAAAAGGGCTTCCGGATAATATTACCATTGAGGAAAGCCTGGCGGCACATTTACCGGGAGTGCGGATTGATGGGGAACAGATGCTCCAGGTATTCTTGAATATCGCATTAAACGGCATCGATGCAATGCCCGATGGGGGGATGCTGCGCTTCGGTACGGTGAGAATCATCGGCGACGGCCGGAGAAAAGTGGAAATTTTTATTATGGATACCGGTCATGGAATCAATGCAAAAGACAGGCGGGAGATTTTTAAACCATTTTACACGACCAAAAAACGGGGAACGGGGCTGGGACTTTCCATTTGCCACAAGATTGTAAGAAATCACGGAGGAACGATCCGGGTGGAGTCCTCACCTGACCGTGGGACCACATTTTTCATACGAATCTAGGCAAAAGCCTTGACAGAATTATCAGTCCATACTAGAAAATCCTCAGTAATAATTTGTTATTAGCATCAATTACTGTCGGCTCGCTGCCGCTTTTTTTCCATACATTCGGATCTTGCTCCAGGCAGTTCCAAAACTCACCATTCGGCTCAGACCGTTGGAATTGTCGGTCTTTCGATTTACCTGGCTTTGTGAGCAAAAAGTGAGACAAGCCCGTTATATGCGGAATCTCTCACAATTCATCGAGAATGATAGTTATATTTTTTGTTGAGAAAACCATTTCAAAAGGAGTCTGAGGTGTTGCTTCTCAAAGGTGCGGGAAGATCGCACACATTAATTTTTGTTGAGGCAACAGCCTGTTGACAGATGAAAAAAATCCTGATTGCCGACGATGAATTGAATATGCTTCTTGTTCTCGAAGCAATGCTCGAGAAGGAGGGGTATGATGTCGTGACGGCCGGCGACGGTATTGAGGCACTCGATATCGTCGAAGGTAATGACATCGCCGTTATCGTCACGGACATGAAAATGCCGAAGCTGGACGGTCTCGGTCTTCTCTCTCGTGTCGTCAAGGAGCATCCGTCGATTCCGGTCATTATTATTACCGCTCACGGCACAGTTGAAACGGCGGTGGAGGCTCTCAAAAAAGGAGCTTTTGATTACATCACTAAACCATTTGAACAGGAAGATCTGAAGAATGTTATCCGCAAAGCCTTCAAGACACATTCGTTCAGTGATGACGAACTGATAGTCGGCCCCGATGAGATAGAACATTATGACATTATCGGACAGAGTGAACCGATGATCAGGATTTACGATGTTATCAAGAAAGTGGCTCCGACGACAACGACCATCCTTATCACAGGGGAAACGGGAACGGGAAAAGAACTCATAGCGAATGCAATTCATAACAACAGTCCCCGCAGGGATGATCCTTTTATCAAGATAAATTGTGCCGCTATTGCGGAGAATCTTCTGGAAAGCGAACTGTTCGGTTACGAAAAGGGTGCCTTCACCGGTGCCGTAAACAGGAAGCCGGGTAGATTCGAGCTGGCCCATAAAGGAACCCTGTTTCTCGACGAAGTGGGTGAGCTGCCGAAAGACATGCAGGTAAAGCTCCTCCGCGTTATTCAGGATCAAGAATTTGAAAGGGTTGGCGGTCTCCGCACGATTAAGGTCGATGTGCGATTGATCACGGCAACGAACAGAGACCTCCTCCAGGATGTCAAAGAACAGCGATTCAGAGAAGATTTGTATTATCGATTGAATGTGCTGCCCATTCATATTCCCCCGTTGAGGGAACGTAAGGACGATATCGCTCTTCTGCTCGATTATTTTCTTGAGAAATTTAATAAGAAATTGAATCGATCCGTCACTGATATTGATCACCACGCAAAGGACGTCTTTATAAACTACGGGTGGCCCGGAAATATCAGGGAACTTGAAAATTTAATCGAGCGGCTTGTTCTCCTTGCTCAGGGACAGACGTTGACCCTCTCTGATCTTCCGCCGGAGATAATATCAGAGAAGGGCCGGGGCCTTTCCTCCGATTCCGGTAAGTCAGCTAAATCATTCAAGGACATCATCAAAAGCAGCACGGAGGAGATCGAAAAACAGATGATCGTCAAAACACTTGAATCATGTGATGGGAATGTCAGCAGGGCAGCAAGAGAACTGGGACTGAGTCGAAAAGGGTTGCAGTTGAAGATGATAAAATATAACCTCCGTAGGGGGAACGGGGGATAACCTGCTGCCGGACGGGATAAAGGTCTTTGTTTCTTTGGTGGTTAACGTGGTATGGCAAATTACCATTAATGCATAAGAGACTCTCGGAGTCAGTAAGGTAAGAACGGGAAGAAGGAAAACATGGCGCACAGGATAGAAGTCGGATTCAAGCAGGGAATTAAGGATGCTCTCGGGGAAAAAACAGCTCGGAAGATTGTCGAAAATTTAAATCTCACTGTTGACGGGGTCACGACGATAGAAGTCTATACCATTGAAGGAGATCTGACGGATAATCAATTGGAACAGATCGCACGGGGCCCCCTGTCAGACCCTGTCATACAGCATTACGTCATCGATAGAAGTCTTGCGGACGATTTTACCTGGATGATTGAAGTGGGCTTCAGGCCCGGCGTAACGGATAATGTAGGGAAAACAGCCCGGGAAGCCATTGAGCTGCTCATCGGTACATCAAGTAATGCCGGCATTGAAGTCTATACATCGAGACAATATGTCATCAGAGGGAATATTACACGAGCTGAAGCGGCGCGGATTGCTTCGGGACTGCTTGCCAATGACCTTATCCAGCGGTATGAAATCATCAGCGGGACGGACTGGGATCCCGCCGAAGGCATTAAGCCTTATATACCACGGGTCATTATAGAAGATGAACCGGTGACGGAAGAGATCGATCTGAACGTTGAGGATACGGAACTGCAAAATATCAGCAATACGAGAGTCCTTGCCCTGACCGTGGAAGAGATGAAAGTGATTCAGTCGTATTTACAGGATGAATCCGTTATCGCCGAACGGCGGCATGTCGGTCTCTCCGATAAGGTAACGGATGTGGAACTCGAATCCCTGGCTCAGACATGGTCGGAACATTGTAAACATAAGATTTTCAATAGCATGATTACCTATGAAAATGAGGGAGGAGAGAGGACAGAGATTGATTCTCTCTTTAAAAGTTATATTAAAAATTCGACAAAAGAAATCAGAGAGGAGCTGGGTGAGAATGACTGGTGTCTTTCCGTTTTTGTCGATAATGCCGGTGTCATAAAATTTAATGATGACTATAACCTTGTATTCAAGGTGGAAACCCACAATTCTCCTTCCGCTCTCGATCCTTATGGCGGAGCCCTGACCGGGATCGTAGGTGTCAATCGTGACCCGTTCGGAACAGGAAAGGGGGCGAAGCTGATTTTCAACACAGACATTTTCTGTTTTGCGTCTCCATTCCATTCCGCCCCCCTCCCCCCGCGAATTCTTCATCCCCGGCGGATTTACGATGGTGTGCGGGAGGGTGTCGAACACGGTGGCAACAAAAGCGGAATCCCGACTGTTAACGGTTGTATCGTCTTTGATGAACGGTATCTTGGGAAACCGCTTGTCTACTGTGGAACAGGGGGCATCATGCCGGCTTGCATTCTCGGAGAGCTCACGCATACGAAAGCTATCCGGACGGGTGATCTGATCGTGATGACGGGAGGAAGAATCGGAAAAGACGGAATCCACGGTGCTACATTTTCATCGGAAGAACTTCATGAGGGATCGCCTGTGACAGCCGTACAGATTGGTGATCCCATAACGCAGAAGAAAATGACCGATTTTCTCCTTATTGCCCGAGACAGAGGGCTTTACAGGGCTATTACCGATAACGGCGCCGGCGGACTTTCCTCATCGGTGGGGGAAATGGCGACGCTCTGCGGAGGATGTGAACTTGATCTCAGTAAAGCTCCCCTGAAATATGCGGGCCTCCAGCCATGGGAGATTCTGATTTCAGAGGCGCAGGAACGAATGAGCCTCGCCGTGGACCCCGGGAAAATCAATGCATTTCTCAGTCTTGCAGAGAAGATGGGCGTCGAGGCAACCGTTCTCGGAACATTTACCGGTTCAGGCAAGTTTCACGTCTGCTATCGTGACAAGACAGTCGCCTATCTTGATATGTCCTTTCTCCATGAAGGGCTTCCCACAATGAAGCTTCGAGCAAAGTGGGAGCCGCCGACACACGATGAACCTGACTTTCCCGAACCGGACGATATGGGCGGTGCACTCAGGGCAATGCTGTCCCGGCTGAATATCTGCAGCAAGGAATCGGTCGTGAGGCAGTATGACCACGAGGTCCAGGGAGGAAGCATTATAAAACCCCTTGTCGGCGTCGTCAACGACGGGCCGAGCGATGCCGCCGTGATCAGGCCGGTTCTCGAATCATATGAGGGGGTTGTTGTCGCCAATGGCATCTGCCCGCGGTACAGTGACATCGACACGTATCACATGGCTGCCTGCGCTATCGATGAGGCTATACGAAACGCCGTTGCTGTCGGAGGGTCGCTTGAACGAATGGCAGGAATCGACAATTTTTGCTGGTGCGATCCTGTGCAATCCGAAAAAACGCCGGATGGCCGGTACAAGCTGGCCCAGCTGGTCCGGGCAAACCAGGCGCTGTACCAATATACCAAACTCTTCGGCGTCCCCTGCATCTCCGGGAAGGACAGCATGAAAAATGATTACATTATCGGCGATACAAAAATATCGATACCGCCGACACTTCTCTTTTCGGTGATGGGGAAGATTGATGATGTGCGGAAAGCCGTAACGATTGATGCGAAGAAACCGGGAGATCTTGTTTATGTTCTCGGACTAACCTCCGATGAACTCGGCGGTTCCGAATGGTTTGCGCTCAATGGATCCATCGGCAACCGTGTGCCCGTGGTTGACGGTGAACGGGCGAAACGATTATATTTAGCACTGAGCCGCGCCATTGACGAACGATTGGTTGCATCGTGTCATGACTGTTCCGACGGAGGACTTGGTGTGGCTCTTGCCGAGACCGCTTTCTCCGGAGGGTTCGGCATGTCCGTCGATCTCGCCTGCGTTCCCTCCGTGGGAATTGATCGGGATGACTACTGCCTCTTTTCCGAATCTCAGAGCCGGTTTGTCGTTACAATACGTCCCGAGGCGCAGGATGCCTTCGAAAGGGTGATGAGGGACAATGTGTTCGGGTTGATCGGCGGGATAACGCAGAAAAGACGGATGACCGTAAAAGGCAGGCAAGGGAATGTAATCATACATGAGGATATTGATGATCTGAAAAAGGCATGGCAGGTACCTCTCAATTTTTAGTGAAAGAAACGGCAGGGTCGTTTACGGAGATACAATCACAATGGTAAAAAAGGTTAAATCAATAGTAATTACAGGGAACGGGACCAACTGCGAAGTGGAGATGGCTCATGCGTGCCGGCTTGCCGGTTCCGACGATGTCGATATTGTTCACATCAGCCAGTTGCTCTTCGGAGAAAAACGACTTGAAGACTACCATTTTCTGAATCTTCCGGGTGGATTCCTGGATGGGGATGATATGGGGGGGGCCAAAGCGGGAGCCAACAGGATACTTCACGCCACGGTGAAAAACAGCGGCGAAAAACTTCATGAGCAGTTTATGAGGTTTATTAATGATGGTAAACTCATTCTCGGGGTGTGCAACGGCTTCCAGCTTATGGTTAAACTCGGACTTCTGCCTGCATTTGATGGTGAGTATGATTCTCAATCGGTGACCCTTACGTTCAATGATTCGGGACGGTTCGAAGATCGATGGGTTTATCTGACCATAAATAAAAAATCCCCCTGCGTCTTTACACGAGATCTCGGTGGAGTCTATCTCCCCGTGCGACACGGCGAGGGGAAGCTGGTTGCACGGAATGACGCGGTGCTAAAACGGTTGCACGTGCGGAATCATATTGTTATGCAATACAGTGATCATGCGTGCCGTGGACCGGTGATGAATTATCCTGAGAACCCCAACGGATCGATTGATGCCATTGCGGGAATCTGTGATGAATCGGGACGGATCTTCGGTCTGATGCCCCATCCGGAAGCATACTTTCATTACACGAATCATCCACGGTGGACGCGGGAAGAACTTCCTGAAGAAGGAATGGGACTGAGAATTTTTAGAAACGCCGTTGACTTCATCAGGCGAGAAATCGCATAGCGAGCTTAGACTCTAAGGGTTTTACCCAAACGAGAATTCATTTGCGCAGGTCATCATCGAGCTTTTTGCGAATAAATCTGGGTGAAGCGAAAGAGCAGCAATTCCAACTGTCTGAACCCGAAGGATGAGGTTTGGAATTGCCTGGAGCAATCTGTAGATTTATCAAAAAGCGGAATCAACCTGGCGAAAATGAATTTGAGCAACAGCCCGTCTGCTTTTGAAAAAGGCCCCGCCGGAGCGACGGGGCCTTTTTATATCTATCTTAATGACCGACGATTACTTCGTACCAAAAATCACATCCAGGTGTTCCTTGTCGGGAACCGCTTTCCATGTCATTTTGCTGATGATCAGGTAGGCAAGGAGCGATATGATAAATGCCGGTATGATTTCGTGAATATCCTTCAGTCCCGGAAAGTTAAACCGGAATCCCAGCCGCCACACGAGACATGCAGCAATCCCGATAACCATGGATGATAAGGCGCCATGGCCGGTTCCCCACCGCAAATACAGACCGCCGAAGATTGCAGGGAAGAAGCTCGATGCGAATACCGCACCGGCAAATGCAGTCAATTCGACGATTCCCATGGGAGGGTAAACGGTGAAAATAAAAACGATGACACAATAAAGAATGATGGTTATTTTGGTACGTTTGACGATCTGGCCCTGATTCATGGGCCGGTAGAGATTCCACATATCTCCGATAAAGGCGGTGCCGACGATGAGCATGACCGATGCGAGGGAGGACATGCCTGCGGCGAAGAGCCCTGCCAGACAAAGTCCGCTGATCCAGGGATTACCGAATTTGTCCAACATGAATCCGATAACCTGGTCGGTATGCTTTACAAGATATGCCGCCTCCTGTTCCGTTGCCATGCCGTGAACAAGTGCACCAAGCCCCATCACGCAGATGAGAGAAACACCCAGGAAAATGGGGGTGGCAATCATGGCAAATTTCATGCTTTTTGCGTTGTCGATAGAGTAGAATCGAATGAGGCACCGCGGTTCGGCGATCTGTTTCATGCCGACGGATAAACCGATCCCCAGAATATACATGAATGAGACAAGTGAGCAGAAGGTGACGAGGCCGTCTCCCATGGGCTTCCCCGCCTTCGTTATGTGGGTTACATTGGAAATATTTGCCATCAGGTCGCCCCAGCCGCCCACGTACATGGCGGGAATCAGGACCATAATAATGGCGACGAAAAACATCATCAACCCCTGAATGGCATCAGTCCAGAGAACACTGTACATGCCGCCCCAGACGGTGTATGCGCAGGTTATGAAAATGATGAGAAATGCTCCCCACGCGTAGGGAATCTTAAGGACCGAATCCAGGAGGTGAGCACATCCCTTGGCGATTCCCACCATATACCAGAGTGTTGCGAAAATGATGATAAAAGCCGCAAAGGCTCTCATGATTCGTGACAATGAACTTTTATATCTATAATCGAAATAGTCGGGAATCGTTACCGAGTTCAAGGTGGCTGTCTGGTTCCTCATGCGTGGCCCCAACAGGAGCCATGAGATCATGCAGAAAGCCGTCCAGAAAAGGCCGACCCACGCCCAGCACAGACCGGCGCTGAATGCTTGTCCCGCCTGTCCGATATACGTATTCGTACTGATAAACGTTGAGAAAAAAGCGAGTGAAACGACCCATCCGGGAATTTCCCGCTTGGCGATATAGTATGCCGATACACCTTCGGAAGCCTTCTTTTGAAACCACCACCCGATGTAAAGACAGAGTGCGATGTATATGGTGATTAGAAACAACACTGGCCAGTTATCAACTAGATAGTCCATACTCCCTCCTCCTCCGAATTATGAACCTCTCAAATATAATTAGGGCTTGCTGAAAAAGTCATAATCCACACATTCATCATCAGGCAAGGCATGATACCGTTTATATTACACACCAAGCGCCATACTCCTGATCAGGCATAAATGCTGCCTGATGATGA
>DSDU01000173.1 GCA_011056835.1 Deltaproteobacteria bacterium
AGCACCTTCAAACCATGATTATGGGCAAGGTGTTACTGTACCCGAATTTTTGATAATTTACCCAAAAACCGTGTCAAGAACTTTTTTCAAAGAACGAAACTTTTTTGTGCTGAATAGTTACAAGTTTGAATGTTTAATGCTGAATTGAAAGGCAGGTAAGAAACAGAACCGGTTAACAAATTTAAGAGATTATTAGCTCATGAACTCATCAGCTTATGAACTAAGACTTTGCCTTTTACCCCAATTTCTTAAAAAGCATCCTCGTCCAGAGCCAGCTGATCACGATCAGAAACAGATTGGACAGGGGGTGGGCGCACCAGACGGCATTCAGCCCGATACGGGGGGCAACAAAAATAAGAAAGGGAATGAGAACAAATAAATCCCGAAAAAAGAGAAGCGAAGTTGCGGTAAACCCCATCCCCAAGCCGTTGAACATATTGATGGCAATAATGGCGGGACCGAGAAAGATTAAGGCGGTGACATAAATTCTCATGGCCGGCATGGCAATCGTCAAGAGACTGTGGTCACTGGTAAATACGGCAACGATGTGTTCCGCAAACAGCAATGCCAACAAAATGCTCATACCGGCAATGGCCACGGACCATCTGACGGCGGTGCGGACCGTCTGCCGTAATCGTTCATAAAGCCCGGCACCGTAATTGAAACCGACCATGGGCAAAACACCGTGTCCGATTCCGAAGAGAAGAAAAATGATGATACCGTTCAGCCGGAAGATAATACCGAACGTGGCGACCGCCTGCGCTCCGAAGCCGCCGAGGACGTGATTATAGACGGTTATGACGACACTGACGCTGAGATTCATGATAAACGCCGGAAATCCGACACGATACACTGAAAGGATAAGGGAAAGGTCGGGGACGAGATTTCGCCGTGACATCTGATATCCCGACCGGTCCGACATAAAGAAAATAAAACACAGAAGCGCCGACAGAAAATACGCGCAGACGGCGGCATATCCGGCTCCTTTGATTCCCATTTCGGGAAAGGGGCCCAGGCCGAAGATGAGAATCGGGTCAAGGACGGCGCCGGTACATGCCAGAACAAAAATAACAAACATTGCCGGATTGGGGTTTCCTTCCGCCCGGAGTATGTTGTTTCCCATCATCGTGAAAAACATAAAGGGGGCGCAGACGATATACGTGGTAAGGTACATTTTGGAAAGCGGAAGAATATCATCGGTGGCGCCGAATAGACGAAGGATCGGTTCAGTGAATATCTCACAGGAAACAAGTACGACAATTCCCAGAACAGCGGAAAGGAATACCGCCTGCCCCGCCACCTTCTCCGCCCTGTCTGTTTGACCGGCACCGAACATTCGTGCGCCAAATGAAGCAGCTCCCACACCGGTGCCGATGCCGATGGCGGCCAGAAGAATCTGAATGGGGAAGCAGACGGTCAGGGCGGCAACGGCCTTCGGACCGATTCGGGAAAGCCAGAACACATCCAACAGGTTGTAGAAGGCTACGACGACATTTGCCGTAATCGCCGGCAAACTCATCTTCAGCAGCAACGGGCCGATGGCGCCCGTTCCCAGGTTCAGCCTCTTGTTTTTCATAAATTATATGATGATGTAAGCGACCCGGTTGTGATGCGCGCATTACCAAGTATATCGTTGTCACGATGCCGTAACGACATGTAAGCGATGCGCCGGTTGCTGTTACGGCATATCACAGAATATCTCCGAATCCTCCGCCCGCTCCGGATGATTTCGTCACGACCATTCCGGTCTGACCATCGACCCGTGAGCCGGTCTTGCCGCTCAGCACTTTTCACATCGTCAAAGGTTACTTCCTGTCAATCAATGTTCCTTGAAGACTATCAAGCAAGCTTCCCACAAGGGCCGTAAAGACGCATCCGTTGAACAACTATGCCCGAACCATGGGGATCTGTCAAGGTTACAGAACTCCCTTTCACCCGCAGTTACTGCACCATGACAGCGAAATAAGACAACTCAGTGAGACACGACCGGTGGAGCGAATGAGGCTTCTCTGAACAGGTCAAGCGTGCGGCACCTTATATATGAATATGAGGTTTTTCGACAGCCTCGCGATGCTTAATCCCTCGTAATTTCATGGAACACGCCGGCGCCTCACGGTTAAACGATCCACAGTTGCCGTGGGGTCTTGGTCAGAATTTCGTTCCCGTTTGCTCCGATCAAAATCATGTCTTCCAGTTTTACGACGCCTAAACGGTCATCGAGCATGTGCATATCAAGTGCAATGACATAGTTCTCATTGATCACGGAGTGATCGTACTCCGATGGAACGGGCGGCTCATTCAACTCGAGACCGATTCCATGACCGAGAAGACGGCTTTTCCTCCCCCTGCCGAAATGGAGAAAGGCATCGGTTACCTTGAGGTGTTCAGCTTTCGCCCTCGCCATGCGATACAGATCGCTCCCCTTCATTCCCGGCCTCATTTCTTCAATCAGATAATCAGCTATTTCCCTCAGACTATCGTAGAGGCTTTGAATTGCCCTGATGGGTTCGCCGATGCAATAGGTTCTTGTTTGATCCGCGTGATAACCGTCAACACAGGTAGGGATATCGACAATAACCGGTTCTCCCCGCCGGATTTTTCTTCGTGACGGACCCGCCGGAACGGACGGACTCAACCCCACACCCGTTATGGTATAAACGACACCGCTGATTTTCCCGAGATTGGGGCCGGCACCGATGGGCCCCCTGCTCATAAAGAAATCGGGCTGCCTTATGAAGAAAATTCCTTCATGCCCAGCTCTTCGGTGGGCATCTTCCACGGCTGCGGCCAGTTCCAGTTCCGTTACCCCTTCCCGCAATGTTGCAAGGACCGCTTCATGACCTACATGAACAACATCACAGGCCTTCCCCATTGTGATGATTTCATCCGGATCCTTCTGCTTGCGCTGCTCAAGAACGACCGGGGAAACATTCTTAAACTCACAATCGGGGAATGATGCTGTAAAATATTCAAATTGCTGAACCGGAAGAACATCCAGTTCGGTACCGATCTTTTTTACACCCGTCCCCGAATCGGCAAAAAAATCCCAACAAACATTCTGCAACTTCCTCTCTTCACTGACGTGATCCGGATTGATGAAAACGTCCTCCCGGGCACATTCGTACCCGCTTCTCACATACAGATGATAATCATCAGCGGAAACCGCCAGATATGACGGTTGGGCCGTTCCGGTATAGTACAGAACATCCCTCGAATAGAAAAGCACCGCTCCTGTCAGTCCCCGCTGCGAAAGTGCTTCCTGCAGGCCGTTAATGCGTTTATGCCGGGTCATTGAGACACACCCTCCCTCTTGAAGTTATTTTACATTCTAGTGAAATCATATAAGCATTGGAAACTGCTCCTTCGTATTTGTTTACCTGTTTAAAATCCCGGTAATGGGGATACTCCATGCCCTCCGGAGCAGCAGAGATGACCGTGGCGCACTGTCACCAAACAGACCTGCTCAGGTGGAATCCTGTCGGGAGTGCAGGCCGCTCCATGGAAAATCCCCACCTGCTTCAACCTTTTTTTCACATCGTCATACATGACGAGTTCTTCGATCTCCACATCCTTGAAATTAACGTCAATCATCCCCAGCCGATTTCGGAGTTCTTCAATTTCATGATGCGTTGAGAAACTCACCATGACGGCGGGGTGCACCATTACACCGGTGTGAAGTAGGTTCTCCACCGCCCGGATCTGCACATGAAACGCGACAGGCTACACCCCCATCAACATGGGGAAAGGGCTGTTCTTTCCGACTACAACGCCTGTTCTTCCCGTTTTTGGGTTGACATGAACCATACTCTACCAGAGAAGAAAACCATGTCAAGGGCACAACGTCACTTCAAAGAGAAAGGAATACGACATATGCTGATTGATAAGGATATTTGCTCCTGTTTTTAGTATAGTTGAAACTTCGGTACAGCACGATAACCGTCAGTGCAAAATCCGGAACCTCTCTGTTTAAAAGGAAGAAGTCCCATGATTGACATCGAAGAAAGCGGGAAATCGGCGGTCATTATGGATGGAACGTTCAGGATAAGGGGAATTTACGCGACGGCGTTGACATAATTGTTTCTCCACCATGGAATCGTCATCGTATCGCCGTCCCCGCCGGCAGCCGCACGATTCGGCTCCTTCGGAAATATCATTCAGGCGGGCCGCCCCTCGGTGGAGATCTTTGATCGTGACGACAGGCAGGGAATCATCGTGACAGGCGGCTTTGACGACAGGAACTCCATTGTCGAACTTATCAGAAACTCCTTCATCGACGTCATCCACCGCACATTTACTGACGATGAGATCGATCGGACTGAACTGGAATTTCCATATCTCGCAAAAAAGGGCCTCGATGAACTGAGGCATGCCGTTGTCCCCACGGTAAATCATCATCACCGTCTTCGAATCATCGACTCTCACGAAGTCGATATGACGGAATCGAGACAACGTAACGATTATCCGGAAAAACAGGATGAAATAAGCGATGACCTTTCCAACCGTCTGATCTGGAACACCTATGAAGAGGGAAAACTTCTCGGCATCGAACACGTCAAAATGAACGGACAGGTCATTTTTCTGTCCGAAGGGGAGATCATCGAATGTAATCCGGTTGAACGGACGCTTCTTCTCAAGAGATCTCAGTTCAAAGGAAGAAGTAGGTATGACGGCCTCAAAACACCCAAACAGAAGGGAGATTATGCCATGACGGCGTTGCGGGAAGGAGCGTTTTCATACCATCACATATATTTCAGGCATGACGGCGAAGTAATCGGAACCTATTACAATATCAACACGCCCATCGAATGCTACCCCGATAAGATCAGGTATGTTGATCTTGACATCGACGTTGTCCGATGGCCCGACGGAACTATGGAAATAATTGACGAAGACATGCTGGATCGGAGTGCACAAAGGGGTTTTCTCGGAACGGCATTGCAGAAAAAAGCGAAAGATCTTGCACGGGAACTGTGCATTTTAAGCAGGTGAGATCATAAGCTTTTAAGCCGGCATTGATTAAACTTGTTCCTCGCTCCTCACATCCCGATCACTTTTCCACCACCAACACCCTAAGCCCTACCCCTTCTTTTCTTTTTCACTCGCCACTTATCACTTTTCACTTATAACTCCCATCCACCTTACCCCCTGTTACCATTTCCGCCCCCTTCGGACCGCAATTGAAGATAAGATCAAAGACGGAGAGATTGGGGATAAAAGGACCCCATAACTGAGGATATACCGGGATCCGTGGTTTAAAGAACATCAATTCGATCCCATTTTTCTCAAAAGCATCTCTCTCAAAATACTTTCCGGCGCTGCTCCCCACAAGGAACGCGGTACCGTCGACGCGCCGGCAGATCTCCATGGTGAGTCGGGGTTCTTTTGCCGATATACCCAGATCCGACAATAACAACACTTTTGTCTTGATGTTCAGTTGTTTCAAGAGGTACGTAATTACGCAACGATTCAGATCGATGAGCTTTTCAAATTGACGAGAAAACATCTCTTCACAAAAGGCCTCATGATCATCGAAATAGGGGGCATGACGATATGCCGTTTTTAAGCTCTCCAGATGTTTCCGACACCACTGTCCGTCGCAGCAGATCTTCACATCACTGATTCTCTGCAGTCCCAGGCCTTTTTTCGATACCGGGACGGTCAGCCACAGCATTCCCTGATGACTTTTCCATCGGTTTCTTGTCAACCACGTCGTTCCCCGAGGAAATTGCACCGTGTCAAGAAGAACAGCAAGGTCCGATTGAATAATCTTCGTAAAAAAACCGGGGAACGGTGCAAAGTAAGGTCGGCAGGTCGATACGATCATGATATGAAATGCCATCCGTGACCGGCTGAAGCCGGTTCATTCAGGGCCGGGGGGCAAGGTGACTCATGCTTGTCCCGACGCGAGTAAATTGGACATTGCCACGGACCGTAATGCAGAAATGTTGATTCACTCCGAAGTTATCGTCACGGTAAACGTTTTGGGCCCCGCGATTCAGGCGAGAAACACCAGGTCACTGCTTCACCGCGTGTTCCCTCGGCTTCTTGAATCCTCGAATCCTTATCATATAACAATACGGCCATCTGTTATCCGTTTTTACCCTGCCTCTTCCTGACATCATTTCTCCAAGGATTCAGGAAATTGCGGCACCCCAGGCCCGCGTTCATCTGCCATTTATAGAATTCCCCCTCCCCTCCCGGGCGCATCATTAAAGTGCATACATATCTGCTGCCGTTCCAGTGAAGAGAGGGACACATTTCACCCCGTGCTGCTTCATCAGGATAAGCGGCCCTGCCGCACGCACAGATATGCTGTATACAGCAGTAGCCGCATCCGACGCATTCCTTGTTTGGAATGTCCACCCGTATCATTGAACCACGTGTTGTCCCTGTCTAAAATGACAGCAAGTACGATTTAACTTTTTCGACTTGTATTGGCGATAAATAGTGCCGGGAGCTGTTTGACCCGTTTGCTTTTACATTTCGGGCATGCAACTTTTCCCTTTTCGTAATCGCTGAGACTGAGAAAAACCGTAAACTTCTTCCCGCACTTCTTGGACTGACACTGAAAATCGTATGTGGGCATAGATCCTCCTTTTGTGAATATTTTCATCTTTATTTTATGTAATTAGATTCTGATGTTCAAGCTGAAAATGATATTCCGTGTGTTTCACAAAGCACAAAAAAATGCAAGTGTAACAGCATCATGTACAAAATTTTGCGATGTTGAAGGGGCTTCCCGTCGGTATTCTCAATGAGGACGGTAAAGAATTCACATACACGAAAGGATGAATCAGGACTTTATCGTCGTCAAGCCCTCACGAACAGCATATTTGACAAGATCAATCCCACTGGTGACATTAAGCTTCCGCATGATATTCTGGCGGTGCGCCTGTACCGTTTTAACACTGATATGAAGGTTTGCAGCAATGTCTTTTGACGGGATGCCGTCCGCCAGAAATCTCAGGATTTCTCCTTCACGTACTGTCAGCACCGTTGATGAGGAAGAATTCTTGTTGAGCCCATCGTGACGATTAATGACACGATCCGTGATTCTCGGACTCAGATACGTCCGGTTCGACATGACGGCACGGACTGCCGTTGCCAGTTCATCAAAGGCGCAATCCTTCAGCAGATACCCTGAGGCCCCCGCTTCCAACATGCCGGTAACGAAACGTTTATCCGAATGCATTGACAGGGCTATCACTTTGACGGCCGGGTGCTTCCTGATGATTTCACGGGTAGCGTCAACACCGTTCATGTTCGGCATGACGATATCCATTATCACCAGATCGGGCAACAACTGCTGAACAAGTTCGACCACCGATTTCCCGTCCTCCGCCTCGGCGATAAAATCCATGTCGGGTTCACGTTGAATCAACGTGCGGAGGCCGTCCCGGACAATCTTATGATCATCTGCCAGAATTATTTTGATGCCCATACGTGGTGCTCTTTCTCATGATGAAAAAAATATTCATGCAGGCGCGTCTTTCCGCCTGATTTCAACCCTTCATATGTCTCATGATACATTCCCCGGCAATGGAACAGTCAAATGTCATACGGTTGTTGCTCAAATGCAGTTTCGTCTGGGCCACGGAATGTTGTTCACCACTAAAACAACCATGACGGTTTGACTATCGGGATGTGTCTGATTTTGACATTCTAAATACCTCAGGTCATTCTCAGGAAATGGATGAGGCATAAAGGAATGAAAAAGACGGGCGGCGCCGCCGGAGCCGATCAGGTTTCCAGCGTCGTCAAACCCTCACGGATGGCGTACTTGACAAGATCCGTAATAGTATGGATGTCGAGTTTGTCCATAATATTGCGGCGGTGCGTCTCTATCGTCTTAACGCTCACATTCAGGTGAAAAGCCGTTTCTTTCGTACTCATGCCTTCCGACAGCAACTGCAATACTTCCCGCTCTCGCTGCGTGAGGATGGAAAAGGCCGACGTATCTGTGGTAAATGATTTTTTAACATATCGGTCGACAACAATATTAGCGATTCTGGGACTCAGATATGTCTGATTCGACATGACCGCCCTGACGGCACGGGCAAGCTCTTCAAAGGCACAGTCCTTGAGCAGATATCCCGACGCCCCTGCTTCAAGCATTCCCGTCACAAACTGTCGATCGGAATGCATGGACAGGGCTACCACCTTGACACCGGAGACATTGTGGATTATCTCCCGGGTCGCATCGATCCCGTTCATGTCCGGCATGGTAATATCCATAATGACAAGATCAGGAACCATTTCCTTGGCAAGCTTGACCGTTGACCGGCCGTCTTCCGCTTCGGCCACGACTTCCATATCGGACTCTTTCTCGATCAGGGTTCGAAGACCGTCTCTGACGATTTTGTGATCATCGGCTATGATGATTCTTATGCTCATAGTAATGTCCTCTTCCTCCTTCGCTTTCGAATATTCAAGGGCACAACCATGGTGATATTTGATCCGCGACCCGGCTTCGTCTCAACACGGAACTGGCCTCCCAGGTAATTCAGCCGTTCCCGTATACTGAAAATCCCGAATCCCCCCTTCAGATCCGCCGGCATTTCAATTTTCTTCGGATCAAAACCGACCCCGTTATCTTTAACATTAATCTGTACTTTCCCACCACTTTTTTTCATGGATATTAATACGGAATCGGCCTGTGAATGTTTGACGATATTCATCAACAGTTCCTGGGTGCTGCGAAAAAGAACGAAGGCAATATCCTTGTCCAGTTTCCACCCCGTCCCTTCCCGTTGAAATGTTACCCTCAGGCCATGTTTTTCCTGGAATTGCTCGGCAAGCCATTCCAGCGCGGATCCAAGACCCAGAATGAAGAGAACGGGAGGGCTCAGTTCGAAGGTTAACGATCGCGTGTCATAAATGAGCTGATCCATTATTTCGATAATTTCGTCGGTGGATTTTTTAAATTGCGTCTCCCACAGATCCCGCTTCAACTCCTCCAACTTGATCTTTGATACCGCCATGGACTGGCCGATCCGATCATGGAGTTCCGTTGCAATACGCTGCCGTTCCCGCTGCTCCGTAAGAGACAGTTCCAAAGACATGAGACGAAGCTTCTCCGAGTATTCGAGCAGTTTTTCTTCTGCCCGTTTTCTTTCCGTGATGTCTTCACCGGAACTGAGAATACCGACGATGTTGCCATGATCATCACGGATGACTCTGTTTTGCCATGAAACAATTCTTTCTTTTCCCTCCTTGGTCAGAATAGGATTTTCAACATATTCGACAGGCGTCACATCTCCCGCTATGAGGCGAAAGAAAATGGATTTGATATGACTTTTCATTCTTTTCGGGACAAAATTATCGAACCAGTTCCGACCGATGATTTCGTCATGTCCGTATTGAAGAATATCGGCGCCCCGCTGGTTGATAAGCATCACCGTTCCGTTCTGATCTATTGCAAGGATGATTGCTCCGGCGATATTGAGATACTGTTGCGCCCTGTCTCGTTCTTCATGGAGCGCTTCATCCATCTTCACCTTTTCCGTAATATCTTCGTAAATCGCAACAATTCTTTTTTCTTTCCTGCTTTCTCCGATTCGAGAAGCATTCACCCTGCAGATAATAATCTCTCCGCTCTTTTTTCGACACCGTATGTGCTCCATGAAAAATGTTTTTTCTTCCGTTCCATAGAAGATCCTCCCTATTGCATCATAATCTTCCATTTTTTCATAAAGCACACGCGTACTCTGTCCGATCAGCTCTTCCGGGTTCCACCCCAGCACCGATTCCGTTGCATTGTTCGCGAAAACCACGTGGCGATCAACCACACCCAGCACCGCATGAGGTATGGCATCCAGAATCGACGCTTCGAGAGCTTCCATCTCTTCGAGCTTATCGCTCGCCTCCTTGAGGTTCGTTATGTCCATGACATTGCCGAGTATCGCCTGCTTTCCATCAAATGGGATGGCCGTAATAGACTCCATAATCCACTTGACACGACCGTCCCGTGTAATAATCCTGAATTCCAGGGGAGATGATTCCCTGCCCTTGAACATATTGACGGCGTTTTCCACAACGAGCTTCCAATCTTCGGGATGAATGATGTTTCGCTCTGCCTTTCCGATTAGTTCCTCAGGCCGATACCCCGCAAACCCGGCGGCTCTCTCATTGAGAAATTTAAAAACTCCGTCCTGGATTATGTAAACGCCAGCCTGCGATTTTTCCGCGAGGGTTTTGTATAATTCCTGTGCCTGTTTACGCTCCGTAATGTCGCGAAACGTCATGACCCGCACTTTTCGGTTTTTCAAAAGGACATTTTTTCCCCGGATTTCGACGGGATACGTTGCACCATCCTTCCTGACTCCGTGAATTTCATACGATTTTTCATAACCGGAACGTATGTTTCGCCGGACAAGATCATGCCACTCCGCGGCAATGATGTCGGTTACATTCATTCCAATGAGATCCGGGGCCTTGTATCCCGTCATCTTTGCCAGTTCCTGATTTACTTCAAGAATAATACCGTTTTCATGTATTCCGATGCCTTCGAACGAAGCCTGACGAAGCCCCTCATAGCGGTTATTGCTCTCAAGAAGGGCTTCCTTTGTTTTCTTATGATCTGTCGATTCCCGCTCCAGTTTCCTCAGTTTTCGAAGCAGCTCATCATATGATAATTTTCTTGTCATACAAAAATCCTTGATTTCACCGTTGTCGGTCGTGATACCGCCACATCACATACGCTCATCATAAAGATCGGCAATGTCGCCCGTTTCCTGTGCGTTGCGTAATTGACATCGTGTCATACCCTTGTCTCAAGATCAACCTCAACAATATCGTAATGCTCCCACATGATGGTTTGGATGTGCCGATAGTCGTATCCCATGCTGGTAAACAGATTTATTGATGATTCATTTTGAGGATCAATGTGTAATTCAATCTTCCTTATCCCGTTTCCTTTTGCCACGTTAAAAACCCGTTCGACCATAGCCCTGCCGATGCCCTTGCCCTGCCAATCGTCCCGTATTACAATTGCTAGCTCAGCCCTCTGGGGATCGAAGGTGCAAACATAACGACAGACGCCGACAATTATCTCCCTGTTCCCTTCTTCCACAGTCGCCGCAAGAGCATACTCACATTCGTAATCAAGGTGAACCAGGTGATAGAGTATCTCCGGTCTCAGTCGATCCAGGTTGGTCAGAAACCTGAAATATATGGAAGGAGGTGAAAGCTTGGAAAAAAGCGTCTCAATGAGAGGACCATCGGACGGCTTCACGGGCCTTAGAAAAACGTTGCCATCGTCACGAGTAATGATCCACTCTTCATGATCCTTCGGGTACTTTTTCCAGCAGACTGACGGATCCATACTCTATTCACGACAGTACAACTAACGATTATGACAGCATAAACATCAAGTTAAATACCTCTTCATAAAATGAAACAAAAAATTGCTTCTCATCACATGCCTGCATTCGGATCATATGACTGATCAACATGTATCAGGTCGAAAAAAACAAGCGCCTGCGCATTTTCTCCCGACCCTGTTCACTGCACAAGCGAAGAAGCATCATGGCCTGAGATCTCATGTGCCGCGCCTTCACGTATCCTTCGTCACGTTCAGTACGGATTCTGATCCGCAGGGATAAAAAGACGTTCCGAACGACAGGCTGATATCTTTTTCGCTGTTTACTGGACAATAGATGCTTTAAATAGTTTGCTTAACGTCATACAGAAATTTTCCCCTGTAATCTACCGTAACTCAGTAATTTCCGGTTACGTTTTTGCATATGACCCGCAAGGGAACTGATCTTTGATATTCTGCACGTTATCTGAAGCAGCCAAGCCCGTCATTCGCAGCTCATTTTGAATTTGAATGCG
>DSDU01000124.1 GCA_011056835.1 Deltaproteobacteria bacterium
AGCCTCATATCTGTGGCACCACATTTTTGAAACGTCATCCGATTTTCCAAAGAGCGATTAAATAAAATCAACAGGTTACAAACGGCTTGGGCTGATTCTCAGCAAGTAACTGTAAAAGAAAAGATAAACATGATAGAATGCTTTCAATTCTTGGGGGTACATACGGTATGAATCCCATGACATCAGTAAAGAAAGTTATCGTTTCCGGACAATCTCTCGACATTTCGGTCAAGTACCGCATAATCTCCGACGATCTTGTCCTCTTCATTCACGGCCTGGGCTGTACGAAAGAATCATTTGACGGAGTCTGGCACCATCAGCTCCCGGTCGGGATTTCACTCCTCACGCTTGATCTTCCCGGTTTCGGCTCATCATCGAAAACCACCGAATTTTCGTACTCCATGGAAGATCACGCCGCCGTCTGCGAAGCCGTCATTTCGTTTTTTCCTCATCGTAGATATCATATCGTCGCTCACAGCATGGGGGGAGCAATCGGTCTTTTATTGTCATCGAAACTCATGACCTCGGTGAAATCATTCATAAATGTTGAAGGAAACCTCATTGCTGAAGATTGCGGCCTCATCAGCAGAGAAACCATCAGTGTCCCGTACGACATCTTCGAGAAAAAATTGTTTCTCGACTTCAAGTCCCGCTTCGGCAAGAGAGGTATTTTTGGTTTTTCCCTTGATGCGGCCGCTCCACAGGCATTCTATCAGACCGCACGCTCACTGGTCGCATGGTCGGACAGCGGATATCTCATGGAGCGTTTCAAAGCTCTGACATGTAAAAAAGTATATGTTTACGGTCATCGAAACTCCGGGCTGGAGGTACTGTCTGAACTGGGTGACATTCCACTGATAGAGATCGGCGGCAGCGGTCATTTTATGATGGTTGACAATCCTGGGGAATTTTTCGATAAAATTCTAACTTTCATCATGCGCGGCTGATGATGCCGCCACACACGAACTATATTTTCCGAACCGCCGCGTAGCTACCTCCAGGTAAGGCTACGGGATATGTCAGGAAAGAATGTGGTCAAATATGTGCCCCATCCGGGCTTCCTTTACCAGGCTCATAAATTTTCGGCGACCGTGTCCTGCGGTGTCCGCCTGCGCCTGTATCCACTCAACGAGCTTTGCAGAAGCTCTTCCACTTTCTATAATCTCTCTGCTTATCTCCACCCCGTGTCGAATATCTTCCGCTGATCCCACGAGATAAAAAACGGCACCGGCATTCAAACAGACGATATCACAACATTCGGGATAACCGATCCCCGAGATAATCTTCAGAAACCGGATCGATTCCGCTTTTATAGTGTTCATCGGCGCAATTGCCTCATACCGGGATCGTTCAAGGCCGACATCTTCAGGGACGATTGAAAAGGTTGTTTCACTGCCGTCATCCTTTAATTCCCGGATCACCGTTCTTCCGATCGTGGACAATTCATCCATTCCCCGCTCTTCCCGTTCATCGAATCCATGGACAACAAGCGCCCGTTCATAGCCGATTTCTTTCATGACCGCACAGACGGGATTTACCATTGCCGCGGAATAAACACCACGCAATCCATGAGTCGGCTTACACGGGCTGGCCAGCGATGCCGCTATGTTAAGTGTCGATCCGAACCGAATGAGGGATAATATTCGAGCAAGCGATCGAGGGTGTATCGACGTACTCATTCCGTTAAACATTCCGATGCCTACTGTATTAATACTCCGGCCGACATCTTCGACAGCACACTCCACATTAATGCCGATTGCTTCGAGAAGATCAGCTGTTCCACACGTGGAGGTCAGTGCCCTGGATCCATGTCGTGCAATCCTGACACCGCCAGCGGCGGCCACAACGGCGGCAGCGGAGCTGACATTAAACGTTTTCATCTCATCCATACCCGTCCCGCAATTTTCAACCAGGGGAACCCGGAATTCCATCGAAAGTCTGTTCGTATCAAGATCGAGAACCGCCTGCCAGGCCCCGGCAATTTCATGAGGAGTTTCTCCCTTCGCCGTCAGTGCGGCCAGAAAGGCCCCCTGGTGCAAATCCGGCTGTTCATTAAGCATAATCTGTCGAAACATATCGTAGCTCTCCTGACGGGTCATATCATGTCCGTTCATTACTTTCTGGATCGTGTTCCCAAATCGTTTGAGCGATGCATCCGTCCACATACCGATTGACGACCTCCTCCAGGGATATAGAAGGATTTTCATGCCCGACCGATGTTGCACATAGTCCAGGGCAGTTTCCAGATCATACAGAGACATGCGATGAGAAATCATATCTTCCACGGGAATCGCCCCCGCCGCTATATATCCGAGTGCCTGGCGGCCGTGGCGAAAATTACATCCGTAGGCACCGACAATCGTCTGTTCCAGATAATGAAGCCGGTTGAAGCTTATCTCCATGATATCATTCCCCGGTGACAAGCCTGAGAAAACGACGAGTCGCCCCCGGGGCGCCAGTCTCTCCAATGCCTCTTCATAGGCATCCTTTGCGCCGACGGCGACAATACAAACATCGAATATGCCGTCAGGACAGGAACCGTATCCATAAATATGTTCTCGACGCCGTTCATCCGGTTCTATCGAAACAACCTCGGCGCCTATCGCCCGGGCTGCACGACACATCAATGTCCCTGCCGGACCAGCACCCCAGATGCCGACAGACTGTCCGCTGACCACTCGCCCCAGTTCAAGGGCATTCAGACAGCAGGATAAAGGCTCGGCAAACACCGCCATATCAGGGTTCAGTCCTTCGGGAACGGTGATGATACTGCGGACCGGAACGGTAACATATTCAGCAAATCCGCCATCACGGTGAAACCCCATGATTCTCATCTCAGGACAGAGGTTTTCCGCTCCACTGTCACAGAGATGACACCGGTCGCACCACTGACCCGGATAGACATAAACAAGATCCCCGATATTTACGCCTGTTACGTCGGCACCTCTCTCACATATAGTGCCGACCACTTCTTCCCCGGGTATCCGCGGCAGCGTCAGGTCACGATGTCCCTGCCGTATCAGCTTGAGATCCGTCCGGCAGAGACCGGTAACGGCAACCTTGATCGTTACCTCATCGTCTGCTGGTTTTTTCATGGGCACTTCAATAATCCGAAAATCACCGATAGTTTCAACCCGAATGCATTTCATGATCGTCAGCCTCCATCAACCAATAAAAAAAGGGCTCCGACAGTACCATCATACTATCAGAACCCTTTACCATCAGGTTTGACTCGCCAGATTCTCAGTCGTCTTCTGACTTCCGGATCATCCGCGATTCAAGGCCTTCCCATCATGATACGTTTACACGCCCATGAAAGTGACATCAGTATGAATCGCGTTCCCGGTTACAGCGGCGGGACCGTCATGGATTTCCACCATGTTCCGTTACTGAATTCTGTCATATTACATATGCTTACTAAACAAGAACCGATTGAAATGTCAATATAAAAAATGCAAACACTGCAATGCTCCGCTCAATGAAATCGGCTGATCATGCGGACCCTGACCAAGCTTTCCAGTTCGGGATGTTTCCCCGTTACAGTTTCATAAAAGCCGCGAATGGCCTCCATGTCATTTATCATATCACCTGAGGGGAATATCAGCGGACCGAACCCGCCCGCTTTCCGTCGATAATCGAGAAATCCCAAAAGGATCGGCACCTTCGCGCCGTCAGCGATATGATAGAATCCCGTTTTCCAGCTTCCAACTTTTTTTCGTGTTCCTTCCGGGGAAATGATCATAACCAGTTTTTCAAGATTATTAAAAAGTTGAACCGTTTGAGCAACCGTATTGTTGGACTTTGTCCGATCAATGGGAATGCCTCCGCACCACCGCATAAAACGTCCGAAGGGCCGGCGAAACAGTGTTTCCTTCCCCATCCAGAATACCTTGACCTTGAAGGCAAATGCATAGGCGAGGGTTATGGGAAAATCCCAGCTTGACGTATGGGGCGCACCGATCATAACGTACTTTGGGATATCCGGAAGATTCCCCTCCTTGCGCCATCCGAACATCCGCAACAGAAATGACGATATCCGGCAAAGCAGCAGATTAGGTATCGATGCATCAAATATTGTTCTACTCACAAAACAGATTTTCCCTTCATGATGCAGTATCAAGCGACGGAATCGACGCTCAATCAGGCGTCTGGAACACCCATTTTACTTTGTATCCTTTTTCTCAACACGCTTTCGCCCGTCATATTTTTCCCCACCGGCAATCCTGCATGGTCAACACCGCTTTCCGCCGGATCTGCTTATCTTTCGCGGAGCATTTCCATGATCCTTGGCGCCTGTCCCGCACTTCCCAAGACTTCTCGATTTTTCCGCATGTACATCTCCTTGAGAGCCTCCCGCGCCGGTCCCAGGTATTTCCTCGGATCAAACTCTTCGGGTTTTTCGGCGAAGACTTCCCGGATTTTTGCCGTCATGACCAGTCTGCCGTCGGAATCGATGTTTATTTTGCACACCGCCGATTGGGTTGCCTTTCGTAGCTGGCTTTCAGGAATTCCGATGGAATCCTTGAGGTTACCACCGAACCGGTTGATCGTTTCGACGGCTTCCTTCGGGACTGATGACGACCCGTGCAGAACAATAGGAAATCCAGGTATTCTTTTCTCGATCTCTCTCAAAATATCGAGACGGATCTCCGGCTTCTGCCCCGGCTTGAACTTATAAGCACCATGAGATGTCCCGATGGAAATCGCCAGAGAATCGACGCCGGTCCTTGCTACAAAATTCTGTACCTCTTCAGGTTTCGTATACGTATGGTGCTCGGCGGATACATCGTCTTCGACACCGGCCAGGACACCCAGTTCGCCTTCCACCGTGACGTCAAAACGGTGGGCGTATTCCACTACCTTTGCCGTTACCGCAACGTTTTCGTCAAAAGAAAGATGAGACCCGTCGATCATGACCGATGAAAAGCCGGAATCAATGCAGGATACACAGATCTCATAGGAATCGCCGTGATCGAGATGAAGGGCAATGGGAATCTCTCCGAGACCCGTTGTATCGGCTATCCTCCTCATCATTTCGAGAGCACCCTGCCCCATATAGCGAAGCAGCGTCTGATCCGCATAGTCCCGGGCCCCTTTTGATACCTGCAGGATCACCGGAGACTGAGTTTCCAGACAGGCCGTCACGATAGCCTGCAGCTGTTCCATATTGTTGAAATTATACGCCGGCACGGCAAAACCGCCGTGAATAGCCGCGGCAAACATTACTCTCGTATTCACCAGTCCCAAATCTTCATAATTTACGATCATATATCCCTCCTGTCAGTTGGGTCAATACATTGTTCTTCCCAGGTACCGGTCCGTCTCCGTATCAACGCTTCTTACCACGGGTTATCTTCGGAGTCATCAATGAAATGACATGAACCCCCACGACTTCTCCCGGCTACGATCAAGCGCCGTCGGCAAACCTGTTTTCGAACACTTCGAAAGACTCCTCGCAAACACGGGATCAATGCACCGGTCGGAAATGTAATGAATGGCGAAATGTTAAACCGGTCTTTCATCCCACATCTCTGCATATATAATCAGACGATTTATCGGGAAACGGGCACTGTGTCAACCGGGAATATTATCGTTGAGTGTGTATGCTCTCCGGGTAAACGTGTCGCAATCTTTGAAAAACGACGGCATCGACGTCAGGGAATTATGCCGAACCACAAAATCAGATTATTCAAGGAACTTTTGACACTTTGATTTCACCACATACCACAGTGATGGTTTTTCCTTATTTTCTTTTGCGGACCATCACCGAAAGTGAAATGGCCACGGACCGGCCCAGCAAAAGCTTAATCAATGCCGGCAGCGAAAAGGGAATCAACAGCGAGGTGGTTACAATAAAGACCATAACGAAGGGGAACAATAAAAATACTCTTTTTTAAAATCAATGATGGACTTCAGCGGAAAGCCCCGGTAAAATTTGTCAAAACATCAAGGAGGGGCAGGGAGATGGTCACAGCAAAGGATATTATGACAAAAGATGTTATTACGGTTCATCCGGAAACGGAGATCATCCACGCGGCGAAACTGCTCCTTGAACACCATATCAACGGCCTGCCCGTGGTTGATCAGGAGGGACGCCTCAGGGGAATTATTTGCCAGGATGACCTGATTGCTCAGCAGAAAAAGCTTCCACTACCATCCTTCTTCATACTGCTTGACAGTATCATACCCTTGACCTCGTATAAGAAAATTGAAAAAGCAGTCCAAAAAATGGCTGCAATAACCGTGAATGAAGCCATGACTCCCAATCCCATAACGGTCGCTCCGGAAACCAGCCTTGAGGATATTGCCACGCTGATGGTAAAACATACGATACACACACTGCCCGTTCTGGATCAGGATAAACTGGTCGGCATCATCGGCAAAGAAGATATCCTGCGCACCCTCATGTCCGAAGAAAAGAAATAATAATACCGGAAGGCTTTACCGTGGTTCTGTGAATATCTGCATTTCCTTCTGAACTCCCGAGCCTCTCAGGAATATTCTCACCGTTTTTTCGTGTATCGGATAGATCAGATCATTCAGAATAATAGTGGTAGAGCATCAGCATTGTCACAACCATGGAAATAACGGCAACAAACCCACACTAACCTCGAGATATAAGAATATTTTCATTACTTCATCGCTTAATATCATACCCGGTAGTAACGACCGGCAAACCGGCAGCATGATCTCTCCCCGAAAACTCTCATGTCCCATCGTCAATTCTCACAAAAATTCAAATACTTTCTTCTCAAGTGTCAAGGAATTGCTGCCGACTATTACTGATGAGCCGGGAATGCTGCACAATTAATAACGCCCCCATAATTCCGGTGACAGGAGGAAGAAACTTTTATGCCGACACAGTCATACCAGATCATAAAGAACAGTATTACATCTGTAGAAAACGAAAGAAAGGTTATTGCAGGCATGAAGGTCCTTGTTATAGATAATGACGAAGCCAATCGCATGGCACTGAGGAAGATACTCGGTGCGTGGGGGATAAAAGTCTCAGAATTCGGCGATGGCCGCAATGGGATTTCCGAACTGGAGCGCGCCCGGGATAGAGGGGAACCTTTTCACGTTGTGTTGCTGGCCTGCCGAATGCCCGCTATGGAAGGATTCGAGGTGGCAGAGCACATCAAAAACAGGCCAAGCCTGTGTGTCACGATAATCATGATGATTATGCCCGATCATCGAGATGAAGACGCTGAAAAGGTTCAGGCATTGGGAATAAACACCTATTTGGTAAAGCCCCTCAAATACTCGGAACTTCAACAGGCAATAGGCACGGCCATGCATCACAGGAAGGAATCGGAATCAGCCGCCACTCCCGAAGCTACTATGGTGAGTCATACGACAAACCACCTATTTCGTATTCTTCTCGCTGAGGATCATGAGGGCAATCGAACGTTTATCCGGACCTACCTTAAACATACTTCCTGCCTCCTGGATATGGCGGAAAACGGCGAGATTGCCTGCAGAAAATTCGTCGGGGGAAATTTCGATCTCGTCATCATGGATATTATGATGCCGGTCATGGATGGATATGCCGCCACCCGATGGATCAGAAACTGGGAACAGGAACGGCAGAAAAAACCGACGCCGATTATTGCACTGACTGCCCACACACTCAAGGAACACTCCAGAAAATGTCTGGATGCCGGATGTAATGCCTGCATTACCAAGCCAGTCAGGAAGAAGGAATTGCTCGAAATCATACACGCACTTGGTGTATCGATGAATGGTCCTTCCCCGTTCCCTTCCGGCAACTTGGAAAAGGATGCGAGGACACGCATCACGTTCCTGCCCGGTGGAGAAAAGAAATGTGTCGTATGTGTAGATGAAGCACTGAAAAATTATGTTACCCGGTTTTTTGAAGTAACTTCCGAGGACATGGCATCGATCAAACAAGCTCTTAGCGTTGGAGATTTTGAAACGGTTCAACGAATTGGGCACGGCATGATGGGTTCCGGTGTCAGCTTCGGCTTTAAAACCATAACCGATCTCGGAAAATCCATTGAACAGGCGGCAAAAGCCGGGAAGGGCGATGAGATACGAAGGTATCTGGCAGATTTGATCAACTACATGGAAACAGTTGAAGTCGTTTTCGAATAGCAGGATCAGAGGCAGAGGTTTAAGCACAAAGAAGGGAACTTGATTATGGATAAGATCAAAATCTTAATAGCTGAAGACGATAAGAGAATGCAGATGATATATGAAGCGGGACTGCCGGAATCCATCTTCGAGACAAGCATTGTCAACAATGGGCAGCAGGCTCTGCAAACCTATGCATCGTTTAATCCGGATATTATTATTCTCGACATTTTGATGCCCTTGATGAACGGTTATGAAACCCTGAGGATCATACGGGAAGAATCAAAAGATATGTCGACAGTTATAATCATGGCAACAGCTGTGGCAGATAAGGACGATATCATGGCGTGTATTAAGCATGGGATTCAAGACTATATCCTGAAACCCTTCGAGTTGAAGGAAATTGCTAAAAAGATTCTTCAATGCTATCGCAAGGCTCATCCTGATAAAGCCCGTGCGGCGGAAGAGTCATGGCGTGCTGGGGCGGAGGTTTCGAGCGGCTAGCAGTGGTTCTTCTTAACGGACTTGGTCCAATATGCCAGCTCCCCGAGTGCGGTGGACTGAATCAGATACGTAACCTTGTGGATCAATACCAGCGTCTGAAGTTCCTCAAACAGTTCGTCAATTGGAATCTCTACAGGATTGACCGGTGAATAACGCGACACATAACCCCACATATGAAAAATTGCATTGGTAAGAGAACCGAACGACGGCATCATCCTCATAAAAGGAATCAATCTGCGCGACAACTCGGCAAAACCAATTTTTTTATCTGCAACCAACTTCCCGAACCTTTTATATATGTTATAGTCTCGCGCCATGATGGAATATTTATGGTTCGCCCAGAGATCATAAACGGTGTTCGGAAGTGGAATTCGGCCGGTACGTTTGCCGACATACTTCTTCTCTAAAATCTTATATTGTCGATCAGGTTCGTCGATAAAAATAGATGGCCATTTTGCCTTTTCTTCTAATCCTTTCAAGGGACTCTGATGCTTGAACCCACGAAGCGACATCTCTTGGATCAACAAGGCATGGCGAAGAGCCAACCCTTCAAGCGCGCGGGACCAACGCAGGGTTTCCGGATGCTTAGAATAACCCCGTTTGCCGTTGCAAACAATGGATATGATTCCATGTAATTCTCTATGTTCACCAAGAAGGCTTTTATCATTCAGATATCCGGCATCAATGTCCCATATTCGCATGGCAGTTCACCATTATAAAAATTTGTAAACCGCTTCATATTATATCAGCTTTATAAGGTTCTTCTGTGAAAAGTTTCTCATTTTTTCAGGATTCAAGGGGTCGATGGTTCACGGGCCGTTGAAAAAGTCCCACTGTAAGACTGTTCAAAAATGTCCGGATGCAAGGTACCCGAAATCCTGAGGAGGGAGTCGGACTTAACGGTATGTCACAGCGACGAAGGATAAAGACAACGCCGCAGGTGAACGTTTTTCACCAGCCTATTCAGGCAAAAGCTTACCATTTCTTATACATCATATGGATCATGTCAGGATATATGTCTCAAGGGAAAGATTCCCCAAATAAGAACAATTCTAAAAAAATACACTTGAATTCCCTTTCGCCTCTCAATAAAAATTAACCTCAATTTGCAATGTGAGTATGCAGTAGAATTTCTGTACTATCGAGTACAATACCGCTATACTGTGTGACAGTTTCCATAATAAGCGTGCCGCGTCGTATGCTGAAAGGCATGGTTCCGGAGAACCTGTCCGGCATGGAACATACCGGACGACGGACGGCTGAACCGTCCATATCAGGAAATAAGGATACCGACAGAAATTGTTCTCCGAAGAAAATCCTATCTGACACAATGTCACACACCCGATGAAACGAGGTGATATCATGGAAAAACCGAACGTTTTCATAACCCGCCTGATTCCTCAGGAGGGTATTGACCTTCTGAAAAAATATTGTAATGTCGAGCTAAACATTGAAGACCGACCGCTGACACGGGATGAGCTGCTGAAAAACGTCAAGGGAAAAGACGGCATTCTCTGCCTTCTTACCGATAGAATCGACGCGGAGATTTTTGATACGGCACTGACTGCGAAGGGTTATGCAAACTATGCCGTCGGATTCGACAATATCGACGTCAGGGAAGCCACGAAGCGCAAGATCCCCATTTCGAATACCCCGGGAGTCCTGACCGATGCTACTGCAGAGATGGCATGGGCACTTCTCTTTGCCGTCAGTCGACGTATCGTCGAATCGGATCGATTCATGCGAACGGGCGAATGGGGAGGATGGGCCCCCCTGCAGTATATCGGTGGTGATATCACCGGCAAGACCCTGGGAATTATCGGGGCCGGTCGAATCGGAACGGCTATGGCCTTGAAATCGAAGGGATTTACTATGAAGGTGCTCTACACCGATGCTATAAGAAATGATATCCTCGAGGAGGAACTGGGGGCCCACAAGGTATCTCTTGAAAAGCTTATCAAGGAATCCGACTTTGTCAGTGTGCATGTTCCCCTGCTGGCAAAAACAAGGCACCTGATCAATCAGGATGTTTTCAAGAAAATGAAAACGACGGCCTACCTGATCAACACTTCCCGGGGACCGGTGGTCAACGAAGCGGAACTGGTTGTTGCCCTTCGAAACAGAGAGATTGCAGGTGCGGCCCTCGATGTGTATGAATTCGAACCGAAAATGATCGCCGGCCTCGCAGAGCTGGAGAACGTGGTACTAACACCCCACACTGCGTCGGCAACAACAGCATCGCGGACCAATATGGCCCTCAAGGCAGCAAATAACCTGCTTGCCATGCTGAAGGGCAAGAAACCACCCGATTGCGTCAATCCCGAATTATACGAACAATAGAAAAACATCATCCATGACATACTACACCGGAATTTTTCCGGTAATCCATCCTGACGATGCCGTTGAAAATCGGAAGGGAAAGGGGATTTTTCAGTTCACTGACTTTTCGACTTTGTATGGAAGAAGTTTATGGTAGCCGGAGGCAGAGCCTTCAGCCCTGATAATGTCCTTGACATGATCACTACGGTGAGAATTTTCCGGATGTGACGCGGAACAATGACCGGATGCGACTGGATCCCGTTCCCTTGGAATTTTTTCGAAGAAATCAATGGCGCCCGCGGTATGACCATTTTGCCGGGCACAAGCCCCCCTTGAAAGACAACATTGTAACGACCTGTCATAGGTGTCTCCTCTAAACAGTCAATAGATAAAGCCTCTCAAACAGGCCTATGGTTAAAACTCCTTTTTATTAGACATCAATGAATCTTTGAAAGGGGCGGAGAATAATGTCCATACCAATTGCGGTCGAAACGGAAAGTGTAATATTTTTAATACGGTCACTCCCCATTTCTCTCTCATTATCGGTCAATTTTTGGAATTAAATGGATATGAAACGGCATTACCGGGGAAGTAACTATTCAGCACAATGTTCTTTTACATCTATAAATGCAGGGTACTTTCCCTGAAAGAGCAGACATAGGGCATCGGACGCAGTAACGCCATGTTTTCTGCATGTGGACAGGTAGCTTCGGA
>DSDU01000105.1 GCA_011056835.1 Deltaproteobacteria bacterium
ATACAGTATAAAGTGAAATTACGTATATCCTTTTTATATATTAGTCAAGAAAGATTTACCCTTAGCCCAGAAAAGAATTGACAAAGAAACGCCACAATACTAGCATGCCGACATTATTTTCGGATTTTTCTCAATGATGCATATCTTATTTACAGCAGGCATCTACCGTCTTGATTTGACAAGGGGAATACCGTCGGACCATGAAAAAAACAATCGATAGAAAACGGGCGCTGCAAACGATCGAGCGCTTCTCACAATCAAAAGTTCTCGTTGTCGGTGACATCATGGTTGACCAGTTTATCTGGGGGAAGGTCTCTCGAATATCACCGGAGGCTCCGGTACCCGTCGTCGAAGTGACAAAAGAAACATTGCTCTTCGGCGGTTGTGCCAATGTAATGAACAATATCTTTACCATGGGAGGCAATGTACTGATAACAGGCATTATCGGCCCAGATGATATGGGACGGTGGTTCATTCGGCAATGCAGAAAAATGGGGATTAAGACAGACGGCATAATCGTTGTTAATAATCGCCCGACCATTGTTAAGACGCGGGTAGTCGCTCATCATCAGCAGGTGGTTCGATTTGATCGAGAAAACAGGCACCCACTGACTCCTGACAACATAGCAACAATGCTGCAATACGTCGATACGATCAAAGATGAACTCGGAGCAATCGTTATTTCCGATTATAATAAAGGAATGATCACGAAAAAACTCATACGGGGGATAAGAAAAATCATTGCAGATCGAAACATCATGGTGTGCGTAGACCCGAAACAAAATGACTTTTCTTTTTACCGGGGGTGCGACATCATCACCCCAAATCATCATGAAGCGGGTCGCGCCGTCGGGATGGCTCTAACGGGTCATGACGATATAATAAAAGCGGGCCAAACGTTGCTCAAGAAATACGACTTCAAAGCCGTCCTGATAACAAGGGGTGAAGAGGGAATGACCCTCATGGAACACACGGGAGAGGTCGTTAATATCCCCACGGTTGCAAAAGAGGTCTTCGACGTTACGGGCGCCGGTGATACCGTCATCGGTGTCTTCTCACTCTGTGTGGCCGCCGGAGCATCGTTGAGGGAAGCAGCCGCTCTGGCTAATCAGGCAGCGGGAATCGTTGTCGGCAAGGTTGGAACGGCTACGGTAAATCAAACAGAACTGATGAATGTACTATGAGCGAACCGACACAGCCGGATCCGGTCAAACTGATCGCCAGCATCTTTGCGAACAATAAGGACAGCATAGCAGCATCAATCAGGAAACTTTCCAGTCTTTTCGGGCCTGTCGATTATATAAGCGCTCTGAGAGCGTTTGATTTTACCGATTATTATGAAGCGGAAATGGGATCGTCGCTGATACGGCGGTTTATAACCTTTGAGGATCTGATCAGCCCCGACCGTCTGCCTGAAATAAAAAGGGCAACAAACACCATAGAAAACGAGTTGGCAGAACAAAATAACCGACGGACAAACATAGATCCCGGGTATATATCTCAGGCTCATCTCATCCTCGCGACCGGCAAGGCATATACCCACCGTCCTTATCTCAAGGACGGCATCTATGCCGACCTGACCCTCGTATACAGACACAATTCATTTCGACCGCTCGACTGGACATATCCTGACTATGCAGAGGAAAAAACTGTCAACTTATTCAATATGATACGAAAATGTTATTTGATTCAGTTGAAGCAGATGAAAGAAAATGTCGGTCGCCATTTCACATCAAACCACATCGAAAGAGAGGAGATTCAACCCGAATGATCAAGAGCATGACCGGCTACGGCAGAGCATTATCAATCTTGGGCAACAAGACGATTGCGGTGGAAATAAAATCAGTTAATCATCGAAATATTGAAATTCTCGTCCGTATACCAAGTATTCTTTCTTCTCTGGAACCGGAAATAAAGAAAAAGATCGGAGAGCACCTGTCCCGGGGGAGAATTGAGGTCAGCCTTCGAGCCGAATCAGATCTCAGCCGGGGGATTGCAGAAAAACTGGAAATCAATCTTCCGCTCCTTCGAAGTTATCATTCGCTCCTCAACCAGATAAGAGAAGAATTCAACTTCAAAGATGCAATAACCTTCGAAATGCTTACCGGCTTCAGAGATGCATTCTTTTATCCCGAGCAGGAAATGGATCTGGAAGAAACATGGACGCAACTGAAGACCGCACTGGCCGATTCACTTGCCGGACTTATGGAGATGCGTAAAAAAGAGGGGCTTGCATTATATGGTGATTTTAAGGGTCGATTATTGACTATCTCAACATACATGGAAACATTAAGGGCACGAGCCCCAAAAGTAGTTGACGAATATCATGAAAGACTTTTCAAGCGCGTTCGTGAGCTTACAAATGATATGGAGATCGACGAGTCTCGCTTAATTCAGGAAGTAGCGCTTATGGCTGAAAAAAGTGATATCACTGAAGAGATCGTCCGTCTGGAGAGCCATCTGAGTCAATTTGCCGACATGCTGGAAAGCAATGAGCCGGTAGGAAGAAAAATGGACTTTTTATTGCAGGAAATGCACAGAGAAATCAATACGATAGGATCTAAGAGCAGTGATGTTGAGATATCCCGCAACGTCATCGAAATAAAAAGTGAACTGGCAAAGCTACGGGAACAGGCACAGAATATCGAGTAAGTCTGACGCTATTGATCGTTTACTGTTTCATATTCTCGAACATGACGCACTGAATTCCATAATAACCATATGAACAATGAAGAAAAATGGGAAAAATACCGTAACCTGCTCCGTGAAATACCACAAATATCATGCAATATAAAGATCATGCAGGATCGTGGGATCGACACCCTGCCCCTGGAACACAAACTTGAAATAAAGCAAGGGGAATTGATGAAAATGAGCCGCGAATGTCGCCACAGCAACAGCAGCAGTAACAAAGAGAGCGGATTGCTGATTGTTGTTTCGGCACCCTCAGGTACCGGCAAGACGACGATATGTAAAAAAATGATGGAGATCATCCCCGATCTCAGATTTTCGGTATCTTATACGACACGCACCCCGCGGCAGGGAGAAGAACATGGAAAAGATTATTACTTCATAGACGAAGCTGAATTCAGAAGGAAAGTCACGGAGGGTGAATTTGCCGAGTGGGCAGAAAATTACGGTCATCTCTACGGGACATCGTTTGTAGAGGTAAAACGGTTATTGGATAATAAAATTGACATCCTTCTCGACGTTGATCCTCGGGGAGCGAAATCATTAAAGGAGAAATATCCTGATGGTATCTTTGTTTTTGTTCTTCCCCCGTCTATTGATGTTCTGGAAGCACGACTGAGGGGAAGAGGATCTGAAAAGGATGATATGCTGCGAATGCGTCTCAATAAGGCAATGGATGAAATGCGGGAAGCTTTGTGGTATGATTACGTGATAGTAAATGAGCGGATAGAAGATTCACTTGATGCATTGCGATCTATATATATTGCTGAGAAGTGTAAAAGAAAACAAGTACCGAGATTATTACAGGCAGTTTTAAAAAACCGGAGGTAAATGCATATGGCACGGATCACCGTTGAAGACTCACTGAGAACGGCACAAAACAGATTTGCCCTTGTATTATTGACCGCCCAAAGAACGAAACAATTACTGAGAGGATCAAAACCGCTCAGTGATCGAAAGGAAAACAGGGAAATCGTAACCGCACTGCGGGAAATTGCAGAGGAAAAGGTTGTATTCAGTCACCCTGAATATATGCGGATTATTGATGAAGACAGAAAGTACATGGAGCGCCCCTTTGAAATGTTGGAACATTACGATGATTCGGAATAGCCGTATCCCCCAATCTGAATCGTGAGATTTTCAGTTCTTATCATTATAAACGTCACATATTGATTAGAATGTAAACGGCTGTCTACGGCGTAGTATGTTCAATAGACACTCGTCATTATTCCGTTCTACAAGGAAGACCGCCGCCGATCGAGAAGGAATGTAAAACATGGTCATTTACGGCGTCAACCCTGTCAGGGAAACGCTATCGGGCGGTATGCTGCCGATAGAAAGAATTATCCTTGCGAGAGGGCGGAAAGGCCGCGAAATCGACGAAATACTGAAAATCGCCGCTGAGAAAGACATTACCGTAAGCAATGACGACAAACATCATATGACATCCCTTGCCGGCAGCAGATCACACCAGGGGATTATATGTATATGCAAGGACTACACGTACGCCGACATTGACGATGTCATCGAAAACGCAAATAAAAATCTTTCGGGGCATCTCATTCTTATTCTTGATGGCATAGAAGATCCTCAGAATCTTGGATCGATTATACGAACGGGTTATTGCTTCGGAGTCAATGGCATAATAATTCCGCAAAATCGATCAGCTACGGTTACTCCCACCGTTATAAAGGTATCTGCCGGTGCAGCACTGCATCTTCCCGTAGCACAAGTTGTAAATATAGCGAGAACGATTGACTATCTCAAGGATCGGGGGTTCTGGATATTCGGATCAGACACTCACGGGCACAACGATTTAGACTTCCTCGATCATCACGGCCATATCTGTCTTGTCATGGGCAGCGAAGAAAGGGGCATCAGACCGCTCGTAAGGAAGAAATGTGACCATTTCATTTCTCTGGAAATGCTGGGCACGTTTGATTCCCTCAATGTTTCAGTTGCTGCGGGAATCATTGTTTACAGACTCTCACGCATTCTGAGAAAATAGCAGTTAATTTTTTTTGACTTTAAGACGATACATACAATAAGCTCATATAAAACAACTGACAAAAGGGGAAGGATTCATGCCGGTCTACTTGTGGGAAGGTATTACCAAACGAGGTGAACCCAAAAAAGATGAAATGGAAGCGCCCGATGAGGCTGCCGTCAGATCGCTCCTTCGACGTCAAGGTTTCAAAGACATCAAGATCAAGAAAAAACCGAAAGACCTGCTTGAAAACGTCAAGTGGCTGCAACCCAAGGTCAAGGAAAAGGATGTGGTTGTTTTCGCCCGTCAGTTTGCGACGATGATCAATGCGGGCCTTCCTATCGTCCACAGCCTTGATCTCCTCGCCCAGGAAGAGGAGAATAAGACGTTCAAAAAAGTAATTGCTTCCATAAAGGATGACATTGAAGGGGGTATGACCCTGACCGATTCCATGAAGAAATACCCTGACCTCTTCGACGACTTGTTTGTCAACCTGGTTGCTGCAGGTGAAGCAGGCGGCATACTGGACGTTATTTTGAACAGACTGTCTCAGTACATGGAGAAAGCGCTGAAACTGAAAAGTAAAGTGAAAGGTGCCATGACATACCCTGCCGCTACACTTGTTATCGCTATCGCTGTCGTAACCTTACTTCTCTGGAAAGTTGTTCCCGTTTTCGAAGACATGTTTAAAGGTTTCGGATCGGCGCTCCCTGGACCCACCCAATTTCTTGTCGATGCCAGCGCATTTGTACAAAACAATATTTTCTACATGTTTATAGGGGCAATAGCTATTTTTTTCGCCTATCGACAATATTATAAGACTCAACGGGGAAGGCTTCAGATCGACAGCCTCATTCTGAAGGCTCCCATCTTCGGCATATTGTTGAAAAAGGTGGCCGTTGCCAAATTCTCCCGGACCCTTTCTACGATGATGAGCAGCGGTGTGCCCATCCTTGAGGGACTTGAGATCGTCAGCAGAACGGCTGGAAATAAAGTTATCGAAAACAGCCTCATGGTAACGAGAAAAAGCATCAGTGAAGGTAAAACGATTGCTGAGCCGCTCAGCCAGGCGAATATTTTCCCTTCCATGGTAGTGTCAATGATTGCCGTTGGTGAGAATACGGGAGCACTCGATGCTATGCTTGCAAAGATAGCCGACTTTTATGACGACGAGGTTGATGCCGCCGTCGAGGCGATGACATCATTACTCGAACCGATTATGATGGTCTTTCTGGGCGGGGTGATCGGCGGAATGATCGTAGCGCTCTACCTCCCCATCTTCTCCATGGCAGGCGCAGTTGGAGGTTAATAAATGGTCGGGATGGCGCGATTTGAACGCGCGACCCCTGCGTCCCGAACGCAGTGCCCTACCAGACTGGGCCACATCCCGACAAAAACTTCCTTATCTAATTTGACCCCAAATGTCTATCATTTTTTTGAAACAGTGCTGAAATATATGGACATCAATGGCCCGATAAGTATAGTATAAATGTCTAAAGCATGGGTGAGTCCTTCCGGAGGATTACCATGTATTCTATGTAGAATAAAGTGAATTTGAGAGGACGCGCTGATCGTGATCATTTACGATTTAAAGTGTGAAAAACACCATAATTTTGAAGGATGGTTCAAGGACAGTACCGCATTTGAACAACAAAAGAAGAAAAGACTGGTTACATGTCCCATCTGCGGCAGCACCGATATATCCATGGTACTGTCTACCGTAACAACTATTTCCAACTATGACGAACGGAAGACACATCAGCAGGATTCGAGAGACGTGTCTCCCATAATGGCACTGAGGCGCTTCCACGAGTTCATTGAAAAAGAATTCGTGGATGTAGGTGAGAGATTTGCCGAAGTCGCCCTGAACATTCACAGGGGACTGGAAGAAAGACGAAACATCAAAGGAATAACAACGAAAGAAGATGAGGAGACATTGAAAGAAGAGGGGGTGCAATTCGTCAAGGTCCCGATACTAAAATTAGATAGCTGAATCTTTTAATGACGATTAAATCCAACATCACAGGGTCGGCCAGCTGACCCTTTTTTATATGAGTCTCACCCCGCTGCAATGAGACTTAAAAGAGTATCCGTTAACTTCATAGCCATTTTGGAGAATCCTTCCACGTTTCTCATATGTTGAAGTAAACATGTCTTGACTTTTCCCGCCTAGGATATGATTATGCGACATGGTCCCGCACCAGACAGAGAAGAATAAAAGGAGGGAACAGCTCTTACCGAGCATGAATAAATAGCAGAATAATATGACGGAAGTTAAACACTCCATATTAAGCCTTATCGGGAATACGCCACTCGTAGAAATCCGGACACTGGTCCCTCATAAGAAGTTGAAAATTCTTGCCAAGCTGGAAAGTTTCAATCCGGGCGGTTCAATCAAAGATCGAACGGCACTTCATATGATTGAAATGGCGGAACAGAGGGGGGAGCTGACAAAGGATAAAATCATCCTGGAAGCCACAAGCGGAAATACCGGAATCGGCCTCGCTCTCGTTGCGGCGGCGCGAGGATACCGGTTAATGCTTGCCATGTCCGAATCGGCAAGCGAAGAACGAAAAAAAATTTTGAAAGCACTGGGAGCTCATCTGCTCTTCACTCCGGCAACTCTTGGAACCGATGGGGCCATAGAGTTGGTCTATGACATGTTGCGGGAAGACCCCGATAAGTACTTTGTCCCCGACCAATTTAACAATGAAGATAACATCATGGCACATTACCACGGCACCGCGGAGGAGATATGGCGACAAACGGACGGGGCCGTCACCATGGTTGTCGCCACGCTCGGAACATGCGGAACGGCAATGGGTATATCCAAGCGCCTGAAAGAATATGACCCTAGTATCAGGATTATAGGAGTAGAACCTTATCTGCGTCATAAGATACAGGGTCTCAAAAACATGAAAGAATCATACACACCCGGTATATTCGACAAGGATCGTCTGGATGAAAAAGTGAACATTCTGGATGACGATGCGTTTACCATGGCAAGAAGGCTCGCTCTTGAAGAAGGAATATTCGTCGGCATGAGTTCAGGTGCGGCAATGCACGTTGCATTTGAACAGGCAAAGAAGATGACCGATGGTGTCATCGTGGTTATCTTTCCGGACAGTGGTGAGCGGTATCTCAGCACCGAACTCTTTACCGATAAGGAAGAAACGACGCTGCGACTATACAACACGCTCACCAGGACAAAAGAATTTTTCAAGCCCGTCAGTCCGGATCGCATCCTCATGCATTCCTGCGGCCCCACTGTTCATGATATCCCACATATCGGTACGTATCGCCGTTTCGTCATCTCCGACATGATTGCCCGATATTTTGAATTTAAAGGATACGCGGTAAAACATGTTTTAAATATCATAGATCTGGCCGACCGCTCTATAGTGGGGGCCGGCAAGGCTCATATGGATGTCAAAGAATTTACCGATCGTCATGCCCGGCAGTTCCTTGATGACCTCGCCAAACTCAACGTGAGGTCCGATAATGAGTATCCGAAGGCAAGTGAAAATGTCGATGCCATGATAAAACTCACGGAGAATCTCGTCGAGAAGGGATATGCTTATGAAAAACTCCGATCACTCTATTTCGATATATCCAAACTCGATGACTACGGCATCCTATCGAATATCGACCTGAATAAAGTGCGTCACACCCGGACGATTGATGATGACGATTATGAAAAAGACAACCCTGTCGACTTTACCTTACTCAAGCGATCAACGCTGGCGGAACTCAAAAGAGGAATTTATTTCAAAACACGATGGGGAAACGCCAGGCCGAGCTGGCACCTGGAATGTGCTGCCATATCGATGAAATATCTTGACGACACCTTCGATATTTATATGAGCGGCACCGATATTATCTTCCCCCATTGCGAAAATGTCATGGCAATCGGAAAAGCGGCGAGCGGTAAAAATATTGCTAATTACTGGCTGCATACCGAGTTGGTTATGTTGGGGGATAAGAAGATGTCCCGCTCACTTGCAAACTCGTTCACGCTAGGAGAACTGGAAGAAAAAGGTTACAATGGAAAAGAAATTCGATATTTTCTATTGAGTTCACACTATCGGAAACCGCTGAATTTCTCCTTCGGCGCCCTCGATACGGCACGCAACACGGTAAAACGACTCAACGGATTTATCCAGAGGCTTATTCGGCTCAGACCCGGCGAGGGGTATGCCGAAACCGATCAGTTGATCTATTCCGTTAACCGGGATTTCACCGAAGCAATGGACGACGATTTTAACATCTCCAACGCACTTGCTGCTGTTTTTGAGTTCGTAAGGAAAGTAAACGGTCCTTTGGCTGAGGGACGTCTGGATCAGAAAGAACGGGATAAAATTCTGGAGACAATGACCAGGCTGAACTCCGTTGTGGGGATCATGGATTTTCAAGAGGAACAGCTCAGTGACAAAGCAAGGGAACTTCTGGACAGACGCAATGTCGCTCGAGCGGCCCGCAACTGGGCGGAGTCGGATCGATTGAGAGAAGAGTTGCGCACCCTCGGCATTACCGTCTTCGATACACCCCGGGGAACGATCTGGAAGATGGACACATAAGGAAGGCACGAGGCAAAGGGCGCATGGCTTAAGGAAGGAAAAACAAACACATTCAGACAACGGGATAGACGTTCAGCTCATTTTTTGCCTTATGCCTTTCGCCCTTATCCTTCAGTCGTTACCTGCTTTTACCCACACCCACCCGGTCGCAATATGCGATAACCGGACATTGGCTGCACAACGGCGAAACAGGTTTGCACATCGTCCGTCCGAATGCAACCAACAGGGTATTGTAATGTATCCAGTACGTACGGGGAAGCTTGTCCCTGAGTGCAAATTCCGTCTCGTCCGGCGTCTTTGTCTTCACGTAGCCGAGTCGATTCGAAATTCGGTGGACGTGGGTGTCGACGCAGATCCCCTGTCCGCCGTATCCTAATGTTACGACCAGGTTGGCCGTTTTCCTCCCGACTCCTTTTAACTTCAGCAATTCCTCAATGGAATCGGGAACGCGGGAATCATATGTGTCCACGAGCTCGCGGCATACATGTCGGATTGTCTTTGCCTTGTTTCGATAGAATCCCACAGGATAAATGGCAGCGGCGATTACTTCTTCGGATAATTCCATCATCTCTTCAGGAATCGACGCAAGGAGAAAAAGATTTCGGGTTGCTGTTTCCGTCACTTCATCCTTTGTTCTGAGACTGAGAATCGTCGAAATGAGTATTTTGAAGGGATCATGATCTTTCTCGGCAAGGTCCGAGACGATGGGTAACTTTTCGTGCTCAAGTGATCCTTTTATATGTTCAATTACCGCTGAAATATCATTATCACGCATTATCTGCTTTCAGCTCTCACCAATCAGCTTAATAGAGACCTGCTTTAGCCGGAACTAACATTCACTTGAGCTGTCTGCATGGAACTTGTTGCTCACAAATCAAGCCAAATCGAAAACCCTGCAGATCCAACAGCCCACGTTTGAAGTGTGAGTTTTGGAACTGCGTTGAGCAAGCTTTAGATTCATCAATAAGCGGAATGGGCCCGGTAAAAATGTATTTGAGAAGCAACCTGTCGATAGCTGACTGCTCAAAGCCCCCTTACTCGTACCCTTCTTCATTTGCAAGCATATCGAGATGCAGTGTTGCGATATCCTCTACATCGAGATTTGCTTCCTCGTTCGCTTTTCTGAAATCCACCGTCTTTATATATCTCTTACATTTATTACAGACATCCACCCTGTATTTTTCTTCATCTTCAATAGTGAAATAAGCAAGTGTCTGTTGATCGTCATTCCCACAGAAAGGACATTTTATGCGTAAATAGTCCCACTCACATCCGCACTGATTGCAGAAAAGATATCGGAAGCCCTCTTCTTCCCGTAACTCTCCGATCTTGGGCTCCTTACCACATACCGGGCAATAACCCTCAGCCCACTGGGAACTCTTGATTACTTCATGGTAGTTACTCACCAGCCATTCCAGAGCAGGTCGAAGGCTCTCCTCGATAAATAAGCTTAAAAGATCAAAAAGTTTCTCATCCTCTTCCGGGATATCGTTGTCGGTCCTCAAGGTAAATGATTCACGAACCATCGCTTCGTAATCAAGTTCTCCCGATATAAGACCATCTTCTATGGTTTTCGTTTCTTCAGGAGATCGTTTTCGCGCAATATTCATTAAATCGAAGAAATACTTTTTCGGCTCCGTCAGATCGAAATTATTCCGCGAGAAATCGACCAGGGGTAACCCCCCTGCCAGCTTCTGATGCACATGACTTTCGTCAACGATGAAAACACCATCAGTCATCCTTTTTGAATACTCTTCCCGGAGGATTAATATTTCTTCAAGTATCTGGAGCAATTCCTCATAATGAGGATTTCTACTTTTATACTGTTCTATCGTTTTCAGTGTATTGTTCAGCATTTTTGCCATTGCTTACAACCTCGTATTTTAATGATGGGCCCTTCCTCCCTCATTCATGCAACGTTTCGAAAGATAGGATCAAAATCGACGTTAGATAGTACTCGGATACTAATTAAATACAGTCTTGCGGTTGTTTCATATTGGTGAAAGGGCGCCATGGTTGATTTTTTCGGGTCGCACACCCGCGTAAGGGTTTCTTATATCTTTTTTTCTTAGAGTTCAAGCGTTAAGAGTAAAGATATGTCAATTAATCACCGCCACTGTCTCATACCCAACACATCAGGTGAAAAAAGGGACCCGTTCAATGGTGAGCGGGTCCCTTACGTACAAACAACGTTTGTTCAATAAAAAACTAATGATGCTCTACCGCGGGTTTTTCTTCACCGTAGACTTCGAGCTTTCCTTCCTCTTCCATTTCTCTGAGCCACTTGGGACACTGTTTCTCACACCATGACCGGGTCACGTAGCCCGTCACG